>CAZCTL010000017.1:0-15232 GCA_964501685.1 uncultured Candidatus Saccharibacteria bacterium
TTTTGTAGGTCGGGTTTACTGCCGTCGTCTATTTCCAATAGCGTAACACCTTCGGGTTTGAGGTGTTTTGATACTTGTTCAAAAAAACGGTAATACATGTCCCAAACTTCTCCACCGTCGGTTATAGCAATTTTAGGCTCGTATTTTAAATTGTTATAAAGGAGTTCGTACATGCCTTGTGGCACGTAGGGGAGATTGGCAGTTATAATATTAAATTTTCCAGAAATATTTTTAAACAAATCGCTCTTCACAAACGTTATATCTACTTTGTGTGCCATTGCATTTTGACGAGCTACTTTTAGCGCACTGTTTGAAATATCACTTGCAACAATCTTACAAGGAGCACCCTTGTGTCCCACAAGGGTGCTCCTTGTGGACAGTGCGTGGGCTAAGCTTACTGCAATGCATCCCGACCCAGTCCCCAAATCTAAAACTTTAAAATATTTATTCCCTTTTTTAACGGCCGTTAAAAAAGGGAATAAATGGAGTGCGTGCTCAACAAGCCATTCTGTTTCTGGGCGGGGGATGAGGACGTGTTTGTTAACTTTAAACTTAAGTCCGTAGAAATATTTATAACCTATTATATAAGCTATTGGCTCTCCTGCTTGTCTTCGTTTTATTAGTTTTGCGAGACTACTTAATTGCTTACTTGTTAATTTAGTTTCCGGATGTAAATATAAAAACTCCTTGGGTTTGCCAAGGACATGACAGAGGAGAAGTTCTATCTCTATTTTTTTATTAACTTTGAGGACTTGTTGAATAGTCATGCAGTTTAGAATTAGGAGTCATGAATTATGAGTCATGAATTTAGGATTTATTCATAACTCCTGACTCCTAACTCATAATTCAGCTTTGCAACGCTTCTTTTTTTAACCGCAAATCTGCTTTTTGCAGGGCTTCAAAAATTAAGTCCAGTTTGCCTTCCATTATTAGGCTAATTTGATTGAAGTTTTCGTTTATACGGTGGTCGGTGACGCGGTCTTGGGGAAAGTTGTAGGTGCGAATTTTTTCGCTACGGTCGCCGGTGCCGATTTGGCTTAGCCGGGCACTTTTTAGCTTTTTGTCTTCTATTTCCTTGTAGTGCGCAGCTACGCGTGCTCGTATGACCGCCAAAGCTTTTTCTCGGTTCTGGGCTTGGCTTCGTTCGTCTTGACACTGGGCAGTAATGCCAGTAGGAATGTGTACAATACGAATTGCCGAGTAGGTGGTGTTCACACTTTGACCACCGTGGCCGGAGCTGGTGGTAGCTTCTATTTTTAAGTCTTTTGGGTCTATGGCGTAATCTGTTTCTTCTAGTTCGGGTAATACAGCTACCGTAATGGTAGAAGTGTGTACACGACCTTGCTTTTCTGTCTCCGGAACTCGCTGTACTCTGTGCACACCAGATTCGTATTTAAAAATACTGTAAGGACCAACAGTGTTGCTACCCCCTAGCACCTCAAAAATAATTTCTTTAAATCCACCCACTTCGCTCTTAGAGTTAGAGACTATGTGGACTTTAAGGCCTTTGCTTTCGGCAAACTTGCCGTAGGCACGGAACAGCTCTGCTGCAAAAAGAGTAGACTCGTCACCACCTGCGCCGGCGCGCATTTCTACAACAATGTTTTTATCCTCATGCGGATCTTTGGGTAGTAGCTCGGATTCAATTGCCTCTAGCAAGCTATTACCTTCTACTTGCAGTAGTTTAATTTCTTCGTGGGCAAGTAGTTGCATTTCTCCTTCGCTGTCCTTAGCTAACTCTTCATTTTCTCTGATCTGTTTTTCTGTTTTTTCTAGTCGGTGGATTTTTTCTACTATCCCGGCTAATTCCGCTTGGCGCTTGCCCACAAGTGCCAAATTATCCAAGTTGCCTTTAGCCATCTTGGTGGTAAGTTCTTCGTACTCGTTTAAGATTTTTTGGAAAGTTGGATTCATAAAGATAAATATGTAGTAAGTTGTAAAGTTGTAGGTTGTATGTGGCGAATTTTGTTACTTACTACTTACAACTGTACAACATACAACTTGCTTCTGCAACATAAAACCACCTGACCCTAAACTTGAGTGGCAGGTGGTCTCTGGTTTTTGTTTAAGCTTTTGCCCGGACCTTACGAGGCTTTTTAACGGTTACTACAGCTTTAGCAGTTTCTGCCTTTGCAAGTTTTTGCTTAAAGCGCTCTACGGTACCAGCGGTGTCTATGAGGTGCTGTTTACCAGTGTAAAATGGGTGGCAGTTGTTACAAATTTCAGTATTTAGGATTTCTTTAGTGGAGCCTGTCTGAAAGGTGTTATTGCAAGAAGCACAGGTAACGGTAGCAGTTTTAAAAAATTGTGGATGAATAGTTTTCTTCATATAGAAACATCAAATTATTTGAGGATTTGGAGGTGCAACGCAGCAGGTTTGCGGATAATCCAATCCGTACTATTATAGGTTCTCTTGCCATTTTGGTCAAGGGATGGTAAAATCTTAGAAGCTTGAATTAAGAGTCAGGAGTCATGAATTAGGAATTTAAAGGACTTATTCATAACTCATAACTCATAACTCATAATTCATGACTCAATTAATTAAGCATACCATACATATTTCCTCCCCGCCCTTTGGCTGTCTTAAATATCTAAAAGTTTAGGTCTATAGTGTTTGATGGTTTTATCAAGACTATTAGGTGCAAGGTAAGCAAAGGGCGGGGCTGTACGGTAGAAGAAAAAAGGACACAATTATGAAAGATGTTACCTTATTAGAGCTCCTCAAGAGTGGGGCTCATTTTGGACACACCACCAGTAGGTGGAACCCAAGAATGAAGCCATTTATATATACTGTTAGAAATAACATTCATATTTTGGACTTGGCAAAGACACGCGAGGCCTTACTTAAAGCTTCTAGTAGCCTATCCGACAAGGCGGCCTTGGGTGGAACCATATTATTTATTGGTACTAAGCGCCAGTCCAGAGAAGCAGTACGAGAGTCGGCTGAAGCTTGTGGTATGCCCTATGTTACAACTAGGTGGTTGGGTGGTACTTTTACTAACTTTAGAACAATTCAAAAAACTATCAGGAAGCTTGAGAAATTGCAAGAATTGCAGGCCAATGGAGAATTAGCCGCGCAATATACTAAGAAAGAGCGTTTGCTAATTGAACGTGAAATTATAAAACTACAAAAACTTTTTGAAGGAATGAGAAGTATGCGTAAACTTCCGGAGATGGTGTTTGTAGCCGATGTTAATCATGATGATACTGCAGTGCGTGAAGCTCGCAAAATGCATATACCAGTTGTCGGTTTAGTAGATAGCAACAGCGATCCGGCGTTAATAGATTTTCCTATACCATGCAATGACGATGCTTCTAAGGCGGTTAAACTGGTGGTCTCGGTTATAGCTGAGGCGATTAGTGGGGGCAAACAACGTTTTGGCGCAGTAGCCCAAGAGCAACCCGCTTCACCGGTGATAGCTAAAGAAACAGAAAACGCAAATTAATTTTAGATTGCAGATTTTAGATTGCAGATTGAACTTGTATTCCAATTTGCTCCGACGCATTGGTCGGAGCTCCGACTGAAACGTCGGAGCAATTATCAATTTGCAATTTGCAATAAACATATGTCTAACGACCTAATCAAAGAAGTCAGAGAAATAACCGGCGCTGGTATGATGGATGTAAAAGAGGCTTTAGATGCTTCTGGTGGAGATAAAGAAGCCGCAGTTGAGTATCTTCGTAAAAAAGGAGTAACTAAAATGGCCAAAAAGGCTGATAGAGTTGCTCATGAAGGTATAGTGGAAAGTTATATTCATGGTGGGGGACGTATAGGTGTTTTAGTGGAGTTGAACTGTGAGACAGACTTTGTGGCTCGTACCGATGACTTTAAACATTTAGCGCGCGAGTTGGCTCTACATATTGCGGCCAGCAATCCTTTGTATGTATCTATTGCAGACGTGCCGGCAGAGGTAATTGAAAAAGAGAAAGAAATTTATAAGGCTGATGTGGCAGGTAAACCAGATGATATTGTAGAGAAAATGCTTTCAGGACGTATCCAAAAGTATTATGAGGAAGTGTGTTTGCTTGAACAGCCATTTGTAAAAGATCCTAACAAAAAAATTCAGGAAGTTGTTGCACACGCAGTAGCAAAAATGGGCGAAAATGTACAAATTCGTAGATTTGCTCGTTTTGTGCTTGGAAACTAAAATTATTTTTCACTAATGCACGAATTACACTAATATCACGAATCAAAGTTTTGTGTAATTTGTGCTATTGGTGAATTTGTGCAAAATATTTATGTCTGCCTACATCTTACCCAACGTAATTTTGTTTGTTGCAGTTACAGGTCTTTTGGTCCTGCTGGGTAGACGTATTCCAGAAGCCAGAGAGGAATTAGCAAAGGGGGATGTAGCTGGAAAAGGAGCTAGATTAGGTGTTTGGTTTATTCTAAAAGGTTACGCTCGGAGCATTTGGCGGTTTGTGTTGGAAGCGAAAGGAATACATAGTCCTCTTGGTTCAAAGTTACGGATGAAGCAACTTCTTACAGAAAATAGCCGGGTGCTTAAAAAAACAGTCAATTCCGCTAAGACTGTGGTTTCAAAGGGGGTAAGTAAGATCCAAACTAAAACAAAACCGAATTTTGAAAAAACTATCAATCACAAAAAAGAAGTCAGTATTATGACCACAGATTCGGTTTCTAACGCACCAGTTCAAATTGCTAATAAATTGACCACAACTTCTGCCATTGGTCCGAAAGTAGTTACTGAAGGTGATACTATGGTCGTGGTAAAGAAATTATTAGACAATAGGAAGTATTTTGAAGCCCGAAAACTTCTGGAAAATATGGGAACTGGGATGGACCAAAGTCCTATGTATTGGGCAAGGCTTGGATATGCGCAATATCATTTAGCAGGTTATGCAGAAGCTGTTAAGAGCTATGAAAAATCTATTGCTCTTGATTCTACTCAGCCAAACCGGTATTATAACCTAAGTCTGGCCTACGAAAGTTTGGGTAACCCGGAAAAAGCCCTCATAAACTTAGATATTGCTTTACAGCTAGATCCTGGCAATGCTAAGTATCTAGAGACCAGAAAAGGGTTGGTTGCATAAAATATATGCCAGGTTATGTGTATATTCTAAGTGACGATAGTGGAAAATACTATATAGGCAGTACCAATAATTTAGCTAGAAGGCTAATTCAACACGTACATGGGCATACCTGGACTACACAGCGACGTATAAATCCAAAATTAGTTTTGTCTCAGGAGTATCCAACTTTACTAGAGGCAAGACAGGTGGAGTTAAGAATAAAGCGTTTAAAAAGAAAAGATTATGTAGAAAAGATGATTGCTGATGGTTATATTAAATTGAGATGAAATGAATTCATTCTTTACCTGGGCCGTTGTAGCTCAGTTGGTAGAGCATCTCCATGGTAATAAACAGGTCTAGTTTGTTATCGGGGATTTGCTCTAGGCTAAGAGCCTTATAGTAAAAAATCCAAATCCCATGACCATATCCCACCGAAAACAGGTCATCGGCTCAAGATAAAACTTGGGGATAAGTTCATTCACAATTCGTGCCGTTGTAGCTCAGTTGGTAGAGCATCTCCATGGTGAGTCACATGACTCTTGCCTGTCATATAAGAAATTGTATGATGTAACCCGAATTACGGTCAAAGCCCTGCAAGGGGTAAGACCGTGGCGTAGTACAAATACGCCCGAACGACTGACAAGGGACGCTAAGCCGAAAGGTATGCGTGAGATACAGTCTAACCCTTTTATAATCCTGAATTGTCGGGAGAAGTGAAGGTGTAAGTGAAGGAGAAGGTCTGCGGTTCGATCCCGCACAACGGCTCCATGTAAAAACACTGCAATATGTTGATTGGAGTGTTTTTATTTTTATGGATATAAATCTTGTAGCGCAAAGGTTTTACGACTACTCAAAACATATACGTGGTTACTCACCTCATACCATCAGGCGTTACAGGTTTGTGGTACGCTATTATCTTTCTAGGAGTGGCATTACCGATTTTGGCCAAATTACAGAAGGTAGTGTTAGGGATTTGTTCTTTCGTGGCCGTACAGAAAATGGTTGGGGTACGCATACATATATCACCTTTCTCAAATCATTAGTTGTATTTTTCAGATGGTGTGTGCAAGAGGGTTACATGACTACTAATCCCGCAGAGCATATAGAAGTGCCAAAGTTAGAAAAGCGCATTCCATCTAAGCTAACAAAACAGGAAGCCATGAGGCTTCTTGAGGTGGTGAGTAACTTCCCGTACCAATATAAGTTTTTACGTTATCGCAACCACGCTATTTTTTCAACCTTTATTTATACTGGTATACGAAAACAGGAGTTACTAGGGCTCAAATTCGCAGACATTGATTTAGAAAATCTAACCTTATTTGTTCGGCAGGGGAAGGGGAACAAAGACCGTATAATCCCTATATCTTATACATTAGCGGAAAGCCTAACGCAATACCTTATAGAACGCAAAAGATTGGGGAAGACTTGCCCTGAATTCTTTGCCTCACTCAACCGTAATATTGGTTTTTCGGACACTGGCATGAAAAGGTTGGTCGAAACTGTTCGCAAAGCCTCAAGTATAAAGTTTAGTGTTCACAAACTTAGACATACCTTTGCCACTCTTATGCTCGAAGGTGGCTGTGATATCTATAGTTTGTCTCGGATGATGGGACATAATGATATCAAAACTACGACCATTTATCTTTCTGCAACAGCCGAACATCTGCGTGAACAAATAACAAAACACCCCCTCAATAACCTGTGACTTATATGAAAACAAAATCTTTGACAAAATCAATATCTAACAAACTGGCACTTGTTGAGCTTGCAGGTGAATATGGGTCACGACATTCATTTACGCTGGAGGCTGATAGTCGTCATGTAGGTAAAAGCAAGGTAGGTAGGCCACGAGTAATTACGCAACAAGTAGTCGGGAAATTAGAGCAGGCCTTTATGTATGATTGTACTGTAGAAGAAGCCTGCGTTTATGCGGGCATTCATAAAGATACCTACTATGAGTTTTGTAAGCAATACCCCGAATTTTCCGACAGAATTGCTGCATTACGTTTCTATCCAGTTTTGGTAGCAAGAAGAACAGTTATAAATGCTATTGTTCAAGGTAATGCACGTCTTGCTATGAAGTATTTGGAACGCAAGCGACCACAAGAGTTTTCGAGCAGAGCTAGTAATTGGCGTCAACCGACCCACAGTCTCGGCTTAGCTGAAACTGCGCCTGACCAACAGGAGGCTAGAGATGTAATAGCAATGTTTGTATCCCAAGCTTTGGAAGTGAAATCAGAGGACTGATTCCTTTTACCCTGCTTTAGCGCTATAATATAAGTGAATTTTGGATTTTCATATATAATTCATCTAAAATATGGCGCCTAAACCAATAATATATAAGGGTTCGGAATGGGTGAAGTGTGATTTGCACCTTCATACACCTGATACTAAACTTGCCAATCAATATGAAGGTGCTACCGCTGATGAAAAATGGCAGTCTTTTTTTGATACTATAGCTGGGACAAGCTTATCCGTTATAGGTGTGACAGACTATTTCGCAATTGGTGGTTATGAGAAGATGCTTCAAGCAAAGGTTGATGGAAAATTACCCAATATAAAACTTATACTGCCGAATATAGAGTTTAGATTAGATAGAAAAAATGAGGATGGTGATTTTATAAATATCCATGTTCTATTTGCAGACGAAAGAATCGTACCTGTCCAAAAAATAAAGGACTTTCTGACTAGGTTGGCAATATTTCCAACTGACAATCAGCAAAACATGCTACATTGCACTGACGATGATATCAGAAGCGCAGGAGGCTATGAAAAGATTGCAGTAGAAAAGTCGGCCTTGGAAGAGGCGCTGAAAGGATTTACTCCTCTTCGTGATTATATAATTATTGGTGTTCCAGGAGGTTACGGAGGTTTCAGGTCTTCTGATGCAGGGAGAGGTACAAGAATTGCAATAGAGTTTGATAAGTACTGCCATGCATTTTTCGGAAATAATGGAGACAGAACTTTCTTTTTATCGGATAGAGGCGCTGGCGTTGGTGAACCCAAACCAGTTATAAGTGCCTCTGACGCTCATAAGCTTGCAGATGTCGGTTCAAAATATACATGGATAAAGTCCGATGCAACTTTTGAAGGTGTAGTGCAAATGATTTACGAACCAGATATACGGGTTTCGCTTGAAAAAAATGAGCCCGTTTATTTGTATCCTCAAATTATATCTGTCGAATTGCTAAATTCTGGAAATCATGGGGATGCACAGGACAAAGACCGCTGTCCTTTATTCCATTTAGATAAGCCCATAGCTTTTAGCCCCAACCTTACATCAATTATAGGTGCTCGTGCTACTGGAAAATCTATTTTGGCCGAAGCAATTAGTTTTGTTTTTGATGAACATCAGAAAGAAAGCCGTGGTAGGGATGGTGACCTACCTTTTATTGAATTTCTCGCAAACGATTATCCCGATATTGAAATAAAAGTTGTCTATTCTATGGGTGGAGAAGTCCATGAAGTGACAAGGGCAGTGGGCGAGATAAACGACCCTTTTTATAGCCCTCCTTTTCGTATTGAGTATTGGCCACAAGGCAAAATTGAAGATGTGGCGACAAGTCAAGAAAAAATTGCCGCCTATCTTGACCAAATGCTTGTCTCTCCCGTAATCCAAGAATTAGAAGAAACGATATTAGATGGTAAGGAAAAACTTGGTATTTTTAGACTTCAGTATTTGACCAAGTTTGATTTGAAGCTACAAATTCGTGATTTAGTTGTTAGTCAAAAAGAGATAGAAGGTTATTTGGCAAAACTCAACGACCCCGAGTGTAAGACTATTATCAAAGATATTACTATTGAGAAGCAAAAGCTAGAAAAAATCGCTGATTTTGTAAAAGGGATTGACGAGATGACGGAAGCGCTAGAGGCCATTACGGAAGAGTTTTCGTTTTTAGATTTTCCCGAAAAGGCCGAGGTTAGTACTTTATTCGCGGACGAGGAGGTTATGATTGCGCATACAGACAAACTATATGAACTCAAAGAGACTGGTTTTGCGAAACAATTTGATGAGCTGAAGCAAATCAAAATAGATATTGAAAATAGCGCAACTAAGAAAGCTATTGAAGCTCGTAAAAAAGAACTTGAAGATGGTCTGTTGGAGTATGCCAAAGAAAATAAGATAAAAATAACCAAACAGGAATACGAATCAAGAAGTAAGATGCTAGTTGATGTAAAACGGCGACTCAAAGAATTAGAAATTGAAGTAAAAAAAGCAGATGCTGCTAAAGAAAAACACGAAGAACTGTCTGCAGTGGTAAGTGAGAAGGTAAAAGAATGGCAGGTAGAAAATGAGAGGCTGATAGATGAATTCAATCAGAAGTTCAGGTCTGGGAATATTGTTGCGAACTGGGATGACCCCGAAAACTATTTATCAGCATGGATTGCTGAACAATTCATGGCAAGCAGCAGCTACTTTACAAAGAAGTATCAAAAAGAATTCAAAATCAAATCCCCAATAAAGTCTAACAATGTTGAGGAGCTGGTTGAGGAGATGCATGGCAGCTTAGGACTTAGTACAGAAGCCATTATTTATTTACTAGAAAATAATCAGAAACCAGACTTGCAAACTAGTTCTGGAAAAGAAGAAACCGTTGAATGGTTCTTTGCTCGTGAAGAAACTGCGATACTAAGAGAGGATTTGATTTTACGTCTGAAGTCTAGGGCGGAGCTTGGAACCCGCGAAGTTACGTATAAAGGAAAGACTTTGGGAAAGCAGAGAATGTCGTTTGGGGAGCGTTGCGGTACAATGCTTGAAATAATTGTAGGGTCTGACGGTCACCCAATAATCTTAGACCAACCCGAAGACCATTTAGACTCTGGTTTACTAGTTTCTAGAATTATTCCGCTCATTCGGGAACAAAAAATGAATAGACAGATAATAATATGCACACACAGTGCTAATATCGTAGTTCTTGGAGACTCGGACTTAGTCAACGCTTTTATTAGTGAGGCTAATCCTTATTGCGAAAAAGGGTCTCTTGAAAACCCAAATACAGTATCTTCCATCCTCCAAGTACTAGAAGGGGGTAAAGACGCCTTGAGAAAACGAAGCAAAAGGGTTCATACATAATTGTGCAATAAAAGCAGCGAATTCAATAGAAGAATTCGCTGCTTTTGCTTCTAGGTAGGAAGGGGGAATTGCTTGCTATTGCAATTTTGCCCGTTTTTCAGTATAATACTTAGTCTCTTGGCTAGCCGTGCGGCTAAATCCAAACCAAGAGCTAAGGAGGTACAATGGACTATAGTCCGTACCGTTCACAAATAACCGCAATTGACCTTTTGCATATTGCACTCATCATGGTGGTAATTCTCGTGATGTTGTGGCTGTGCCAAAAGTGCCACGCAACCAACGATGGTTGGTATGCCCTGTGGGTACCGCCGTTCACTGTGACCATGCTTGGTCTCATCATGCGACTAGATACGATGGTGCATCGCATTGGCGGCTTCTTGCTTGCCAATGGCGACCCGTGGGAGTTGGCGAAGGCCACTCACGCACCAACGGGCTACCTCATGCCCATGGCAGACGTCCTAGTGCTTGTTCCAGTTATTGGACTGCTTGTCTACGCTGAAGTGCAGTCGTGGAAGTGGTTTGATGGCAGTAACTGGCGCTGGCCTTACCTACTGGGCACGAGCGTGCTCATTCTCACGGGAGTTGGCGGGTGGATTCTCGCTGCTCTCAAGGCAAAGACTGGATTCCAAAAAGGAGCGTAAGCAGTATGAATAAGCAGACTGGCGGCCGCGTCACGCTTGCCGAAATGGGAAAGGATAACTGTGCTCGTTGCAAAAATCCTATTGATGAAGTCGCCGCGTTCTGCGTTTTCTGCGGCTTCCCCAATGAGCGGTTCAACGAAGTTCGTTTTGAAGCGACTTTTGGTAAGTCGCTCGCTAAGCGAAAAAGCGGCGAATGCGATTTAGGTCACCCAACAACGGCCGAAATGGTAAGCACAGACTTTCCTTTTCAACCCTATTGTGTTGACTGTGGGAAGTACATTTTCAACCCCGATTTACCAGAAGAAACGAACGACCCTAACGACCTGCGTCAACAGATTGAGTATGCAGAGAAACTAAGAGAGCAAGGCCAGCCTTACGAGGCAATGGCTTTGCTTACCGAGGTGATACTGCAAGCTCAAGCAGTCGGTCAACTCAATCTTGTCGCTAGTGCATTGGGGCATCGGATTCTATGCTATAAGCACTTATTCCAAAACACAGGGAATGAGGTGCATCTTATGAACATGGAAGAAAATGTTGCCCACGGTCTGGCGTTACCAATCGCAGAGCCAGAAAAGGCCGTGTTCTACTTGCGGCAGGGTGACACGTTCTTGCTCCGCAATGACGCACCACAGGCAGAAAGTGCTTACGGCGCAGCGTACGAGTTGATTACTAAAGGCGACCATACCGAGGCAGAGTATCTCGGTCATTTGGCTGAAGCAAAATCCTTGAACAGCAAGCACAGCGAAGCAATTGAGCTGCTACTGCAAGCCATTGGGATAGCTAATACAGCCCAACCCGCCCGCCTCTTCCACAAGCTGGTCATACTTTCTGGCCTGCAAGCACGACTCATCCGAGCGGCGCTTGCTTGCAAAAAGTATGGTTTGGCAGTTGGCGCGTTCATCAACGGTTACACCATCGCATGGTGGCTACGACTGCGGTATCGTATGCCGCAGCGACTAAATCAGTACCACGCTGCAATTTTTCGGAAGTGAAAGGCGGTGGTAATTGACCGAGCCACGGAATCTTTCACGGACTTCATACCAAGCGCACGCCCCACCTGTACAACAGGAGGGACACGGCGCTTGTTTTTTTATCAATAGATTCGTGATATAATACCCGTATAATTCAATAAATTAGTGACCTAACCCCGTAGGGAAACTTACGGATATGGTCATAAAAACCGACAAAGATATAGAACCCCTCGTCAGGGTTCCTTTGTCGGTCGTACGGGGAAACTCGTACGTTTGGGGCGAAAGTCCCAAGCTCCTGGCGGGGGGCTTTATGCTACCCTGTGGAGCAAAAACCGACAAAGGACAAAGTATGGACAATCAAACAACAAGCGTAGCCAAAAAGCCATTTTATAAGCGATGGTGGTTTATCGTTATTGCGGCGATATTCGTATTTGCAATAATTGGCTCTATGGGCAAAGGTAATAAGCAGGCTGCACAACCTACGTCACAAGGTGAACAGACTACAGCCAATACTCAACCTGCCCCAGCAGCTTCACAAAAACAATATATTGAAGCATTCAAGTTTACTGGCAATGGTGCCAAAAAGTCTGAACCGTTTACCATCACAGGCGACAGGTTCAAAATTGCCTATGACTGCAAAGGCGACTCAAATGCCACTCTGTGCCAAGCGTTTGCATACAAAGTCGGTAGTAACTTGCCGAGTGCAGCAATCATGAATAGTGCTTCCGCAATCAAGGACGAGACCATTTTATACGGTAAGGGTGAATATTATATTGATGCCAACACTATTGGTAATTACACTATGATAGTTTACGATTATAGGTAATTCGTTTGAGATATCCACAAGTTCGGCTTGCACTGTTATTTGCGGTTTGTTATTCTAAGCCCACGATACATTCTGTACAGAAAAAGTATCTAAAAATTATATATAGACCCTCTGGGTCTAATACCTAAATTGTACCGTAATAGACTTCTATCATTTAGTGGTAGAGCTTTAGTGGAAACATGGGTATTAGTTCCAGAGGGTTTTCGTATGGCTCTACCAAATAGGACTGAACATTATGTCTAAGCTAGACAGTCTATTTGAGGAGTTTATTGAACTCCAGCAGTTTTCTTCGGGGAGGAAATTGGCAACTATAAAGGGTTATCGTGCCGCTTATGAGTTGTTTAGAAAGCTCGTGCCAACAATAGATGAGCCATCGGCTCTTACTTCAAAAGCCGTTAGTGGTTTTTTCAGAGAGCTTCAAATACGCAAACGTATAGTGGGAAAAGGTCAAATCAAATCTGGGGTAAAATCCAGTACGGTACTAACGTATCGCAGCAAGCTTGATGTATTCTTCAATTGGCTAAAAGTGAAAAATATTATCAAAGATAGTCCTTTTGATGGTGTAGACCGTCCGAATGTTTCTTACACCGACAGAAAGTTTATCGCACGAGAAGACATTGAAAAGATACTGGTAGCCATAACCTTCAACATTCCATGGGTCAATAATCTGGTCAAAAAGCGGAACATCAGTATATTCTCTATTCTTTTGAATTGCGGAATTCGTAAAGGGGAATTGCTTGGTTTGAAAATTACAGACCTCAACTTCAAGAATCATGAATTGTTAGTGCGGGGTGAGACTTCTAAATCGGGAAAAGACCGTGTTATACCTCTCAATTCAGCAGTTACAAATGCTATTGATGATTATTTGGAAGAACGGAAAAGATATAGTCGCACTACACCGTTTTTATTCGTAAGCGAGCATGGTGACCGTCCGTTGAGTGAGCAGGGGCTCAAGCATTTGGTGGCAAAAGTTTCCAAGTTATCGGGAGTAAAATTTCACGTGCATAGGTTTCGTCACACTTTCGCAACAAACTTGTTAGCGCAGGGCAGCGATGTGTATAAAATCAAGGAGCTTCTTGGACATAATGACATACGTATGACAGCAGTCTATTTACGCTGTATGCCCCCAAGGGCGATGCTCGGTGATGTAGAGACTATTGCCCGTATTGATAAGCTGATATAAATGAAGTAAAATAATAGTACTGTTAGCTTCTTTACAAATAAATATCCTCTGTTGCAGTGAATATTTATAACTTATTTTTAGTTATAAATCTGTGTAAAATAGGTCATTGCAGCGGCTAGAAAAATTGTGAATATATATACTGTTTCTCCCTTATTTCTAAACAAAATAGGGAATAAGTGGGTGGGCAAGTAAATGGTAAGGATGAGGTCTCGGGTTCGATCCCCGATCTCGGCTCCAGTAAAAATCACCGTAACAGGTGATTTTTGTAACATTGGTTTAGTCTTGTATGCGTTTTGCGAATAGTATATATATTTACTAAACTAGTATTATGTTAACAGCAAAGCCCAATCAAATATACGGTAACTTTAGTCCATTGGCCAATGCCTATACAAAGGTACGGAAAGGGTATCCTAAAGAAGTTCTGAATTGGTGTCGTGCAGTTATTTTAGGTACAAATCCGTTAGTTCTTGATTTGGGTTGTGGAACAGGCATTTCAACTAGACAATTAGTCGACAACGGGTTTAGAGTTGTTGGAAGCGATGTGTCGGAATCTATGATTCACGAGGCTAAAGAGTCTGGTGGTGAGGTTGAATACGTTGTTGCTCCCGCTGAGCACTTACCCTTTACGGATAATTATTTTGATGGCGCCACTGCCTTCACTGCATTTCATTGGTTTGATACTCCAGAGGCCGTGACTGAAATATACAGAGTATTAAAAATTGGAGGTGCTTTTTGTGTGGTGCATCGCAGGGAAGTGGAGGCCTTTTCTGGAGATTATCGTGCTATTGTTGAGAAAGCTGTTGGTAAAAAATTACCTACTGTGTATGAAAATTTTAATCCAGAGCAAATTTTAAACCAAAGTCAGTTTAAAAATATTCAAGCGAAACAGCTGTATGTGCAAGAAGTGCGACCTTTGGAGAATTACGTAAATTATTTTGAATCTACAAGTCTTTGGAATTATGTTCCTGAAGCACTAAAACCGGTTGTAAAGCAAGAAATTCACGAACATTTTGCTAAGCTATTTCCGGATGGACAAGTTACGCGCAAGCTAGCTATAACTATGGTGGCTGGTTTTAAATTTTAGTTTTGTGTGTCTATATTCTCTAATTCGCGCGAATAGTTCCAAGGTACATGTATAAATTATAAAACCATCCAAGTGGATGGTTTTATTATATGGTGGGCCGAGTAGGATTCGGTCACCCACGGTGGAACTTTAACTCCGTAAGAGTCGTTTCAGTTCTCACCTAACGAATTCGCGATGGATGGAATTCACTTCCATTCAAGCTCGTGCCGACCCCGCCGTTACTTCATGCTGCAAGTATTCGCATGAAGTTTCCGCGGTACGGAACCACTCTTTTCGAATCCTTCTCTTACCTAACCATAAAGAAAGAGTCTGTGCATGACAGACTCTTTCTTTATGGTGGGCCGAGTAGGATTCGAACCTACGAAGGCATAAGCCAGCTGATTTACAGTCAGCCCCGTTTGACCACTTCGGTATCGACCCAC
>CAZCTL010000018.1:0-15043 GCA_964501685.1 uncultured Candidatus Saccharibacteria bacterium
ATAACTTCTACGGCAAAGTCGTGCAGGAACTTAGTTTTTTCCTCTGCTAGGTTGCGGTTAGAGCCAATTGGATCGCGGTAAATGGCGGAAGTCATAAGTACTACGCCGTTTTTAGGGTCTATGCGTCCGCTATTTATATTATCTAATAGTAAGCCAGCACCAACCGCAATGGTTTTCCAAAGTCTGGGATCGTAGGGGCCAATTAAAAGCGCACTATTAATTTCGTGTAGCCAGTCAAAGCCACGGCCTATACCCAGCACCCATTCTTTGTGTTCAGCTTCGGCTATGGGTCTGTTATCTGCTTTTATTTCTGCAATGTGCGCGATGTTACCAGAAACTATGGGTAGCAAGTCTGCTTGCATAACCGGAGGCATGTCCGGATAAAGTCTAGCTATAAGTTTTTCTAGGCTACCAAACGTCGTATCCGCAATCTCTGATAGGTCTACTATCTCGCCGTTATCACCATGCAAAATGAGGGCTTCTAAATCCGTTTCTATACCCATTTGTATTGCGTAAACCGGACCTTTACCAAAAACTTTATCAAACTGTTCTTTGTAGCTTTTGGAGAATGCTTTGGCTGCTTCGGTGTCGTAACTAAAGCCCTTACAACCTCGGTGTTTGTCTCCACGAGAAAAGTGGTATGTGGCTATGGGCATGCAGTTTCGTCCTCGGCATATGCCGTAGTTAACCCACTCCCGTACAGTATAGAGCAGTCCTGGCCAGCCTAGATTAAATTTTCCACCTAGGTTTCGCCATGGCTGCATTATACCTATTGCTGTGTTGGTCATAACTGGCAAGTGAAGCCTGCCGTCCATACATTTAAATACACCAACTTCTGTTGGATGTTTTGCACGATATAATCTGCGTGCTAGAGTGTTTTCTGGGGCGTCATAGTGACCTGCATGACTTTTATTGATGGCAAGCAATTTATCTATGCCTGTGTGTTTATTCATATATTTGGTAGTTTAGTTGCTTGCATATTGTATGCCCATTTGGCGGACTTTTCAAGTTTAATGGGTGGTGCTATAATTTCAAAGGTGTGAGTAGCTGATATTTTACCGTAGCCGAAGAGTTATTTTATTTGACTCAGGCACGAGTACATGATTCGCATCTAAAAAACTTTTCGGCTACTAGTGTTAAGACTTTCCATACTATGATACAAAAAATTACAAAAAGATTTGAGCTAACCCTTAGTCGCTGGTTTTATAAACTGGCGAGTAGGATTATAAAGTAGATGCTTAGTAATTAGTAAGGAGTAATAAGCACGAACAGAAATATATACATAAACAAGCTTTTCCACAAGGAAAAGCTTGTTTTCTAATTACTTATTACTATTTACTCCTTACTTTCTTTACACTTCAAAACTATCTCTAAACTTGGGGACTATAACGTCTACCGTAGGCATTTTATCTTTAAGTAAGGGAGCAAAAGTGGTGGCCTGGTCCGTTTCTGTGTGCACTAAGAAGACTGTTTCTAAACCGTGCAGACCTGTAATGTATTCTAGGAGCTGGTTTTGGTCGGCATGGGCAGAAAACTCGTTAAACTTTACTATGTGTGCACGGACTGGGTACCCTTCTCCCATGATTTTGACTGGGCTCACACCTTCTATAATTTTCCTACCCAGTGTGCCTTCTGCCTGGTAACCGGTGAACATAATAATTGCGTGCTCGTCGGTGATGTTATTTTTTAAGTGGTGCACTACCCGACCACCCTCACACATGCCGGAGGCAGAAATAATCATAAAAGGACCGGGGAGGGTATTTAGGCGCTTAGAGTCTTCTACTGAGTGTGTGTATTCCAGATTACGGAAAGCCAGCGGGGCTTCTCCTGGTATGGTAAAGTCTTTCCAGGTGGCTTCGTCGTATTCTTGAGCGTGTTTTATGAAGACGTCTCCAAGATTGGCTGCAAGTGGACTATCTATGTATATGGGTAGGCGTGGAATGTCGCCACTATCTGTAAGCTGATGCAATATGTATATAAGCTCTTGTGTTCGCCCCAGCGAAAAAGAGGGTACAATTATTTTGCTTTTGTGCTCAAATGCTAAACTAATGAGTTTAGCCAAGTTTGCTTTGGCTTCATCTAAAGTTTTATGTATGCGATTGCCGTATGTGCATTCGGAAATAAGTATGTTAACTGGTTCCGCAATATTCTCTGGGTCGCGCAAGAGCGGTGTGTCTTTGTGGCCAATGTCGCCGGTAAAAGCTACGGTTTTGGTTTTACCTTCTTCTGTTATTTCAAGCAGGACTATGCTAGAGCCTAAAATGTGTCCGGCATCATATAACTTAAACCGAATATTATCATTCAGCCTAGTCCACTCTTTGCTATGCCAAAAATAAGGTATGGCTTTAAAGCGTGCTACTGCTTGCTCTACATCTTCGGTGGAGTAAAGGGGAACAATGGGTTCTTCGTCTGGTCTTAGGTGATTATTGTGGTAAGTAGCATCCTGCTCTTGAATTTTGGCGCTGTCACGCATAATGTAGCCTGCTACATCTACGGTGGCAGGATTTGCATAAATACTTCCCTTAAAACCACTCTTAACCAAGAGCGGTAACATACCACAATGGTCCGCGTGACCGTGAGAAAGTATAACCGCGTCTATCTCACTGGGATTAAAAGGAAAGTTACTGTTTAATTCATTAGCTTCCCTGCGTCTGCCTTGATGCAGACCGCAGTCAAGTAAAATTTTAAACCCATTTGTTTCTATTAAGTGTTTGGAGCCAGTAACTTTTTGTGCCGCTCCGAAGAAAGTAATTTTCATAATGCGATGCGGATCTATAAATGCATTGCGAATAAACACTAATACTACTTAATCATAGCATGGGTGACCAGTTCATTCTCACAGCGAAAACTTTTCGTAGTAGATTTTGGATTTGGGGATGCCGAGGGTCGGGAGAGACTTCAGGAGCGCATTCAGCATAGGCGGGGGACCGCAAAGGAAGACTTCGCGGGTGGAGGTGTCGGGGACGAGTTGCTGAATGAGTTCTGGGGTTACAAAACCAGAGGACTGAGTTATGAGTTGTGAATTATGAGTCAGGAGTTCAGAAAAATCAGTTTGGCTGCTCAATACGTGGTGGATGCGAACTTTGTACTTCGCGGCCAAATCTTCAAGTTCGGTTCTTAATGCAATATCTGCTCCTGTTTTGTTGGCGTATATGAGTTCCACATTTTTTCCGGCTCGGCCTAAGTCTTCCAGTATGCCACGGAAGGGGGTTATGCCTATGCCTCCCGCAATCATCAGAATATGGTTGGTAGTGGCTTTTTTGGCAGTGAGTGTGCCGTAAGGGCCTTCTATGTAGACTTTTGTGTCTGGCGTGAGTTTGCTAATAGTTTTGGTAAAATCACCGCTTTCTTTTATAGACAGTCGAATATATTCACTGTTTGGGTAACTGGACAGAGAAAAGGGATGAGCTTGCCAAAAGTAGCCTTTGGCTAAAAAACGAATAATTATAAACTGCCCGGCTGTGTATCTAAACTTGTGTATCTGATTTCCGCCAATATATATAGACCATACATCAGGAGTTTCTTTTGTAATTTTGGTGATGGTAAAACGGTATTTGTAAAATAACCATAAGGGCATTATGAATCTATACCAGCCTAAACTACCCAATACAAAGGCATAAACCAAATACCAGTATAGAGTAAACCAAGTAAGGTCAGGAAAACGCTCCGTGATTAGATGACCGCCTACAAAATCTCCACCAATACTAGTTTGATGACCAAAGGATAGCAGGATGGCTAGGTACACAGACAAGTGAGCCCAATACCATTTTTCAAAGTCCCACTTATTTCTGGACATTAAGATAGAGTAAACAATCACAAATAGGAGAAGCAGGACAGCTAAACTGGCTTTAAAAACGTCTTCAAAAGAAGTTTGAAATTTCCAAAGTTGAGCCAAAAAAGTAAGACTGCTAGAACGTTTATAGGCAAGGACCAGTAGTAGCGGATGAGCAACTAAAAAGATGGTTAACCATTTGCCGTTGAACCGGTGAAGTTTAGCTAGTTTGTCTAAACCAAACACACTTTCTAGCCATCGAGCTCTGCCCATTAGTACGACTTGTAACAAGATTAAGCTAACTAAAATTAGTCCCGACAGCCTGCCAAAAGCAAGTAGGGTGGCTGTAGTACCACTGTGGATTCTTACCCCGGAAGTTTCCCACCAGAAATAGCAAATGATGCCCACATGTGCTATCCCTAGACAATAAAAAACAAGCTTTTTATGCATATAAAATAAGTATATCAAGCTTGTATGGGTTTGGATACTAAAGTTTTTTCTTAAAAAAGTAAGCAAAAATGTGGGCGAGCATGATTATGGTAAGAATTCCAATGAGTAGTCCTAGCTCAGCAGTGCGCACCGGATGACGCATGTGAACGAGTCCCGCGCTAGAAGCATAGCCAAGGCTTCCGATAGTTATTATCCAGAAAAGATTGGCAGGTAAATCATTTCTAATTAGTTCATTTAAAGGCATGCGCATGGCGCCTGCTTTAGCCAGAATGGCGTGGTTAATGCCGTAAAGAAACTTGGAGATAAATAAACTTTTCTTTGGGTGATTTAGTAAATAAGGGCCAAGCGGGTTAGTGGCGGTCTTAAGCCAACGCACTAGCCGGTTATCTTTATTCTCTAAATATTCTCCCAGTTTATACCAAACAATGTCGCCAAGAGTGGCTCCAACTAGTGCCCAAAGAAAGGTTAGGCTTGGATTAAAAAATCCGCGGTGAGCTAAGAAACCAGCTGTGAAGAGGACTGCATCGCCCTCTATAAATATACCCAAGGCAAGAAGAACATAACCATACAAATGCCATTGGTTGTTGTATTGAAAGAAGAAAGAATAAATTGCGTCTTTATGTCTGGTAATTCTTTGTATACTGTCTAGTGTCTGCATAAGCTACTATTCCGTTTTTTCTAAGTTAAGAGAGCAGGAGTTAATGCAGAAACGTTGTCCCGTGGTTTGAGCAGGACCATCATTAAAAACGTGGCCTAAATGGGCACCACAACGCTTGCAAGCTACTTCGGTTCTATGCATGCCAAGAGAATTATCTTCTATCAATTCTATATGTTCACGGTTCATTGGACTATCAAAACTAGGCCAGCCGGTTCCGGAATCAAACTTGGTGTCGGAAGAAAATAGTTCTAGTCCACAATTGGAACACTTATATACCCCCTTGCTGTGTTCGTTTACGTATTTGCCACTAAAAGGCGTCTCCGTGCCTTTTTCACGGGTCACATGATAGGTTTCGGGATCTAATTTAGCCTTCCACTCTTCGTTGGTTTGTGGGAGATTATTCATAATTTTTGTATTAATAGGAATACAGTAATCAGTAGTCTGTTGTCAGTAGCGTACCGACAACAGACTACTATATTCTGCTTGCCCGCCATAGCTTTAGCAGAGGAGGGACTACTTATTTACTTTCTTCGTAAATGTTTCTCAAAGTACTCCATAGTGGCGTCTACTTTTTTGTGGGGGTTAAAAATATCTAGCGGATCAAACATGCGCTTGACTTGGCGGAACAGCTCCATTATGTGGGGGTTAAACATTTTGTGCAGGTAGGGTCCACGAACTAGGCCATCGTTGTGCTCAGCGGTGAACGAACCATGGTAATCGGAAATGAGTTGGTAAACTTCGTCCGAAAGCCTAAGCATCATATCGCGTTCGTGCTTTTGGGCCAAGTCTACAAAAGGAATAATGTGAAAGTTGGCATCGCCGGCGTGACCTGCAATAGTGTACTCAAAACTGGGGTAGCGGGCAAAGATTTGATTGAGTTTTGGAATAAAAGTAGGTAAGTCACTTGGATGGACAATAATATCTTCTACAAAAGGAGAAGATATTTTCCCGTGCGCGTGCTGGCGAAGAAGATTAAAACTTTCTCGCCGAACGGTCCAATATTTTTCAGACTCGGCCGAGTTTTTGGTAATGTGGGTTACGGCTTTAAACTGGCGGTTAATATCGTGTTCTGCTTGCTTGGCTTTTTCTCTTACTTTTTGTGGGTCTGTCCCGGTAAACTCAGCCAAAATAACTAGTTTAGGCAAGCCACCTCGGAGAGCCATAAAAGCTTCTGGTAAAAACTGCCAGGCAAGTTTAAAGATGCCGGCGCCCATTTTTTTGGCCATGTCGGGCAAGAAGCGAAGAGCCAAGCGAAGAGTGTGGTCGTCGTAGAGCTCTAAGCTTTCTGGCTGAAACTGTTTGAGGCTAGCAACTATTTGGCCAAGCTCCGAAAAGTCTCTTACAAATAACACTAGCAGTTCTTGGACTGGTTGTACTTCTGTTAGCTTAAATTTAATATTGGTAATAATTCCTAAGGTACCTTGTGAACCCACGAGTAGCTTTTGTGGGTGGAACATTTTGCCATCCCAGATTTTCCATAAAAAATAGCCAGCAGAGTTTTTGGAGGTTGTGGGTTCTGCCTTTTTTATGTCTTCATAGTGGGTAGAAACCAAATGCCAGAGCTTTCTATAGAGTTCGCCTAGAAAAGATGGTTCTTTGATTTTATTAATTAATTCGGCTTCGGTTAGAGATTGTATAGTGTAGGTTTTGCCATCACTAAGAATTACCTCTAAGCTTTCTACCCAGTCCACGGTTTGACCATAAGCAAGAGATTTTTCGCCACCAGCATTGTTACCTACCATGCCACCAACTC
This sequence comes from uncultured Candidatus Saccharibacteria bacterium, assembly GCA_964501685.1. Classification (GTDB taxonomy): domain Bacteria; phylum Patescibacteriota; class Doudnabacteria; order UBA920; family UBA920; genus JAEUSE01. Next base: position 6,634 of record CAZCTL010000018.1, read on the forward strand.
CACAGATAGATTTGGAAGCAGGGTAGCTAGGCATTTCTAGGCCTTGGGCATGAGTGACTTTTTCTAAATCGCGGTAATAGGCTCCGGGTTGCACTTGAATAGTCTTGTTCTCTATGGAGCCAATATTATTTATATATTTGGTAAAGTCAATAATAATAGACTCGGAGATGCTCCCGCCGGTCATATCTGTACCGCCAGCCCTAGCAGTTAGCGATATATTTTGCCCCTCTTTTTTGGCACTTGATGCAAAATTAACTAAAGCTTGCACGTCTTCCACGGTTTTAGGCTGAACTACTATTTCCGGAGTCATTTCAAAAATACTAGCGTCTCGACTAAATGCCTTCTTAGTGTCTGCGTCGTTTAAAATGTTGCCTTTAAAGGTTTGTTTTAGTTTCTCTATGTCTATCATAATTATTCATGCTTGATAAGGCTGGCAAAAGCTGGGGCTAGATGGTCGTGAACTTTGTCGGTGCTTATGTGGTCACTGTGTTGTGTACTTACATTGCGCAACCAGTCATGGAGGTCTTTGCCGGTGACGGAGTGGTCTGATGTGTGAGTTATGGCTTGCAAGCCACCTTCTAGCGTACGGTATTGGCGGTCATCTAAATGACCTTCTGTATGCAACTTGTGTAGCTCAGATTTAATTTCATGGGCGGATACTCTGTGTGTAGAATGGTCTTTAAATATAGAAAGATTCATAGTATTAACTATTGTTTAAAAATGATATAGTGTGGGGTGGTTGGCTTGGCTAAAGCCAGTCATAGTGCCATTGGTCTTAATGTGACTGGTAATGGTTTTATGAAGCTGGTCTATATGAAAAGCTTCGTTTGAGCCAGCGCGGTTGAGTTTGAGTTCTTTAAAAGTTCTTTCTATTTCCTTGGCCTTAATTAGTTGGCCGTGGTCTCGGTTTTGGAGCTTGCTCGTGAGTAGTTGCTTAAGCTCTGGTGGAGCTGTCATGCGAGCGATAAGCTGATGGACTTCGTGCACCGGGATGGCACCTTCTACTGTGCCTTTTTTTGTATTTGTTATCATATCGGGCAAATTTACTAGGAATTATTCTATTAGGGACTAGCCATTTCGTGTCATTCCCGCCACCAATCAAGTTAGGGGTAAACTGTGGTGGGAATCTAATTAAAACGTAAGGCTTATAGATAAGCTAATTGCTGGATCCCCGAGTCTGCGACGACTTACCCGAGGATGACAGAAGTGAGTGGAATGTGTAAGTCCTATAGTATTACTATTCTATCAAGTAATCATTTGGTCGTCTATTTGGTATACTATATTGGTTATTAATTAAGATTGGTTATGTTTAAAAAGGGACAACAGAAGAAAAGAATGGTCATACATCCAGAGCCTTCTAAGTTTAGGCTGGTGGCCAAGAGAAGCAGTGCTGGGTTAGGGTTATATAGTTTAGAGAAAATTAAAAAGGGCCGGAAAATTATTCAGTACGGAGGGTACAAGATAACTGACGAAGAAGCGGAAAAGCACTATGGTAAGTATTTGTTTGATATTATAGATACAAAATATAACATTGACGGTTCGCCTCGGTGGAACTTGGCTAGGTATGCTAATCACAGTTGTAAGCCCAATGCGGAGGCTGTTTGGTATGGAACAGAAGTGTGGATATGCGCACGGAAAAACATTTTACCAGGTGAGGAAATAGTGTATGATTATGGCAAGGAATATTTTCGCGATATCATCGGTGGAATAAAACACTGCCGGTGCATCATTCACCACCCAATCAAGGGGCACTTAGGTAAGTTGACAGAAGTGGAGATGAGGAAATATGGTAAGAAAGCAGTAAGGAGTAATAAGTAATTAGCGAATACTAATATCCCTATTTTATTATTTGTTTGGTCTTCTATCCGATTTATTATATTACTACTTACTTATTACTAATTTCTAATTTACTAATACTATGTTAAAAGGATTTAAAGAATTTATTTTGCGGGGTAATGTAATTGACCTTGCAGTCGGTGTGGTTATTGGTGCCGCATTTGGTAGTGTAGTGGAGTCTTTGGTTAAAGACATTTTAACGCCACTTATTGGTGCTATTGCCCGGGTACCAAATTTTTCTGGTTTGGCTTTTCACATCAATGGTAGCGCATTTATGTATGGGGCGTTTATAAATGCCTTGATAGGCTTTCTTCTTGTAGCTGCTGCTATCTACTTTTTTGTAGTAGTACCAGTTTCTAAGTTAGTGCCCAAAAAGACCGAACCAATAACTACTAAAGACTGCGGAGAATGTTGCAGTCCCATTCCGCTACAAGCCAAGCGTTGCAAACATTGTGGACAGATCGTAGTTTAAGACGCATTTATTATTTACTCTGTCATTGCGACTGTGTCCGCAATAGCTTTGCGAAGGTGGAGGGAGGCTTTGCGACCGTGGCAATCTATATTTCAATATAACAATTTAACAATAATAGGACTTGCGCCTCTTTGTCATTCCGACCGAATCTGGCTCTGCAGATGAGTGGAGGAATCTGTTATATATAAGAGATTCCTCGTTCGCAAAACCTCGCTCGGATTGACGGATAACGATTTTAACTTAACTGTGTAAGTTCTGAATAAAACAATTAAATATAAAACTCAGATTGTAACCTGCCCGATATGCCTACGGCATAGCCGTGGCGGGCGGGCGTCAGTTTCCGCCAGCTGGCGGACAATTTCCTCGCAATGACAGGGGGAAGGGTAGCATTTATGAATTTTAGAGAGCGCGTTGTGGAGGTTGTAAAAAATATTCCAAAAGGAAAAGTTGCAAGCTATGGACAAATAGCTAGCATGGCGGGTAGTCCTCGGGCGGCAAGGCAAGTGGGGTTTATTTTGCGGTCATCAGAACCAGATTGCTTGCCTTGGTGGCGAGTACTGAACAATGCCGGGGTTATATCTATTAAAGGCAACTTTGATGCAACGAAATCTTTGCAGAAACAACTGCTAGAGGGTGATGGAGTGGTGGTATCTACAAATATGCTTGTAGATATGCGGAAATATAGACATAATTTTGTTTCGGTTTTGTAACTTGCCTCAAAATAGATTTTGTGATATAATGCATATAAGTTACATTCTTCATGCATTGGTAGCCCAAGATAGGGCTTTTTATTTAATAACCAATGTTTATCCAACTATCTAAAATAGTTGAGTACAAGCAGAAGATATTTCTATTTTTACATAAAAAAATAGAACAGACGGTAGAAATATTCATTATTGTGGGCTGGAATGACAAGTTGGTCTTTCGCACTAAATATTTTTTTCTTGCCGTCATATTTAAATCAATTGAACAGGTATGCCCAAAGGCATGCGGTTGTAGTTGCGTACTGCACAGAATGAGGCTAGAAAGAAATTAGTATATGAATACAGTTACAAAAGTTCCAGTTGAGTCTGGAGCTTCAGCTACGTTTGACGGTCTTGGAATAAACGAAAAGTTTTTAGGCATGCTTAGCAGAGCTGGTTACACTGTGCCAACTCCTATTCAAAAGCAGTCAATTCCGGTAAGTTTACGCGGTGAGGATGTTTTAGGTATAGCTCAAACTGGGACAGGTAAAACCTTGGCTTTTGGGGTGCCTATGATTCAGCGTTTAGTGGTGGAAAAGGGTATTGGCTTGGTAGTGCTACCAACGCGCGAGTTGGCCGTACAGGTAGAAAGTTCACTGCATCGTATAGGTAAGGAACTGGGGATTCGCACTGCGCTGTTAATTGGTGGTGAACCTATTAGTAAACAGTTTCGGGCCCTCAAAATGCGACCGCATATTATTATAGTTACTCCGGGCCGGCTCATAGACCACTTAGAGCAAAAATCGGTAGACTTAAGCACGGTTAAAGTGTTGGTGTTAGATGAGGCAGATCGCATGCTAGACATGGGCTTTGCTCCTCAGCTCAAACGCATTTTAAGTGAGGTGCCAAAAGAACGACAAACTATGTTGTTCTCGGCTACCATGCCAGATGCCATTGTAAAGATTGCTTCTGGGTACATGAAACTTCCTGTTAGGGTAGAGGTAGCGCGTGCTGGTACGGCTGCTGCAAATGTTACACAAGAAGTTTTGTTTGTGCACAAGGCAGATAAGCTAGCCACCTTAAAACACACCATAACTGAAGAGCCGGGTAACATTTTGGTCTTTAGTAGAACCAAGCATGGCGCCAAGAAAATTGCTAGCAGTGTTCGGGATTGGGGTTTCTCCTCTACGGAGCTACACTCCAATCGTTCGCTAAACCAACGCTTGTCTTCTCTCCAAGGTTTTAAAACTGGCAAATACAAAGTTCTAGTTGCTACTGATATTGCCGCTAGAGGCATAGATGTAACTGGCATTGCTTTAGTAGTTAACTTTGACTTGCCTATGCAAGCCGAAGACTATGTACACCGGATTGGCCGGACGGGTAGGGCGGGACTTTCGGGTAAGGCCATATCTTTTGCAGCGCCTGAACAGCGTAGAGACGTTAGGGACATAGAACGGCTTATTGGACAAATGTTACCAGTTAAGCAAATTGGTAAATTAGAACGTTTGGCTCCGTCCCCTAGAAGTGCCGATGCTTATGAAGACAGACCCAGGACATATAGTCCGAGAAGTCCTCGGACACCAAATCCTTTTTCTGCACCACGAAGTTCTTTTGGCGGTGCTCGCAGTTACAGTGGCAGATCTAGCGCGGGTCGTCCAAGAAGTGGTTTTGGTAGATCACCCTTGCCTAAGCCTTTGCCATCGGGCAGTAGCAGGGCAGGTAGAAGTTTTCGGGCAAGATAGTTTAATTTCCCCTAAGAGTTCGCTCTTGGGGGTTTTGCTTTTATTTCTGAGTAGTTAAATATTTTTGGGCTTAATGGCTTACCAAACTTGCCCCTGTGGAATATTTTCCTGGTAAAAATTAATTTAGTGCGTGGTATAATTTTTATACCATGATAGAAAAAACAGACGAACAATTAGCGAGTAGAGCAAAACAGGGAGATGCAGATGCCCTAGAGCTACTCATAACCAGATACCTAAAACCAGTATATGGTTTTGTGCGTCAATACGTGTTTGATGCAGACTCAGCCGAAGACGTAACGCAAGAAATTTTTGTAAAATTGTGGAAGTATATTGGTCGTTATAACGAAGGTCAATTATTTAGACCATGGATTTATACTATTTCTAAGCGTACAGCTCTAGATTACATTAAGAAAAAACAATTAGTCCCGTTCTCGGAGCTAGGGAATGAAGAGGGAACTGATTGGTTGTCTCAAACAGTACAAGATACAACTCCGGGCCCCGAAGATTTAGCTCAAAGTGGGTTTGAAAAAGTGCGGGTGCATTTGGCCTTAGGTATGCTTAGCCCAAAATATGCCAATGTGGTCACTTTGTATCATATGGAAGGGCTCAAATTTGTGGAAATTGCCCGCAAATTGCGTGAGCCACTCAATACTGTGAAAAGTCGGTATAGACGGGCACTGCTTAAACTGAAGGGACTTATAGCAAAATCATAATATTTTATTCAAACGCACCACGGTGCGTTTTTTTGTCGTATGCTGTATAGGTTATGAGTCAAAAGATGCAACAAAAAGAATGTCGTGCTTCTTTGAGAGTACCAGACGAGCTGTTTGGCCATGTGCTGGAACGTCTAGACAAGGAACAACGACTGGAAGAATTGCGCCACAAACTTACCGTAGTTTCTAGCTTGCTTTGTGGCGCTTTGGTCTTCTTACTATCTGCAGGCGTGAAATTTTGGGCAGATGCTATAGGTTCGGGTAGTACAGATTTTGCATGGCTTGTGGTTACGGACTTTCAAGTTGTAACTGCCAACCTGTCTATTTATGTCTACAGTTTGCTTGAGTCTATACCGGTGGCGAGTTTTGCAGTTTTCTCTCTACTTCTACTTTTAGTGTTAGGCTTGTTTAGTATGTTTGCAAAATATAAAATTTTGGCCAGTCGTCTCATATCGTAATGCTATGAACCTAGAATGTTTGTTAAAATCTAAAGCTCTCCATGTTGCCCTTGCCTTAGTAGGCGGCTTTTTTGTGGTAGTTCTTGTATTCCATGCGGGACAACTTATAGGTTTTAGAAAAGCCAAGCTCAGTTTTGGGCTTTTAGGAAGCAGAAGCATGCTTGGTATGGATAGAGATTTTTTTCATGACTTTAGAGAGCGGGAAATGATTAATAACCATGGAGCTAGCGGGGTAGTAGTGGGTGTAGCTGAGCCGTTTTTTATAATGCAATCAAGTAGCGGACTTGAGCGTGAGGTGCTGGTCTCTAATACTACTATTATTCGGAGGGGGCCAAGTTCTATTACCCTACAAGAAGTAGAGCCTGCTAATCGAGTAGTGGTACTGGGTAGAACTGAGGAAGCTGGCGCTCTGGAGGCCAAATTTATTCGGATTTTGGAGCCTGTTTGGCCTAGCCGGTAAATAGACTTGTAGCGAAATAAGATTTTGATACAAAATTTGATATTTTAGACAAAACCGACGCTTACAAACTTTGATGTTTAGCCGTAGCTAAGCGGAAAAGTTTTAAGCAAGGTTTTGGCAAAAGAGCTAGTTTTGTGCGAAAAGTTATTTCGCTACAAGTCTAATCAGTTTTTTAGTTTATTTGCTTGGCTTATGCTTTAACTCTCGGTAACTCGTCCCAAGCTGTAGTGTACTTGTGCGATAATTTGTTACGTTTCATGTGCCAACTGTTTTGAAAACCAAGACTGGCAGAGTGCACCGTGGCCCTGCCGTGTTTTTTATTAATGTTATCTACGGCCTGCATGGCTAACTGCATGCGGTTGGTGTTGTAAGTTTGAAATAAGTTTTGTTGCACTGCAGTTTCAGGCAACAAGTTAAAACACATTACGCCAGCTTTCCAATATTTGTAACCGGGTTTAAATATTCGTTCTAGTAGGCTGTGGGCGGTAGCAATTAACATAGGTGTATATGCGGTTGGTATGGGGAGTCGGGTTTTTATTCCATTGGCGTAACGCGCATCTTGGTTAAACCGGTTGGTGTGAATAAACACATATATGTGGGAGGCAATGAGGTGCTGGTGGCGAAGCTTTTCCCCTATGCGAGTTGCATAGCTGGCAACTGCTTCTTTAAGTTCACGAAGCTCTAAAACTTTTCTGCCAAAAGAGCGGGTAGAGGCAATATTTTTTTGAGCTGGTGGCGCTACTTCCAAAGGAATGCAAGAGATGCCACGCAGTTCATACACCAGCTTAAGACCTTGTATGGTTAGATGACGTGTAATCCATTGGTCGGTCTGCTTTTGGAGTTGTAGTGCTGTGTCTATGCCAGAGGTGTGTAGCAGTTTGGTATATTGTCTGCCAATGCCCCACAAGTCACTTACTGGAAATGTAGCTAGGAACTGCTCCGAGGTTTGTTGGGTAAGTTCCATGACTCCAGCAAATTCTGCATGTTTTTTGGCTATACGGTTGGCTACCTTGGCTAGTACTTTGGTTGGTCCTATGCCAATAGAAACAGGGATGCCGGTATTTTGTTTTACCGTTTGGCGAATGTTTTTGCAGTAGTTAGTTGCTGCGCTTATGTTATCTAAAAGCATAAATGCTTCGTCAATGGAGTAAACTTCAATATTTGGAGAAAACTTACTCAATGTTTCCATTACTCGTCTAGACATGTCTGCGTAGAGAGCGTAGTTAGAAGAAAAGGATTGCACTCCATGTTGGGCGAACTCTTTTTCAAGTTTAAAGGCAGGCTCGCCCATGGGTATACCTAAGTCTTTTACTTCTTGTGAGCGCGAAATAATACAGCCATCGTTGTTGGACAATACCACCACGGGCACATGTTCAAGACTAGGTTTAAAGACCCGCTCGCAGGAGACATAAAAATTATTGCAGTCCACTAGTGCAAACATGGGCTGGTGTTTATAACTTATGAATACAAAAAGTGACTACTCCCCAAATAGTTAAATCTTCCGCACGATTAATATCAATGCTGGTTCCGTTTTCACATTCTTCTAGGAGTTGGACTTTGTTATCTTTTTTGATTAAACGACGTAATAGAAGCTCGTCTTCATGCACGGCTACTACTACACTGCCATGTGTGGGTTTACGGGAACGGTCAATTATTATTAAATCGTTATGATATATGCCAGCTAAGGTCATGTGTGTGCCCTCTACCAACATTTTAAAGGTGGCTGGCGGGTTTTTGACGAGATACTTTACTAGATCCAGTGGTTCTTCTGTATAGTCTTGGGCGGGTGAAGGAAATCCTGCGGAAATGTAACCAAAAAATGGCACTTGTAAGCTCAAGAGCGGGGGAGTACGGCTAAATATGGAAGGCCTTAAAGGGTATATCATAAAATACTAACCGCTCATAATTATGTGGTTAGTATATCATAACAGGTGTATGGCCGTACACCCCATACTGTGCGACGGCCGTGCAATAGCTAACTACGAACTAATATTAGACCTCTTTCAAAAGTCCGTGAGCTCATAATTGTGTAGCCCCGCAATGAGG
>CAZCTL010000019.1:0-14869 GCA_964501685.1 uncultured Candidatus Saccharibacteria bacterium
TTATACCAAGGTGACCATTGCATGGGAGAGTTTGTAAGTATTTTAGTACTAGTTGTAAATTATCACAAACTAAAAGACCGAACATGTGTTCGGTCTTTTCTTTATACATTTTCTTTGGTAGCGCTACGGGGAATCGAACCCCGATTTAGTGGATGAAAACCACTTATCCTAACCATTAGATGATAGCGCCAGATAAGATGAATAAGGAATTAAGAGTCATGAATTAAGAATAAATACTTAATACAAAACTCATAACTTCAGTATATTACAATAAAATGGTCTATAAATCAAGGGGTTTTTATAAATAATCTGACTTATCATACCAATGAATTAGTGATAAAATAGCCATATATGCTAACCAAAGAAGAACAATCTATACTGGATTCTATTATAGTAGCATCAGATAATGACCCACTTAAACCGGAGTTCCCGGCCGATGATCCTAAATTTCCGGCCACACCCACTTATCAGATCCAGGTTCCAAGATTTAGCAATGTATGGCTAAAAGACGAAAGCGTAAACCCCACAGGGACACACAAAGACCGGATGGCCTGGGAGATAGTGGTTACATACCGTGACTTTTTGTTGGCCAAAAAGCGTAACCAAACCATAAGCCCACCACCTTGTATGTCCATTATTTCTTCTGGATCCGCTGCAGTAGCCATACAAACACAGCTTAAAAAATATGGCTTACCTAACCTAAAAGCGTTACTAGATACAGGTGTAGAAGAAACTATAAAGCAACAACTAGAAGAACTCGGTTGCGAACTATATTTTACAGATCTTAGTCGCAGACCATTGAGTTTTAAAGATATCTTATCACTTACAAACAACGAAAATGGCTTTGATATAACATCTAACGTTGCACTAGACCCTTCGCTACGGTTCTACGATTGGCTCTCCTACGAAATTATCAATCAGTCACCAGAATATTGCCTTATGCCCTTTGGCACCGGCCACTTATACGAAAATATTTTACAAATAAACAAACGCGAAGTTACAACCAACCAGCATGACCCAAGATTTAGTGGAAATGTAGACACACTTCGTAACTGTAACTTCTTAGGAGCAACCAGTAGCTACCGCCTAACCTTAGCTACCAAACTTTATTCTCCGCACTTGCCATTTACGAACTTTGACGAACAATGGATACATTTATATAAAACTGCAGGTTACTGCGGAAGTCAATCTGGTATATTTGGTTTAGATGAAAAATCCTTAATAGAAGCATTGGAGTTAGCGGCGTCACAAAATATAGAATGCGAGCCATCTGGCATAGCAGGACTTGCCCTACTGTTACAAACAGAGGCTCAATTACCCAAAGATGCCAAGATACTAATAGTGAATACTGGTAAAACTAAATCTACCAAACAACTAGAGTTATAAAAAAATAGTCTGGAGGAAGTTACTCTGTAAACTTTTTTTATAATTTTAAAGCCACATCTTATTTTGTTCTCTGAGTTGACGACGTAAAAGTTTATAATTTGGCACGGTCTCTGCTACCAGGGCCCAAAACTTAGGGGAATGGTTCATTTGCGCTATGTGGCATAGCTCATGCACTAGTACGTAGTCGCGCACTTCTGGCGCAACAAACAGTAACCGGTAGCTAAAGCTAAGCGTACCAGTTTTAGAACAGCTCCCCCAACGAGTTTTTTGATTGCGTATGCTTACCCGCTTGTAGGACAACTGATAGTGAGTATTTAGCTCCAAAAGCCTTGCCGTAAACACCCGCAGGGCTTCTTTTTTGTGTTGGTTATACTCCGCTCTGCTACCAGCTCTTTGGACTGGCACTATGTTTACCATTTTAGCCCTTGCCCCAGCTATCCAGCTAGACTGATTAGCTACAAACTGCTCTACCAAAAACCGTGGCGTCCGCCACGGCGTACTTACTACCACTCGCCCACCCGCCAGCACCCGTATGCGTATGTGCTTAGAGCGTTTGTACTTTTTAATTTCGTATGGAATTACTTCAGTGACTTTCATGTTCTAATTTATTTTCAAGACTTGCTTCTTTAACTCGCTGTTTAGCTTCGCTATCGGCCCGGGACCAGTAGTAGTCATTATGGTCTACAAACTGCATGGCTCCGGCTTGCCATCCGTACTCTTTTTCTATCAGCTTGTGCATAGCCTGGACTGCTTTCCGATAATTTGGATGCCCCTGTGGGGTACTACGCAGCTCAAACATGTGCATGGCCGACCTATCGTTTAACCCAATAGTCCACCTAACCAAATGACCGTGCAATACAGCGTACTGAGCCAGTTTTGGATTGTGTTTCTCTATAACCTCAAACAATTCTCTACTACGGCGCGCGCACTCCTCCACCTCTGCCCTTTTTCCTAGTGCCACCAGTTCTTCTGGTATAAAAAAACCATGTCGCACAGTAAATTGTTGCCGCTGCTGGGTAGACATGCGATGACGTTGCAAATCTTTGTACACACCAAAGTCTGTAAGCATATCAAACGTATGCGGGTAGCCGTCCTCTAGAGCCCGCCCCGGACGGTCTCTTCTTGTAACCCGATTGCCTATATAAGTTCTTTGTATCTTAGCCCTAATAGCTGCATCTAGTCCTAAGACAAAGTCCACAAGACTTTCCAAAGAGTTACTTGTGTAAGGGTACAGCATAGCCGAAATGGTAAGGATATTCCTTGCTTCTGCCATAGACTCTCGCACAGACTTCCCTGTGCTCATAAGTTTTTCTACTAGCTTGGCAACATCTAACAAACCATATTCCGGACAAGACTTTTCTTGTTCTTGTGGTATGTGCAAGTTTTTTACCAGTGCCTGCATTTCCAGTCTTACCCCTACTAAATAGTCGCTTCGTTTGGCTCTACGCACATACATAGGAATTATTTGTCCCAGTGCTTCTTCTGCCCCCTTGGCTAACTCGCAGTCTTCTGGTAAGTCGCTAGAAAGCATACTAGATACCATGTTCTGAAAAAACCGGCCATTGCCAAAAACACCAACGTTTGCAAATGCTGAGATGGGAAGTAAGTAACGCAAGATATCGCAAGCCTTTGCTCTTAAATCAAAATTGTATGTTCTGGTAAAATCCTTAATTTGTCTCTCGTCACTCAGGTCTTGTATACGCTCTTTTATGCCATCGCCGTTTATGTCGTATTCTGCTACTTCAATAGGTTTTTGTTGTTCCAGGTAAGCTTTAAGTGGTCCTACCAGTGAAGCATAGGTCTCAAAACAAAAATCCATTGTTTCCGCATACTGCTCGCCAAACGACGAGTTAACAAGCTCTGGACCACGATAGTACCGCCAATGGCCTTCTTCCGTTTTCTCGTCATAAAGTACATACCGAGTAGACTGCACTATAAAAGCACCACCAATACGGTGATCTACAATAGACTTTTCCGCGACCCAAGATACGTTTTCAAAACTCACATGCGCACCTTCCAGCTCCCCTACACTATCATCACCATAGGCAATGAGTATGCGCTCTATGAGTTCATTTGCGTGCTTTGGATCCACTACCCCTTCTTTAATAAACTCTTTAAGCAACGTCTCCCTAAACCCACCTTTAGCGCGAGAATACCTGGCATAAGCTGCCCCGACCAGTCCCTCCATACCCCTAACCGCAAAAACATTGGCCTCTGTTGAGGTTACGTACTTACTTAACAGTTCTTTTTCTTCTTTAGTAAACATACAACTTAAGTGTTGAAGTGGCACTTCAACACTATATTAATATTTGCTTAACTTGTGACCACACCGCTTCCGCTACTTGCTCTATACTCTCGTTTGCATCTACTCTCACCCAGCCATATTCATCTGCTAGACGTTCATGTATTTCTCTTACTCTCTCTACTAAATCTGTATTAGATTCGTGTGTATGACTTTGCTCTATGCTTTCGGCAAAACGTTTTCCGTAAAATAAAAAAGCAAGGTCTTCGCGGTAACAAAAAGCATTTATCCGTTTTAAAAATTCATAATCTACCCCAGCACCAGTCCCCCAAGCCACACCAGTCCCCCAATAATCCTCTGCTATCACAAAGTCATTCTGACTCAAAAGCTCTAGCAATTCTGTTTGTGTTTGTGCGCGGTTAAATGCGTAAAAGATTTGCGCTTCTCTAGGGCTCAAACCGTAAGGATTTCCGTTTCTTAAATAATCGTTTAAAATCATCCCACTTGGGTCCTCTTGATATGTGGGATACTTTATATACTCTACTGTTTTGCCTGCTGACTTGAGCTTCTCTACCAATAACTTCGCTTGGGTAGACTTACCCAAGTTGTTTATCCCATACAAAACTATCAACTTCCCACTTACTATCTTCATTTTGTATTGTTTAGAAATTAGATATTAGGTATTAGGTATTAGACACTTCTTGATACCCACCTGTACTTCCAAGCCCACCTCTACTCTCCTCACGAATCTTGTCTACTTCTTCCCACTCTACTTGGTTCATTGGCAAAAATATGCCTTGTACCAATCGTTCGCCTTTGGTGATAGTGACGGGCTGGTCGGTAAAATTGTGTAAAATTATTTTGATCTCATCTTCTGGCCCACTAAAATCTCTGTCTATCGTGCCAACACCATTGGCCAAGTGCAAACCTTTTTTAGAGGACAAGCTACTCCGGCAAGTAAGCATAAGGAAATACCCAAGAGGTGCTTCTATTATTAACCCAGAACGCACCTTTACTACTTGCCCAGGTTCTATAACCACATCTTCAGCAGCGGCTATATCAAACCCCGCCGACTCACCAGTGTGGTACTCGGGTAATGCTAGGTCTTCAATAATTTTAGTGATCTTTGCTTTCATAAATAAAACAAATTGCTGTCACATGAATTTTGCTTTTGACCCATACTTCATGACTCATAACTCCTAACTCGGGAAGTCTATCCACTCGTTATTTTTAACAAAGTTCTTGTAGTACTGACTAGCCTTAGGCTTCATGTCTTTAAAGTACTTACTGCCCAAATCACCCGTGGCATAGGGCACATCTACCGAGCTCGTTAGTCTCACAAACACCGCTTGCGCCACCGGCATTTTGTAGTAAAGCTTTATAGGTAGGTTAGCCAGGTTTACCAGCTCAAGGGTTATCTTAAGTATGTTGCCTGGGTCTATGTAGCCTGCAGTTGTGTGCACTATTAGCCCTACCCGCCCAAGACTGGACTTGCCATTAAGCTGAAGCACTAAGTCATTTGGCATGGACACTGTTTCGTAGGTCATGCCAAGTGCAAACTCCCCCGGGTGCAAAACAAATTGACGAGACTCGTCTATGGTTACCTCTTCCATCATCGCGTCTGTGGGCTCTGCCGGATCTATGCAGACATGCTGATTGTTTTTAAACACCAAAAAGTCCCCGCCCAAGTGCAGGTCTATGCTTGCTGGTTGAATACTATTTGGAAACAGTGGGTCTATTTTTATATGTCCAGTTTCTAAAGCTTTTTTTAAGTCACGATCGGATAGAATCATAAGCGCGCTTTACTTCCAAAACTATTGTACCACGCCCACCTTAGACGTTATCCCCATGCCCTACCAACAAAACAACAGGCTTAAAAACCCGAGATTTTAAGCCTGTTGTAAGGAGGATTATTTATTCTGATTTTAAAAACTGTGAAAACTTCTTTTCAAATTTTTGAATTTTGGGAGAAATTACAAGTTGGCAGTACGGCTGCCCCACGTTTTGATTGTAGTAATCCTGGTGATAATCTTCTGCCGAATAAAATGCTTCCAGTGGTACTACCTGAGTTACAATATTGTCTACATACTCACCTTGCTCTGTTAGCTTTTGGATGTACTGAAGTGCTTGTTGCTTCTGCATGTTGGAAGTATAAAATATTGCCGACTTATACTGTGAACCTACATCGTTACCTTGTCTATTTAAGGTAGTTGGGTCGTGGATAGTAAAAAATATTGCAAGCAAAGTCTCGTAGGATATTATACCAGAGTCAAACTCCAACTTCACTACTTCTGCATGGCCACTACTCCCACTACCCACCTGCTCATATGTTGGATTGGCCAGCGCTCCACCAGCGTAGCCAGACACAACTTTTTTAACACCATTTACTCGTTGAAATACTGCCTCCAAACACCAGAAGCACCCACCGGCAAAAACTGCTGTTTCTTTTTGTTCACTCATTTTATAGCCCCTTACCTTATTCGTATATTCACGCGAATTAGAGAACATTAATAATGGCTTTGGCAACAGTGGTTTGGCGTTGCCCCAGAGTGTACAGAACGGTTAAACTAACTTGTTGCTTTTCTAGCACATCTGCTCCGTACAATAGAACTAAGTGCTTAGAAGTCGCTTTAAAAGACAGTTTAATACTACCGGCTATCTCGCCCACCGACGACTGCCCATGTCGCTTGAGGTAGGCTAATATAGCCAAACGACGCTTGTTCGCAAACGCTTTAAGTTGACGCTCCAATGTCTTCATGCTTGTTTGTAAGCATTCTATCTATTCGCCCATTCGCGCGAATTAGAGAATAAAATGGTTATTCGGTGGTTACGCCGTCATAGGGATGCTCATTGGTTAGTGCTTCTGCCTTTGTAGCTTGCACTTCGCCATCTTTGTGATCTGGTGGCGCGTAAAGCGTGTAGAGCTTCATGGGCTCACTACCTGTGTTTATTATATTGTGCCTGACTCCTTGTGGCACCACCACAGCAGAGCCATCACCAATTTCCTGTTCCACACCGTTTAGCACGGCCTTTCCAGTCCCAGCGTCTAAACGTATAAACTGGTCCAACTCGTGAACTTCTTCGCCTATCTCCTCTCCTGGCAACAAACTCATAAGCACTAGCTGTATGTTCTTTGCAGTATATAACACTTTGCGAAAATTTGTGTTTTCCTTGGATGCTTGTTCTATATTGGTTATGAATCCGTTCATAAGAATAAATTAATTGTTAATAGTTTTTAGATAGATCCTAGTACACTATATGCAAAATAGATAAGTAGCATTTGCTCAAGCAAGAGCAAACCTATACCAAGTGGAAAATATAGCTTTTGGGTCTTGTGCCGAAACGCGTACATACCTAGCAGCACTCCAAGTGATGCAAAAAATACCGAAAGAAAGAAAAAGTATACCTCCGGAAACCGCTCACCCCGAGCCACACTCCTGGCCTTGTCTTGCCCCACCAGTACAAAAGCCACTAGATTAAGTAAGCATAATAAACCTATTATCACCCAGCCATAAGTCTCTATCATACCATAAGTATACCACCTAAATATCAAATATAGTGCTAAAGTTCATACAAAAACCGAAATTGATATGCTTACCATTTTTCCTTCTAATACATTTTCCTTCTTTCGGACTTCGACCTTAAGCGGTAGCAAAAAGGTACCAGTTTTTTTATCTGGAAATATCGAAGTCTTCCAAGAAGTAGCGCCAATGGTTGCCAGTACAGGAAATGAGCCCCAGCCTCTTTCTAGGCCTGCGTACAAGTTTTTTATTTGCTTGGAAATTTTTACTGGCACACTTACAAAGTGCCAGGCTGAATCTCCGGTATATAACCAAACTTTGGCCTTAAATGTAAATTTTGAATCATGAACCATAAAAGTTACATCTTTCTAGAGTCGTAGGCCCAGTGTAGCAGTGCCTGGCGTTGCACGGTTCTGCAACCAAAGTCTCCACGCATGCAGTGCTTCTTAAGCTGGGCTATATGCCTAGTCATGGCCTTCCAACGTTTGATTTGCCTTGTGTCTTCCGCAGGTATTCGCCTACCCATGTAGTATCTGCAGTACCACTGAAACCAGCCCCGTGGGTCGTGATCTTCATTTATCCACCCCTTCCTTCGCCAAAGAGACAAGGGCTGACTAGCTTTTACCTTAAAAAAGTTTAAAAGAGGGTTGGAGTGACTAGGCGCTAGCTTTGCCCGAACAAACCAACTCTTTGGAAACTCAGCTTTGCAGTCTGTCATGTACTTCCCCCCAAACACCCCTAGCTCCAGCATTTGCCGAGGTGTAAGCTCCGGCTTAAATTCTGGGTCAAAGTGCTTACCCACGGGCTCACTTAGTATGTACTTGTAACCACGTTGCATGGTGTCTTTTACTGTAATAACTTTTTTCTTCATAAAATTTACTCCAAAAATACCTCCAGAGCACCGTCACCACCATCCGAGATTTTGGACCCATGATACTTTATACCCCGCTACTTTAAGTAACTTTGCACAAATGTACGTAGTACCGGACCATTGCGTAAGTCTCCCTTACCGGTAATAACCCGCACGTGCCGATACTTGCGCTCTTTTAGCAACAGCTCCAACACCTCTCCCGCTTCTCTAGTTGTGTGCCCATGCAAATCCACTACATGCTCCGGTTTTTGTTCATACTTGTTCATGAGCAAGGTTTTTATAAGCTTCATAACCACCAATTACATCACAGACATTGGCAAAGCCTTGTATGCGCATGAGCCTCACTGCTCTCCTACTACGCACGCCTGTCTTGCAATACAACACGTACTTCTCCAACTTATCTAGCTTAGTAATGTTGCGGGCAAAGTCTGGGTCATAAAAATCTACCAGCACAGCACCGGGCACATGACCGGCCCCATACTCATCCTTCGTATGCACATCCACCATTCTCCAGCCTGCTTTAACAAGCTCAACAAGCTGGCTTGCAACTACCCTACTACCTCTACCAAGCACGTACCAATAAAATATAAGTGCACCAACCACCCCCAAAACAACGTAAATAATATTACTCATAAGTTTTTAGACTACAAATCATTCTGACATTCTGCAGAATGTCAGAATGATTTAGCGAAGGTAAAAAATCTTTTACCATATGGCGAAAGCGAGTGCGCCACAAATCTACCCTCGTACTTTTTATTGACTAGGCCAGAGCCAACTAGCTTCTTGGTATGTTCAGAGATAGTCTTTAAGTTACAGCCCAATGCCTTAGCTATTTCATCTAAGGTAATGCCACTGTTCCTTCCAATTAAGAATAATATCTCTAAGCGCCTATGACTAGCCACCCCCTTAAAATACCGCTCTAATTGCTTGGGAGTTTTAGCACCACTTGCTTTTTGTTCCATACAATTATTATATAACATTCTCACATTCTGCAGAATGTGAGAATGTTCGTTTATAAGTTGGTGAGGACGGATTGTTTGGTGCGGACTTTTTCGGTCATGGCGCGTGGGCTAACGTAGGCTAGCGCGTCTACGTCTGGACTATACAGCTCAATCATGTCTAAGTCTGGACGATCAAACACCCGCGCACCAGGAACTTGCTTGCCCGCAAGCATAGCAGACTTAAGTGTGTCGTACTCTGACTGCTCCAATACAAAATCCAAATCCCCCACGTGATGCCGGTACGGATCCGGCCGGCGAATGTATAGGTATTCGTATGATGTTTCTGGTATATCCCCCTCCGCCGGCATAACAATGGGCGTATGCAACTTAAAATACTTTGTATTCGGATTATCCGACGGCTCGCACAGCTCCGCCTGTACACTCTTTAAAAACTCAAACTCACTTTCATAATGACAAAACACGCCCATGTTCCCCGAGTTCGGCAAATACTCGCCAAATGAATCTTTACAAAGTTTATAGCACTCAAAGTGTATAAATTTTATGGCACCAATTAATTCATCGCGAGTTTTAATAGGACTAAAGGTGTATAGATTCATAATAGATGACTAATTACGTATTTTACTTGAATAATCGGTGACATCACCTATGGCCTGAGACTTACTGGTTACAAAAAACTTCTCCCGAGCTTTCTCTATAGATAACGCAGTATCTAGCAACCCAGCTTTAAGCGCTAACTCATCGGCTGAGGAAGTAAGCCACAACTGCCAAGACCAAGGGTGGATGCGCCCGGGCGTAAGCTCATTTACGTGTAGAGCAATGCTAGAAGTGCAATTAGCAAACAAAGTGTGATACCACTTGGGATGCACTTGTAAATCGTTCATGCGCTTTAACACGCTTGTTAATAAGAGCTTGCCATTTTCCGGTCTTGATAGCTTAACTGGATACACATACACATTGTCTTTGCGTAAATTGGCACGAAGGAGCGTAACGTCTCGCTCGTCGGCTGCAATGTACACCAGGGGATAGGTTCTAAGCATGCCTTTCCAGATGCTATAGCTTTGGGCTTTGGTTTTACGGGCTTCCATGGTTACTGCTAAAAAGTCCCCATTTAAAAACTCAAATGAAAGGAAAGTGTGTGCCGCTATTTTGTTCTCATTAAACGGCTCGGTGGTGTACCAAACCCGAGTCAGTTCATCTAGATTGTAAGTTTTGGTGTAGTAACCCGGGTGCATATCTTTCTCCTCTGGGCCATAGCGAAAATTCCGCACGTTACTAACCGTGACCAAGTTGCCACTAAACTCAGCCGTAGGCAAAACCCTTAGCTGTTCCTGCCAGTCCCCTACAGTAGGTGGCACCAGCGTTTGCTGCCACACAAAAAACCCAATAATAAAAACTGCTACACCCAACCCTATACCCTTGACCACTTTTTGTATTTTCATGACTATTTAGTTACTTCTAAAGTTATTATAACCTACTTAAGATAGATGTGTTATAATGGGAATATGAATAATGAATTTCTAGCCAACCAATTTGTGGAGCCAAAAAACAAAATTGGCTGGTACCAACCCCACCTGCATTCATAACCGCTGGACTGTCAGCGGTTTTTGTTTGCGCTAACATAGTAGGAGGAACTATGACTCTTTCATTGCCCGACTACACCATGAGAAAATGGGTCGAATACGAGCAAATCTTCAAGTGTGCTCTAGTAACCCGTACCTTGCCTGCCAAACTGCCTAATAATAAGCACCATCGCGTGCCAAGATCTAGGTGCCATGAGTGGGGCTTATCGCCGAGTTTTGACCACAACATTATCCACTTAACCAATCTCCAGCACAATGCTTGGCACCAACTTTTCGGCAATTTTCTGGCAGAAGAAGTGATTACATTGCTTAACAGAGGATGGTCACCAAGAACCGATGGCCAGTTAGCAGCGTTCAAGCTACTGTTTCCTATGTGCACCGATGTCTCAAAAGTAGAGCAAAAACTTTGGACACGTTGGAGTATACGCCATGACAACCCAAAAATGTGGGTAATCATAAACGAAAAACTAAGGCAAGGACAATGACGAGGGTATCATCAAAGTTAGAGTAAAAAATTCCAACACTACCTGCGGAAATGCATAGCCCGGACCACAATTCCGGGCATTTTTTATTGACAAACTTAGCCCCAAAGAATAGGCTAAGCTCAAGTTTCTTTGCGCTGGATTGGCTTTACTAACCTTTTTCCAAAAAGGAGGAAAGCTTATGAACGCAAATGAAGCATTGGAGAAGTTGGGAGAAATTTTCGCTGGACTAGGGTTACACTTAAGCGTCCTGAAGTCTAAGCGAAAGAATGCTCAATACAAATTTACCTGGAAGCCGGAACGTCACCAGTGGCTAACGGTGGTCATATGGACCACGGTCACGGAGAACGGTCCGCTTCCAAACCACGAAACACCCATTCAGATACTTCTGTTCGGCAACAAGCTTGCCAACAGACATGTCTGGATATTTTCCGGAACCAAATGATTCCGACACAACAAGGAGGTATTTCAGAAAAGACTGCGCAAGCGTGTAATGCTCGCCCAGGCTTTAGCAGAAAGTGTTGTGTACTGCCCAAACCACCCCGGTCCGGTAACCCTCAAGGTGACCGACGGGTACATGGCCTGGGCCTGTACCAAACTGGGCTACCCTTTCCGGGGCTACGTTCCAGAAACACTTTCTGTGGCAGTGAGACGCCACACCCCAGAAGGGTTCTGGCACTCGCA
Organism: uncultured Candidatus Saccharibacteria bacterium; assembly: GCA_964501685.1. Lineage (GTDB taxonomy): Bacteria > Patescibacteriota > Doudnabacteria > UBA920 > UBA920 > JAEUSE01. The sequence goes on from CAZCTL010000019.1 coordinate 11,729, forward strand.
CTGCGAGTAACAATTACAGGGCATCCACTTCTGGGTGCCCTGTTCTGCAATAGCATAGAGATCCCTCGACTCGGTGACTCGCTCGGGATGACAAAAATAAAAAATGTTAAATACTATTTTTAGGATACGCAGATATAGACTTTATAAACTCCACCACTCTTGGGTCTAAAATAATGTCTTTTGGGCTGATGGGTCTCCTAAGTGAGATGCCTTCTAGCGTCCGGCAACGCGACAAAGCCACGTACAACTGCCCATGTGCAAAAGTGCCTGTCGCTAAGTCAATGTAGACTTTGTTAAAAGTCTTACCTTGAGCTTTGTGGATGGTTACGGCCCAAGCCAGCTTAAATGGATACTGGGTAAAGCTTCCGGTGGGTTCGCTATCTATGCTCTGCGTTTCTTTGTCCAACACAAACTTAAACATTTCCCAGGTATACGGCTCTACATAGACTGTTTCCCCGGTTTCTAGTTCTACGATTATAGAGTCAGAGTCTGAGATGGGTTCGTTATCTTGATTTACAAACTCCCCATCTTCGATTGGTTCGTAGGAGATGGAAGTTGGTCTGGTTGCATTTACTTCTTGATAGGACAAATTGGACCTATTGAACCCATGTTTAGCTAAAACCTCTCCCCCCTCCGTCGCCAAGGCTATGGCGGGCAGGCCACCCCTCCCCATGCCGACCCTCTCTGTCTCGAAGCGAGACATCTCCCCCAAAGGGGGAGAGCCAAAAGGTACTGCGCGCTTTGGGGGAGGGAAGTCCTGCTGGACAGAACTAATACCAACAATTTTGCCCATGGTGCCGTTAACCCAGCGTTTGCGAGAGTCGTTGTTCAGCATCATAACTTGTGCACCAACTTTTATTTGAAGCTGTAAGTCGGTAGGTAATTCTCGGTCTTCAAACGTGCCACTGGCCCGTCCAGAGTAAGTTTTTAGGGGTGAATTTATACGTTCCAAAAAATAATTATTCACTTGCCTAGCCCGAGCATTGGTGGGCGTTAAGTAAATAGCAAATTGTTCAAAAGTAAACTTGTCTTGTCCTTCTTCTAAAGCCCTGCTATTTAAGAGTCTTAGGTGTTCGCTAGATACAACATTGTTGCGCACGGCATTTAACACATTTATAAAAACTTCGTCCTGCTGTCTATATATAGTTTGGAGCTGAATATGATGAAACTCACTTTCGCGAAATGCTTTAGAGCTAAAAAAATATGGACTCGCATAACCGGAATCGTCTTGTCCAAACAATCTGGCCCTCTCCCTTCCCTCCCCCATATGGGGAGGAGGGGAAAAAGGAAAGTCTTTTTCCACAGGTGGAAGTTGAAACAGGTCACCAATGAACACCATCTGGAAGCCACCAAATGGTTGGTGCCCTCTAGGGCTATTAAGTTGCAAGAATTTATCTACGCAGTCTAACAGGTCTGCTCGCACCATAGAGATTTCATCTATAACTATAGTGTCTACTTTTGCAAGTAGTTTCTTTTTGGGCGACCAAGAACCAAGTTTTTTAACTTTTTGGAGAGTAATATCTGGACCAAAGGCACAAAATGAATGAATGGTCTGCCCACCAACATTGAGAGCCGCCACCCCCGTAGGTGCCAACACTACCACATTCTTTTTTGTGGTACCTCTAAAGTACTGCAAAAGCGTAGATTTCCCCGTACCGGCCTCACCAGTCAAAAACAAATTGTCGTGGGTTTCGTTTAAGAGTTGCAAAGTCAAGAGAGCTTCGGGGTTGCCGGAAAAGTCTATATGAGCCACACCTTCTTGGACTTTCTTGCGAGTAAACTTGGGAGTTAAATCTTCCTGATTGTATTTAATAATGCTTTGCAGATTTTGCTCTAAAACCTGTGTAATAATCTTACGACTGTCTTCAAAACTGTGCGACATACGCAAGACAAACTTTCTAAAGGTCTCGCGCTTGTCTTGTACGTAACTCTCATACTGCTCAAGCAGTTTGGCCACCTTACCAGCCCCGAACTGCAACACAACAGCCTCGGACTGTTTACTTTTTTGCGCCCGTCTCCATTCGTCCCGCTCCATGGTGCGTTCATAGTCCCAGCCTGGAACATCATCAAAATGCATAGCCAGCCTAGCTTTTAGCCCGCCACTTGCCCGACCAAATGCCTGTACTAATCCAGCTAAAAACAAATCAAAGTCTTCGCCAGACTTTAATTTGAATTCTCTATATTTATCCTGTAATCTCTCATCTTCGTCTTTCTCCCACTTCTTCCCCATACGTGGATAAATTTTACGAAGCTCTTGGAAATTACCCTTTTGCGCATCTGACATAATCCAATATCTTAAATCTAGTTTACATCTTCTCTATCTCTTTTAAATCGTGATCTGGTAAATACAATATATAGAGTCCAACCACTATGCCAGAAATGGCCGTAACAATATGACTTCCACCAAACAAAGTATAATCTATTTTATCCAAGATTTCCCAAACCCCTCGCCAAATTAGCACAAAGGCCACCACTGTAGAAATGTTCTTCACAAAATAGCTCAACGGATGTTTTTTCATATATCTTTAATTTTAAAATTTATAGGACTTGCACAGTAGCCCATTTCAAGGGTCACCCTTGCGTAAGCAAGTTGTTCTATTGCGAATATTCCCCCATAATCCAATAGCTATTCTATTTAGATGACAAATCCACGCAAAGGTGACCTTTGAAATGCGTCAGTCCTAATTTATTTCCAAGTAAATAAAAACCGCAAAACATCTGCCAATACATTACCTACCGAGCGAAGTATAGCCAAAGAGGAGGGCAATAAAATGACCAGGGCAATAAGCCATACAAATTGTCTGCGAATAATTTGAATAACTGTAATAACCAGAAAAACTCCTACCAGCACAGAAACATATGGCTGTAAAAATTGTGGAAACACAGAAACAAATTTAGTGAATATATCTGTAAATGGCATAGACCGTTCTCCTTGCTTTTATTCTACTATTTCTTAAGTTTTCTGGCTACCAAATTATCTCATTATTTCCTCACGTCATTCTGAGTCTGGTTTGGCAGAAGAAGAATCTCATTATAAATCAGTCAACCAACATATTTACATCACAAATAAATACGACATGGGTGGACCGCTCAATTCCACTTAAAAATGCGACAGATGGTAAAATGAGAGTGTAAACATCA
>CAZCTL010000020.1:0-14694 GCA_964501685.1 uncultured Candidatus Saccharibacteria bacterium
TAATTGGTTTTTTCAAAATCTATTGTAGAAAGCTTTGCCCCATCTTTAGTCACCGGTTGTTCCTCTGCCTTAACAGAAATAGTGGAGGCTATATTTGCGTGAGAACCAAATACAACTTGTTTAGCCCCGCGCACCACCACTGCACCGGCTATAGTACTATCAATATTAATATTTCCTCCAGCTGCCCAAAGTTTTCCTTCTACAGGTGCATTTAAAGTAAGTGTTCCACCTGCTACGGCCACATCGCCACCCACTTTTGCCTTTTCAGAAAACACAACAGTTCCACCTGCTACCAAGACATCTCCCGCGACTTTACTATTTATGGTTACAGTTCCACCTGCCACACGAATATCACCACCTATTGCGTTGTTAATTGTAATATTGCCTCCGGCCATGACCACATCTCCTTCCACTTCACTATCCATAGTCACAGCCCCGCCAGCAGCAAAAATATCACCTTTTATATTACTGTTAACGGTTACGTTTCCTCCTGCCACATAAATATTTTTATGAGTTTCAGTGGTGCTTAAAACCACGTTACCACTCTCGTCATCTGCTTTTATAAACTCTGCGGCAAAAGCCACACTTGGTAACAACAATGTTACCACCGCAAAAAGAGTCATCGCTAATCGCAATGTTTTTTTCATATATTTTCTCTTAATATCTCTTTAAGTATAGCGCATTCTTACTGAAAAGACTAGCTTTTCTAAAATAAAGATGCGCCTGGTGCAGGAGAAAACGCCTTCTTATGTTTAACAATATTTTTGTCCGTTTGTAAAGATCCACTAACAAAACTCACTGTTTCTAGACCTTTTGCCATATTTCGGTAAGGACAATACTCACAAAGTTCACCTGGGTCAGGCAAGTTGCCAAGCAAACAAGATTTTATGTTTATTAACATGCCCTCTACCCATGCGTCGTTCCCCTTATATGGAATAAGGTTAACATCAAATTCCAGTTTGCCATCAAAAGCCGCCCTATCTTTTTTTCCGTTTACATATACAAAATATCCAGTGTCAGATACTTTAAAGCCATTCTGTCTAAGTAACCATTGATACACTTCTATCTGCCGACGATATTGGTTATGCCAACGAGTATCTTCCAGTTCTGTTACACTTCCTTCCTTGCTTGTCGCCTTATAATCCACAACAAATAACTCGCCTGCGCTATTTACCCAAATGTCATCTACCGCCCCGAAGATTAATAAATTAGTTTTTTGATGCAACGCTTGGATGCCGGTAAAATTCTCGCGCCAAACATCTATTTGTGGGTGTTGAAAAGGTACTAAGTCTAAGCCGTACTGTTTTAGTAATGGATGAGTAGATTTTGCCAAACGATGCGTGTCAAACTCTTTCTTGAGCAAAGCATCCACTGCTATATTTAAGCTAAAGGCTGGCATATTCGGCCTTTTGAGTCCAAACCGCGCCTCCATGTAAAAACACCTGGGACATTCTCCAAAAAAGTCTATCTTGCTTCTAGACACCTTAAAAGACTCGTTTGATGTTGGGTCAAATACACGAGGTTTGTAAGTTTTGTAATACGCCATAGTCTTCTTCCCTCCCCAAAAAATGGGGAGGGCTAGGGAGAGGTTAAAAACTGTAATTCGCCTACACATTATACCACGCTTATATGTTTATGGTACTTACGCGTTCAGTCTTTAAATGGGCATCATCTAGCATACCGTATGCTAATAAACCAAATGCGAATATGAATATTTATTAATAACATTTACCCGGTGCTAGATGATGCCCATTAAGCGCATAAGTCCTTACCTATGCTAAAATACCTACATGCTTAAAACCTTACGCGAACATTTACTCCAACTCCACAAAGCCCTACTAGACTACCAAAAGGCAGATTACGAGGCCAAACACGGGCTCATCTCCAACCCAAACCTTTACTATCAGCTAGTCGTAAGCCACGAATCTTTTGGCTGGCTAAAAACTCTTAGCGCTCTTGTAGTTAGTCTAGATGAACTCTTAGAAAGCAAGGATGCTGTACCGGAAGAAAAGATTAAGCAAATTATAACGTACACCAAAAATTTACTCACCGAGCGAAGTAGCCCATCTGCTTTTTCTATCAACTACCAAACTGCTAGTGAAAATAGCTCCGAAGTTGCCCAACTACACAAGCAAGTACTTTCTAGTTTAAGCTAACAAACTTCACACAAACGATGACCATTGACAGTAACTGCCAATGGTCATTTTGATATTAAAGGCAATATTGACAAAAACAATCAACAGGCATAGAGTTGGCTTAATGTCCTAAAGGTAGCCGCTTGTCAGCCATACAGTTCCCAAATGAGAGTATTGCTTATTGTAAGCGACTACCTTTCCTACCCAATCCAAAAGAGGCACAATCACATTTATAACGTGCTTCTTTCACGCCTCCAGTATCGGCTTGCCTGACACGGAAACTTTTAGCCAAATCCGTTTTTGCATGAGGTGTGTGAGGCATTCCATGCGAACATAAAAGGAGAGACCTTGCCGTACTCTCCTTTTTCGTTGTTGATAGATAGCCAAATACCTAGAACTTGTAAAACTATAGAAACTTATCCATATAGATATTTTTAAAATACATGGCAGATGGTCCAAGTGGAATTGGCAAATTCTTTAGGCTATACCATTCCACACTTTCGTGAGCATGAGGCTCAAGGTTTGCAAGTACACCACCAGCAATACTAGCAGAAAATAATTCAGTGTTACCAAAAATTGCCATAGACTTTAACTCGTCAATTACTAGCCCAGTTTCTTCTAGTACCTCTCGCTTTGCAGTCTCCATAGTGCTCTCCCCTGCTTCAATATGCCCCGCCGGCAACTCATAAGTGCCAATGTTATCGCCAACCTTCCTGAGTGTTAGAAGTAGCTTTCCATCTTGAATTAACACCACCGCCACACCTTCTAAAATATTTTGGTTCATAGTAATTTCATTATATTCTGCAACCGTTTAAAAGCCAAAGGCATATTTCGTTGTCCTTGGCCTACAGGATAGTATGAAGGATACACATTAAATATCTTTTTACCGATACCAAGTATCTCCACTTCCCCACCCTGATATTTGGTGTTGAAGTGGCACTTCAACATACTTAATGTTTTAAATTTTTTGCACCTTGGCGTAGCGTACCTACGTACAATACTTCTACTTGTTCGCGGGCCCAGGGGGTACGCCGCAGAAAAATAAGACTGGACTTTATGCTCGGGTTTACCTGAAAACACTTTATTTTAAACCGTCTGCCCAAATCTTGCCAGCCATAACGCTCCACCAAAAACTCCACAATTGCTTGCAGAGTCTTGCCATGCAGTGGGTCTTTTGATACCTTATTCATTATACTTCTTTCGTAACCTTATATTTTATGTCTTGTCATCCCGTGCTACGACACGGGATCCAGGTCTTAGGTTGGATCCCGGATATTTTTACAAAGCCAAAAATTTCGGGATGACAATACGATGGAATTTTATCATATATTACTTTTTCCAGCGTGGTGCAAAGCGAATCATGAATGTGTAAAATTTGGCTAGCCACTTATTCGTACCGCGTGAGAGCATGCTCTCGTAGGCAACACGCTGAAACTCTTTTAAGTCATTCCCCTCGTAACAGAGCTTGCCGTCTTTGTAACAAAGACTACAATACTTATCCGATTCCCGCTTACCCGGGTCTTTGGCAAACGGCATCATACAACTCTCACAATATGGTCCTGCTTGTTGTGGCATATATTTATAGATTCATTTAAAGTAAATGCAGTTACAACCTTGAACCATTAATATCTGGGAGGTAGAGGGAAGAACTTGCTAACCCTTTTAGAGTAAGCTTTGAATTCAGAATTTTCGGCCATTCTTTTTTCTAGCATAGGAATTCCTGAAACTTTTATAATTAAATAAGTAATAGTTATAGGACCAACTATACTAACCCAGCCAAAGGGTAGTAAAACGGCCAATAGCCAAATACCCCACCACTGAGTAACTTCTCCAAAGTAGTTAGGGTGACGAGTATACGCCCAAAGCCCCGTTTGCATGAGTTTGCCTTTGTTAATTGGGTTTTTAATAAATTGTGAGAGCTGGGCATCGCCTACCGCTTCAAAATAAAAACCAACTAGCCACAGTGTTACCCCTAAAATATCTAGCAAACCAAAACTTACATTCACACTTTTATTTATTACCAATACTGGCAAGACTATGAGGAATAAAAGTAAACCTTGCAAAATATAAACTTGAAAATAGGAACGCACATAAAACCATTTCCCCCACTCTTTCCGCCAGGCCATGTACCGGTAATCCTCTGCTTTCCCTTTATTGCGCGAGTAAATATGCCATGCTAAACGCAAACCCCAAATGCTTACCAACAGGCCTACCAGCAAACCACGTCCACCAGAAATACCACCTAGTCCATACGAGGTCCAAGTCATAAGCACAAAACCTAAACCCCAAGCCACATCAGCCACGTCGTTCCTCTGTTTAAGTAGAGAAACAACAAACCAAAAACTCATGTAGGTAAACAGTATTAAACCTAGAGCTAAGTAGTAGTTCATTACCCGAGTTTACTAAAAATAAAGTAGGTTACAACAGAAACCGAAGCAGCCAACACTGCTCCCCAGGCCAAATCCACAATGGTAACCAAAAGTGGCCAATCTTTTGTTAAAGCCAAATTCGTGAGGTCATAGGTAGCATAGGTAATAAGTCCAAACATTGCACCAAACACCAAAGCGTGCATCCATGAACCCTTTTCTACTGCAGGTTGCAAAACAAATACAACAAGCCCTACTATGAACAGCAAGTAAAAGATAATGGCAGCTACCCAATTAACATTAGTCTTCATCAAATAGCCAATTTGCTCTCGGTAAAACCCCTTGGCCACAAGTCCGAGCCAAACCATATCTATAACAAAGAAAACAGGGAGCGCAATTCCGTAAAGTTTTAAAAACATAAATTATTTATTTAAGTATGTAATAGTAATTTGCAAAGAGGTGGCAAATGTTACCCAGAGAAGATATGGGATGTTGGCATAGACAACCCAGCGGAGCTCGGGCACATTGTGCCAAACTGCATAGAGCGCCCAGATGAGCGTACCGAAGACAAGCAGAATGTCTATAGATGCGAGAAAATTATTTACCAAACCGAACTGTATTGGCGTAAAGGCAAAGTTAAAAACTAGATTAAGCGTAAAAGGCAGTGCCACCATCCACGGAATTTGTTTGGTGAATGCTTTATAAAACACTGTACCAAAAGTAACCGCAATAATTGCATATAAAACGGTCCAAACCGGGCCAAATAACCAGGAAGGAGGGGCCCAGGAGGGTTTTAATAATTCTGCATATTGTGTTTGTTCGTTCATAAGATTGTTTGTTTTCTGTTCTACCTTTTACCAAAGATAGCTACGGAGATTACCAACTTAATTATTTTATAAAAATTAGATTTGAGTAACTTAATTATACCATTTAATGCTTAATTAAAAACTCACCTCCTAAAAGAATAATAAGAAGCAGTCCAAGAAGTGTAGCTAGAACTGGAAGCACAGATCGTTCCCCCCTCCTCACTATTGCCACTAAGCTCATTGGAAAAGATGTAACCCCAAGCAAAATCCCAACAAGCATGGTAACGGCAAAAAATGGCCGTACACGCAAGTCGTCTATGAGACCATTGCCCGCCTCAACTCCAAAATATAAGTTATTCATTACAACCATGCCTAAGATAGTAAATATTGGCCACATAGCCACTAACCCTACCGCCCAAGCTCCGAGTTTGGTTTTTGGAAAAAAAGTAATTTTCAAAATAATTATTTATTAATTTCTTATAAATGATGAGTCAAAAACTGTCTACGTTTCCCCTCTTCCATTCGCTCAATAGCGTAACGTAGAGTAGTACGCGGGAGACGAGAATAATTTGTAAGCAAAAACCGCTCACAAAGTTTTGCATCTTTTTTCCAAACTTCTCTAAGTGCCCAACCCACAGCTTTGTGAGTTAAATCTTCTTTGTCACTTAAGAGCTTTTTAGCAATTCTGAGCGTACTACCAAACTTCTTTACCCGGATAAACGCCATAGTAGAAATAATTGACACACGCCTGTCCCACATGTTTTTTGAAACTGCAAGTGTGTCTAAAAGTGTCTCGTCTAATATTTTGTCTATAATAGCTTGACCTACAATTCTGTGTGCGGACAAGTCTACCAAGTCCCAGTTATTAACTCTATTTATATTTTTCAAATAAAACTTAGCGATTTTTAATTTGCTTTCTGTGTCCCCTGCTTTTTCGTATTGCTTAACCAAAATTAAAATACCCACTAGCCTTTCTTCGTGAATTTCTGAATTTAAAACCTCTTGGATATCCAGAAAACTTAAACGAATAAACTTACTCACCACTGTGCGTGCATCTGGATTACTTACCCCTAAAAACTTGTCCCCCTCGCCATACTGACCCACTCCTGTTTTAAAAAACCACTCATTGGCCTTTTTCCTCTTCAAACTTGCATATTTCTTCAACTCTTTAGAAACAACACTCATAGAAATATATTACACCCACACCAATTTACCTACAAAATCCCCTGTTATTAGTTACAAAATTCATGCAAAATTGATTTTTGTCTATGGTTCTTATGGGTAAATACTGAAGTTTGATAAGTTGTGAGTTTATTGTATAATAGTGAAGCCAATTCGTCTAAATATTGCCCGGTAACCCCGCCGTCGCGTAAAGCGATGGCAGACAGGCAAGTGGTAAATTTAATTCATTTGGATGGGGTGTAGCCAAGTGGTAAGGCAATGGACTCTGAATCCATCATCCGAAGGTTCGAATCCTTCCACCCCAGCCAAATGAATTTAATGAAGGCACCCCGACGTAACGTCGGGGCATCCGAAGGTTAGGATCCTACTACCCCAGCCAAATAGACATAATTAGTGGTAAGGCATCCCGATGCAGCATCGGGACCACCCCAGCCACCCTGAGCTAGATTTAAGAACGTAGAATAATGAAATTTATTATTGGTTCAGCTAGCAAAATAAAGATTGATGTTGCCGAAACAGTGATAGATACCTGATGCTGCAAAAATTTGACTTATTGGTGAGAACTTGTAATTCTTATTAGCTAAACATTAAAGAAAAAAATCTATGGCAAATGAACCACAGAAAAACCAAAATTGGCAACCAGCAGGCGGATGGAAAGCCCCTCAAAACAAAAATGCGCTTATTATAGTTGGCACAATCATAATCTTGCTTGGCATCTACTTTGTGACCCGAGGAAACACACAAACAGGTGTAGAGAAAGAAACCGCCATGGAAGATAAGCTAAGCACAGAATCTGAAGACAAAATAGACGAAAACAAAGGCGAAACAACCGAAGCCAATACAGACAAGGCTATAGAACTAGCCAAAGATACTACAAGCAAAGACAACGCAAAAAAGCTTGTGATGGATAAATCTAGCAAAGTAAATATTACCGGAACTCTTAGAGCCAGCGATAATCAAGTTAAGGGCAACCTAATGCTTAATACAACCAGTGGTCCAGTGTATGTTCGCACCAGCCGTGACTTTTCCAGTCTCATGAATACAGAAGTTACTCTAACCGGTACTGGAAGCGCAGTCGCCTTTACTCTTGATAATATCGCTGGTAAAAATACTGCCACTACCATGACCGATAGCACTGCAAAAGGGGGAGATGCAGATTCTGCCATGATGGATAAAAAAGATGATAGTGCAACGGAAGGCCAAGTTCGTTTTTCGGGCAAGCTTGAAAAAAGCGATACATTGACCAAAGGTAACTATATGGTTACAAATGGCTCCACCAAGGTCTATATTGCCACCAGCAAAGACTATTCTAGTTGGGTTGGTGGTGATGTAAACCTTACTGCAGAGGGCACACTTGCTAGCTTCTCCAAAGCAGTGCTAGAAAAGCAATAATTAAATCAACAATAATAAACCTATGAATAAGAAAATAGCTATAGGAGTTGGAGTGGCAGTAGTAATTGCGCTCTTGGCCATGTTCGCCATGAAGGGCAAGAATAAAACAGAGGTCAAAGACCAAACTAGTTCTACTAAAACTGAAACACTAGTCCAGCAACCACAGACAACCCAAAACAGTTTGAAAGGTCTGCTTGGCATGAGTAGCGCACAAATGTGCTCCTTTTCCGCGGGCCAAGAACTTGGGACAAGTACAGCCTATGTGGCAGCGGGTAAAATGCGTAGCGACACTACTGTTAAAATAAATGGGACAGACACTTCTAGCCACATGATTCTAGACGGAAATACCGTTTATACCTGGATGGATGGCCAAAAAACTGGCTATAAGATGGACTTCTCTGCCATGCAAGCCAACGCCCCAAAAGGCTACGTTAACAATACCAGCCAAGCCAACATAGATCCAAACAAAAACTTTGACTTTAAATGCTCACCATGGCAAACAGACCAAAGCAAGTTTTCGCTTCCAAGCGACGTTGAGTTTACTGACACCACACAAATGATTCAGGACTTAACGAAAAATCCAGCCAACCCTGCCGGAGCTAACACAAAGGACTTGTGTGCCAGCCTACAAGAGCCAGCAAAAAGCCAATGCGAAGCTGCACTTAAAGTCAAATAATTGTACTAAAACTTAGGTAGTAGCCATTTCAAAGGCCACCCTTGCACAAGCAAGTTATTCATCACAAACTTTCCAAGATAACCTGATAATTGTGATATAAATAATAGACTCATGCAAAAGGTGGCCTTTGAAATGTATCGGTCTGGCATCATTGAAATATAGCTCGTATACTCCTTGTGCCATAGCGCGACAAGGGCGATTTTTGTTACAATAGAGGCATGAACAAATATTGGAAACTAGCTATAAGGTTCATAGTATGTACTTTTTTGCTTGCGCCACTTATAATAATCGCTCAAGCAGCTTTAAATTTCTTGTATTTATGGAGTCAACAAGTTTTAAAACAAATTATTGCCCCAGTAGAGTACATTACTACCCCTACTTTTTGGAAGCTCCAAGATTTAGCCATAAGCGAAACCACCAAGACATGGCCACACCTCTCTATTTTAGCCCTCGTAATAGCTTGTTTACTCTCTCTCTTTTTGGTTTGGTACTTCAGAAGATATAAATAGTAAAAAAACCAATAAAACTAGACATTCTGGAACAATATCCTATTTTTTGCTAGTATAAATAAATAATTTGTAAAACTATATAATCCAATGAACAATAAAATATCTCCTTTCGGACTTTGGCTCATTTTTGCCGCAATAGTAACTGTTATTTCCGGTAGTATTTACACCACTAACCAGCAAAACTATAGAACCAGTGCCAACGATCCTCAGATAGAAATAACAGAGGAAATTTCTAATGCCATAACTAACGGAGCACCACCTGACCAAATTATCCCTGCTGGGTCAAACGGTACAGATATAAAAACCAGCCTTTCAGCTGTAGCAATGGTGTTTGATAAAGACGGCAAAGTACTAGGTTCGTCCGCAAAACTTAACGGAAAAGATCCAGCCCCTCCAAAAGGTGTATTTGAAAAAGCAAGTGCGCAAGGTAGAAATATTTTAACGTGGGAGCCAGAAAAAGGCGTGCGACTCGCTGCGGTAATTGTCCCAGTAAAAAGTAACAACGAAACTTTTTACGTTCTTGCTGGAAAAAATTTGCGTGAAGTTGAACTTAGAGAAAAACAGCTGGCGCTATTGTGCGCAATTGCCTGGATAGTCTTACTTTTACTCTCTGCACTGCTGAGTCTTGCACTAGTTAGTTTATCCAAATCCTCCCCTGCTCTTATAGAAAAAGACACGGAAGTAATAGTTATAGAAAACTCAACACCGGACGAAAAAGCTTAATCTACCTATTCTATTTGAGCTGATCTTGATGCCCTCAAGGTCAGTTTTTTTGTACTAGACCCACAACCTGATATACTAGTATATATAAAGATAATCTGACAATATGAACAAATCTAAACCCATAAAAAAAATCAATTTTGTAATTCCCCCAAAGAAAAAAGATTATAAGACCCACCCCGAACTTGGAGTCACCAAACGCAAACTCAATTCTTTAATGGGAAAACAAGAGAACTTATACTCTCCAGCTCGCTTGTGGCGGATTGTTTCTGAGTTTATGCAGGGTTTTAAGTTTATTAACCAGTTTAACCATGCAGTAAGCATTTTTGGCTCTGCCAGATGGGGTGCGGAGCACAGTATATACCGTGATGCACAAAAGCTGGCATACATGCTCGCCAAAGAAGGTTTCGCTGTAGTCACAGGGGGCGGTCCTGGCATAATGGAAGCAGCTAATAAAGGCGCAAAAGAAGCCGGCGGTAAGTCCGTTGGACTCAACATCCAGCTCCCAAGTGAACAACGTATAAACCGTTATGTAAACGAAAGTGAAAGTTTTCACTACTTTTTTACTCGTAAAGTCATGCTTGCTTCGGTGTCCCAAGTTTATGTCTTTTTTCCCGGTGGTTTTGGCACCCTAGATGAACTTTTTGAGATCCTCACTCTTATTCAAACCAAAAAGATTTCCGGCGCCTACGTTGTACTGGTAGATACAGATTTTTGGAAGCCAATGTTAAAATGGCTAGATAATAACGTACTCAAAATTCACCACGGCATTTCTACTGAGGATACCAAACTCTACCATGTGGTAGATCATGCCGAAGCCGCTTTTCATTATATAAACAGACTCCTAGTAAACGGCGGATTCCATACTCCAAGAGCTATTCACCTAGAACACAACCCAGCTGGAGTTCGTATGTCTGATGACGGTCCAAACCTACTCTCCCCTATTCTAAAAGATCCTCATAGTCTAAAACGCCAAAAACTTAAGTCAAAAAACAAAAAACGCTAACTGCGTTGTCATTCCGGCCTACGAGCTGGAATCCAGGCTCAGATTTAGATACTGGATTCCGGATTTCCCGCACTCGCAGACTCGCTTGTAGAATCCGGAATGACAGAAATTAAGGTTTATAAACTCATCTCTACCTTCAATTTTATAAAACTCTGCAGTGAACAAAAAAGCTTTTATTAAATATCTTTTCTTAGCACTACTTAGCTTAGTAGTGCTTTATGGATTATTTATATATTCTTATCCGCAAAAGTTTACATCCAAAGAAATCGCCAAGCCACAAGTTACACATTACTCCGCCTCCAGTCTTAATAGTTTTATTGATAATGCTTACGCCGAAGCCACACCTCAAAAAACAGATAACGACGCTATCGGTGGCATACTTGTTAATCATCACTTATTTGGCGCACATTTTATTGCCGAAAGTTTTGGCAAAATTGCAACCCAAGAACCAGTAACTGTACTTCTAGTTAGCCCAAACCACTTTAGTACTGGTTCTGACTCTATTATTTCCTCGAGGGCAACTTGGCAAACCCCTTATGGAAAAGTTAGTCCAGACTTAGATACTATTGATAATTTAAAAAATAATAATATTGTAAGTGTAGAAGAAGAGCCATTCGAACAAGAGCATGGCATATCCGGTATAGTGTCGTTTATTAAACGGTCCTTGCCAAATGCTAAAATAGTCCCGCTTATAGTTAAGGACAACTTGCCCGTAACCCGCGCACTGGAGCTAGCCAGCTCAATTAACGTTGCATTGCCAACTAACACACTAATCGTAGGTTCGTTTGATTTTTCTCATTATCTTACCCACCGAGCTGCAGACTTCCACGACATATCCAGCCTAAACGTAGTACAAAACTTTGAGTATGAAAAAATTTCACGTTTAGACATAGACTCTCACCCGGGTTTGGCTATTTTCTTAAAATTATTAGAGCTAAACCAAGCCCAAAGCTTTCACCTCCAAACACAAAGCAACTCAGCTCTGCTTGCAAAAACAGATGGTATCCTAGAGACCACTAGTTACATAACAGGTTATTTTACTAAAGGACAAGTTAATAACTCCTCCAGCACCAATACTCTGTTAGCTTTTGGCAGTATAGACGCAAACGCCAAGACCGTGTCTAGCCTAAATAGACACAGTCCAAGTTTCTCTATCAAATTCCTAGAACGCCTCTTCTTTGGCCAAGACACCACTACAGCGTTTATAGAGCCAAATCAAACTCTTGAACAACAGTTAGCCAAGCTTAAAATAAATTCAGTTATTAAAGATAATAAGGTGCTCAACCTTGGCACATTAAAAATAGCTTACATTAATCCAAAAGCTAACAAACACCCCTTGGCTCTAGCAAAAAACTATATAGAAAATGGTGCGGATATGGTAATAATTAATGGTCCGCTTGGTAAAATAGAAACATACAAAAACAAACTCATTTTCTCCGGACTTGGCGAGTTTCTCACAGAACAAACTTTATCTTCTAAAACACCAACCCACAGCCTGGCCATTGGACTAGCCACGGTAGAAAACAAACTCAATATTTACTTACTACCTATTAAAATAGAACAAGGTATTGCGCAATTGCTTACTAGCCCAACCGATGTTATAGTATTAGAAGAATTATCAAATAAATCGGAATTAAATCTGGACATTAAACAACAAATTTTGTCTGGGGTAATAACAATTAACTTCAACGACCATGGAACCAAATGAGCAAGATCAAACTCCCATAGACGCCAATACCTTAACCGCGGAGCTACCAAAAAAACACACCTTTAGAAAAGTCCTTGTAACCATCCTTATTTTAAGTCTACTTGGCGGTTTGGCATATGCTGGTTTTGATTATTACCAGCTAAAGAAAAACACCCAACAAGTGATAGATACCACAAATCAATCACTGGAAGATTTTGAAAATCCTGTAATAGAACCAACCGCAACTCCAGCCAATACCACTAACGAACCCTCCAATCTATTTGTAGCTCTGCAGTGCCAAAATAAACTACCCGACTTGGTTAGTAAATCAGGCATCGTAACTTGGCAAAGCCCAGTAAAACTCCCAGCACTAAAAATTTTCACCGCTCCAAATACCCCGGACTCGTCATTTTGGCAAGACGTAAATTACAAAGTAGGCATTATCAACAGCGGTAAGTACGCAGGTGGAGAATTCATTTTAACCCAGGTTATTCCAGACGGACCAAGCCTAGGAGAAACGTATAGGATTATTAAACACAAAGATAAACTTTACTTCTTAAACAAATACTCCGCTACTTTTCCAGATTTTATTACCGATGCACAATTTATAAATAAGCCCATCCAAGATAAAACTTTTACCCTTGAAGATTTGGAGTTGCCAAAGACTTTGCACCTACAAACACCACTTGCAGATTTTAACTACGCTAAGTCTCTAGGATTTTTCCGAAATGATTCAGACTTCTTTTGCGCAGACTATTTAGTTAAAGCCTTCACCGATCCACAAGTAGGAGATGTGTACACCGATCCAGACGCAAAAACTGTTGCAAAACTATCTGAAGAAGCCAACAAGCTACAACAAGCCAATACCCAATCTGTGAACTATAGACCTCTTTATGGCTATTACGTAAAAGCCCCAGATGGCACGAAAAGAGTTTATAACTTAGATGTTCCGTTTGTCGGACAAGATAAAGTTGCACTACTTAACTGGAGTAATAACAAGAAAAATACTGCCGAGTACTCCTACCAAGCCATTGGCGGTTGCGGAGCCAGTAAATTTTTAGATGTAGTAGACGTAAATGAAAAAGATTTAACTCAAATTGGCACAACTTTCTCGGGTCAACCTGTGTACGGATACAAAGACACTAAATCTGCAGGACTCACACAGTTGTACGACTCCATGTACGTTGCAGATGGCAAAACCAAACCTACATACGCAAGTTTTCTTGCCACTCATCCATTATTTTTTTGGAAGAACCCATTTGGCTACTACGTGCAGTTTAAGAATCTTGCCTATCAGCCACTAGCCGAATGTGCCAAGCCGGTTATTTATCTATACCCAAAAAAAACCATATCTGCATCTGTACAAGTCAATCCACTCGGTGGTCTACTGTATAGCGACCCAGACTACGGTAATGGCTGGAACGTAATAGCTAACCCAAGTGGCAAACTCGTAAATAAGGCAGACGGCAAAACTTACCCATATCTTTTCTGGGAAGGTAGGGGTAGCTTATATATTCCTCCAACTAAAGGGTTCATGGTAGAAAGAAATAATGTAGATACGTTCCTCACAGATAAGCTTCACCTACTTGGATTGAATGATAACGAAATTACTGACTTTAAAGAATACTGGTTACCCAAAATGCAATCCAAGCCGTACTACTTTGTGACCTTTATGGTAAACGATGTAGTGGATGATCTTGCCCCACTTACTATCACGCCAAAACCAGATACTGTTATCCGCATACTTATGGACTTTACACCATTAGATAAACCCTTTGCAGTCCAAGGTTTTAGCATTCAAACCCCTGTCCGAAAAGGCTTTACCGTAGTAGAATGGGGCGGAGTTTTAAGATAATGGCATTCCAAGAACACTATAAACGCTCACTGGTAAAAGCAATTACCTACAGATTTATTATTCTGCTAACCGATGGTTTAATTATTTTTGCAATTACCAAGCAATATGACACCACTGTAAAAGTAATAATTCTCTCCAATATAGCCAGTACAGTTATGTACTTTGTTCACGAACGTTTTTGGAATGGCATACACTGGGGCAAAAGAGCCGCCGAAAGATAAATAGTAATAAGTAATAAGTAAAATGCAACGAGCACGAAAAACTTCGTGCTCGTATTTTTGTCTTTCCTTATTACTTATTACTTATTACTTATTACTTATTACTATTTATCTTTCGGCGGCTCTTTTGCCCCAGTGTATG
>CAZCTL010000021.1:0-13800 GCA_964501685.1 uncultured Candidatus Saccharibacteria bacterium
AAAACCAATTATGGCGCCGCACGTGGGGTTTATGCTAAAAGCATAGTGCTTGGTTTACTTATATCAATTTTTGCTACATTAATTGTAGCCTTAGCACTTGTTTGGTTAGCTCCAAAACGCATTACCGGCTTTACACATCATGTAAAAGCTAAATTCTTAGCAAATGTAGGTTTGGGTTTTGTATTTCTGGTAGTTGTGCCTATCGTAACTATTATCCTATTTGTGCTTGTGGTTGGTTACGCACTAGCTCTGTTACTCTTGGCTTTTTACTTACTAGCTTTGGCACTTGCTTGGGTGTTATCCGTTTTATGGGTTGGCGCTTGGGTGAACTCTCTTATTAGCAAACACTCAAGTCTGGTGGTAGACTGGAAAACTGCTACACTTGGTGCAGTTACGATGGCGGTTGTTAGATTTATACCAGTTGTAGGTGGTTTGTTCTGCTTTGTAATTATGTTGGCTGTTTTGGGAGGATTGGTAACAAGTATGAAGGCTAGCTTTGTAGAGCATGCAGAGGTGAAAGAGTAATATTAATTATCCACTAATACACAAATAGCACTAATTCCTCTAACGATAACTTTTGGATTGGTGCTATTTGTGAAATTAGTGTATTTGTGGAGTATTTATGGGTTTTTTGGATAAATTGAAGGATGTAAATGAGATGCGCAAACAAGCAAAGCAGATAGAGCTGTTGCTTGGTCAGGTGGACGTAACTGGGAAGTCTTCTGGTAGCAAAATAGTTATTACCATGGACGGAAACCAGGTGGTAAAAAGCGTTCAGGTAGATGACTCTATTGTAGGGGATAGGGGCGAGATAGCGCGTAACATTCGGAGTGCTTTAGACGATTTGTTTAAAGCACATAAGAAAGTACTGCAGAGTAAGTTTGGGAGTATGATGCAATAACCCGAAAAAAATTTCTAATTTCCAATTCCTAATTTCTAATGTAGGATTTAGGATCCGATTAGAAATTAGATATTAGGAATTAGAATTTCAGTGCAAAAACTAACATGCGAAAATATATAATAACTATCCTAATTTCAACCATTGCTTTAGTGTTTCCCACTAAGTCTTTTGCACTGTCTATTTACGATCTCCAGCCACGGGTGGAGGCGGCTACGGTTACGGCTAAGTCTGCCATTGTGCTGAATCAGGTTACTGGTGAGGTGCTATATGATCAAGGGACTGGTGACGTTCGTGTCCCGGCAAGTCTAGTGAAGCTTACCACTGCTCTTGTGCTACTAGACACAAACCTAAACTGGAATAAGCAGTGTACGGTAGGAGAACAAGACCGGGTGGGCGGAGTGGCTATTACTAAGGCGACTGAGACTAAAACCTACACCATGAACTCTTTGCTCTATGCAATGCTCTTGCCCTCGGCCAATGATGCGGCTACAGCGCTAGCCAGGTGTACCGGTCTATCTAAGACGGAGTTTTTGGCTCGGATGCAAGAAAAAGTTAGGGGCGAGGGTGCGCTCAATACCTCCTTTGTGGATTTTTCGGGTATGAGTGACGCAAACACTACCACTGCGCTTGACATGGCGCGTATTGCCAATGCTGCATTTAGTACGGAACGCATTCGTTCTATTGCTAGAACTCAGAGTTATAGACTTTGTGCACTTAATAACGCTGGTTGTCAAACTATTCGTACTACAAATCAACTTTTAAAAGACAGAACTCTTACTACTATTGCCGGTAAAACTGGTACGCTAGATGGTGCGATTAATTTTGCTGGGAGTTTCCGGGACGCACAGGGTCATTACTTTATAGTAGTGGTGCTTGGTGGTAGCACTAAAGAAAGTCGTTTTACCGAAGCAAAACAGTTGGTTGAGTTTGCTACAGAGCGGGCCAATTGGTCCGATAAATTTGCTCTTAAATAGTTAATGTCAGTCCCGCGCAGGCGGGAATCTATATTCGTAATATTTACATTGCCGAGGGGCATCCTCGTCATTTGACGAGGATGCCCCTCGGCACGTATTGCATGAGTAAGCCCAAAAAAGGACGAGTGTTAATAGGGTTGTCTGGTGGAGTGGACTCTGCTGTTTCGGCGTATCTACTTTTAAAAGCTGGGTACGAGGTAGAGGGGGCATTTATGAAGAACTGGTCTAGTACGGCAGGGCTTAAGGTACAAGATTGCCCGTGGCTTGAGGACCGGCAAGAGGCTTTGCGCGTTGCAGCGTTTTTAGGCATCAAATTGCATACGTTAGACTTTGAAAAGCAATACTCTAAAAACGTAATGGACTACTTTTTTCGGGAGTACAAGGCTGGTCGTACGCCCAACCCGGATGTTATGTGCAATAAGGAAATTAAGTTTAAGCTACTTTACGCTTGGGCTATAAAGCATGGTTTTGACTTTTTAGCTACAGGACATTATGCGCAAGTAGGAGTAACAAGAAACAAGAAACAAGAAACAAGTAAAGAAAAGAGACTATCTGGTGACTTGTCACTTGTCACTTGTCACTTGTCACTTTTGCGAAGCAAAGACGAGTTTAAAGACCAAACGTATTTTATCTACAACATCAAACCCGAACAATTGCCGTATTTGCTTTTTCCTATCGGTGGCATGAAAAAGAGTGAGGTAAAAAAACTTGCCAGAAAGATTGGGCTACCCAACGCAGATAGAAAAGAAAGCATGGGTCTTTGTTTTGTGGGTAAAATTCGGCTGAAAGATTTTTTGGAGCAAAAGGTGAAAGCAAGGCGGGGGAAGATAATGCTAGTAACAAGAAACAAGAGACAAGAAACAGGCAAGAGTCAGAATGGTATTGGCTTGTCACTTGTCACTTGTCACTTGTCACTTCTCGGTCAGCATGCTGGTCTGCACAACTATACCATAGGGCAGCGGCAGGGGATACGCGTGGGTGGTGGAGGCGGACCTTATTATGTTTTGCGTAAAGACTTAAAGAAAAATATTTTGTATGTAACGGCAGATCCTAACGACCCAGGGTTAGAAGTGAGTGAAGTGGAGTTGCACAGTGTGAACTGGATAGTGGATCCAGAAGTACTGATGTCAAAGGTCAAAGGTCAAAAGTTAAAGACTGGCCAAAGTCTTGAGACTTTCAACCTTCAACCTTCAACCTTCAACTTATCTGCTCGATATCGTCACCAAGGCAAACTAGTTCCATGCACCGTTGAACAACTAAAATACGGTCAATACAAAGTCAAATTCAAAACGCCCCAGAAGGCGCTAGCAAGTGGACAAAGTTTAGTATTATATTCTGGCAAAGTGTGTTTAGGTGGGGGGGTAATTGCTTAGATAGTTGAAAGTCATAAGGCCGCAAAGTATGTAAAGTCTGTTGATGGGTATATTTAGATGGGCAATTTAGATGGGCATCTTCTAACTCAGAGTTAGAAGATGCCCATCTAAACCATCTATATACATTCATACAGTCGTGTATGAATGTATGAGTGGAGGCGGGTGAAAATAAAAAAAGAACGCGGGGCTACATGTTGGGCACACATGTAGCTTCCCGCGTCTTGGGTGTTGACAACTCTCGAAGTTTGAGCCGTCAAACCCACTGGTTACCCCGCCTGTTGGGTGAGAACAGGCGGGGAAAAATAAAACTTCACAATCCAACTTCGTGCGAGTGAGCGAGCTCACACACTAGATTCTGAGGATTTATTTCTAGCAATGACAACCGTCACACCCGCAGTGGCAACTGCGTGGGCAACAACACCTGCTACCGGTGCAACATTTAACGAAAACCTTGGCTTCAGCGCGACGCGGACCGCCACGCTTGACTTTGCTTACCGGCTTCTTTGGCGCCGGTCGACCTTTGCCCTGTTCGGGCTGGTTTGCTGTCATGATGTCCTCCTGGGACTTGCCAGTCGAGGGCGCTGGCGGGTGGGGTTACACGGTGATGAGCCGTGCGAAGTGCCACTAGCAATCCAGTGGCCAGAGCCGGCTTTTAGAAAAGCCGGGAGAGTTTTTGCAAACAATTTGCCAGCCATTTTGGTGGCTGGACTACCGAGTGGTAGTCAAAGCAAAATGCTTGCAAGGTTTGGGACACAAACCATGCTATGGTTGTGTCCAGTTGGCGAAGTCTGATCCTCATCAGCTTCTCCTTTCTTGTGCGTAGTTGTCTTTTGCGGGAACGTTTCTGTTTCCTGCTTCACCAGGCTTGCTTCCGGTAGAAACAAAAACGTCCCGCAAATGACGTTTATAGAGTACGTAAAGTTAGTAGATGTGTCAAGTTAGCTGTGGATAAGTGGCTAAGTTATGCAGGGTTTTTTAGGCATTGATGGGCATCTTCTAACTCTGAGTTAGAAGATGCCCATCAAGATTGCCTATCAATTTTTGTACTTTACTTCTCAAAAGCTATAGTTTTTAGCAAGCCACGGAAGAGCAAGGCAGAGGGGGCGGAAAGACCTGCGTCAAAAGTGAAGTAGGCATTGTTTTTATGAATGCCTATAAGAGTGTCTGTAACCGCTATGGCCGGTATACCAGACATACTGACTTTGGTTTGAGGGAGTCCATCAAAGCCTAAAAAGTTATTGGGACTTATGTATACACTAATTTTGTGTTTATTATCTTTTTGTGAAGTTAAGATTACAGCTCGGTCTGACTCAAATGGCATGAGCTTTATAGTCCAATCAGCCGGGTACATAAAAGTTAAACCGGTTGCAGTGTCTTGGTATACTAGCCAGTTACTTGTGTCTATGGTAATAGTTTCTGGAACATAGTTTTTTATATAAGCCGTATGTTTACGAGTACTAGCAAGGCTTGTAAACATGAGACTTAGAAGCACAGCAAAACCTACAGCCATGATAATTATTGGCCTATGCTGATGGAGCGGGTGGGTTGGACTAGCCACTGCTTGTGCTTCTGCTGGTTTGTTAGCTGTAGTTTTTTTGATTTTGATAGGAGGCATAAAGGAGGATGAGTCAGGAGTTATGAATTATGAGTCAGGAAAAATTAATTAATACTATTAAACTTATTGAGATTGGTGGAGACAAATGGGGGATATTTAAATGTGTAATATTTATACTGTCATTCCGGCCCCCGAGCCGGAATCTAGCCTATTATTAAACCTGGATCCCGGGTCAAGCCCGGGATGACAAACCAGAAAAGCTATTTACTAGTTTCAAAAAGTTTTTGGGCATCGGCTTTGTCGCCACAGTAGTAAAGGTTGTGGGTGAGCTGAGTACAAAAACCCGGGTTCTTTTTTATAAAGTTAAGTTTAGGTAGTGCCCATACGTAGGTAGCAATAGCAACAATTATTATTCCGTAAATGATTATTTTAAGAAGTTTAAACATATGGTAATTATACTACAAAATGGCTTTTAACAGGATTCTAGATTTCCATATGTAGACGCAGGACATGTCTTATAGCGTAGTACTTGTGTAAGAAATAGATAAAGTTCCAAAATATGTTAGGCACAAAGTTCAACGCAATTTAGCTTTTATTTTATCTATCACGTCTTGAATTTTTATGTCTGACTTTACAAAAAAATCAAAAGCATGATTTGTTATTGCTTTTGAAACTTTTTCATTGTCGCTTAAATTGGTTAGCATAATTACTTGAGCAGTTTTGCCCCAAGCATCGGCCCTCAAGTTTTCCAAGACCTTCATGCCATCCATTTTGGGCATAACAATATCTAGCAAAATTAAGTCAGGGTGTTCGCTTAGGGCCATCTGTAAGCCTTCTTCACCGTTTTTTGCACTCAGCACTTCAAAGCCTTCATTAGCCAGTTTAAAGACAAGCGCGCTCCGTAATGGAGCTTCATCTTCAACCGTTAGAATTCTTTTTTTATTTGCCATAAGTTCCAAGATATTAATGGCTATTGTGGTTTGCTAAATATTCTACTATGGCTTTTACAATTTCATCCAGTCTGTGGTTGGACTTAATATAATATTCTTTAGCACCAAGTCGCATGTATGTAGAAACTTTATCGGGGCTGGCAGTGTTAGACACCACAAATATAGGTACTTGTTTGCATTTGGCATTATCTTCTTCCTTACACCAGGCTACAAAGTCTAGTCCATTTTCCTTGCCAATTAAATAATGATCTAACCAGATAGCATCTACTTGAGCTAAGTCTTTTACATAGTTTTTCGCTTGTTCTACAGTCCTAGCTGTAACTACCTCAAACTTATTTTTTTCCAATTTTAACTTTATTGCCTCAAGTAAAGGTCTTTCGTCTTCTAAGACAAGTATGACTTTGGTTTGAGTATTCATAATGTTAATTTAACTAATATTAATCTATTGAAGTTTTTTTGAACCCTCTTTAGATTGCATACCAGAAAGTGGAAACGTTACATAAAATTCTGTTCCTTTATTTAGCTCAGACTTAAACCATACTTGGCCACCGGATTGGTCTATAATGGATTTAACAATATATAAACCCAAGCCTGTGCCTTCAGTTTCTGTTTCTACCGCGTTATCTGCTCTAAATAGTTTTGTGAAAATAGTAGTTTGTTGAGCTTTGGGAATACCCATACCGGTATCTTGTACAGATATGGCTAAACTGTCGGTAAGTAATTTTTTTTCACCAAAGACTTGGTCTTTGCTTAGTACTGTTACCCCAACTTGCACAGTACCCTTGGGCAAAGTGTATTTAACGGAATTGGATATTAAATTCTGGAAAACCATGCGGAGCAATTTTTCATCTGCAGAAAACTTGGCGGGTATGCTTTTATCAAAACTTTCCTTAAGTGTGAGCTCTTTTGTCTTGACTTGTGGTTGGAGTTCCGATAAGACGCTTTTGAGAAGTGCTAGGACATCGATTGGCTTGGGTTCAATAATAAAAGTACCTAAGTCTAAACGAGACACGTTCAATAAGTCTCCCACTAAACTTACCATGCGCTGATTGCCCGCGTATATTTCTTTAATATATTTTTCTTGCTCAGTAGACAAGCCACCGGCGTCCCCAGCTAAAAGCATTTCCGCGTACCAGTTTATGGCCGAAAGTGGGGTTCGTAATTGATGGCTAGCTAAAGACACAAATTCGGTTTTTGCCTTGTCTACCGCTCTTTCTTTAGTAATATCTCGGAAGATGGCCACAGCGCCTTCAGATTGATTATTAATGGTAATTGGAGTGGCAGCTACATTTATGTATAAACCTTCTGGTGTGTTGGCGTTTCTAACAAATAATACAACGTCCTTAACCACTTTTCCCTTAAGGGCCTGCGCCAGTGGAAGCTCATCTGGAGGACATATCTTCATGGTTACGGGATCATACAGACCATATTCTTTGGACCATGATTCAGCTTTGCTTTGGGATGCATTCATACCCAATATTTTAGAACCAACTTCATTGAAATACACAAGTTTACCTTCTTTGTCTGCAATGGCAATTCCATCAATCATGCCATCTATAACAGCCTCACTTTTTGCTTTTTCGGCCATAAGCGCGTTTTCCCAGTGTTTTATTTCTGTGATATCTTCGGAAATTCCAAGCAGAAATTTAGCGTTGCCGTTTGAGTCTAAAATGGGAATTTTTTTTGTATGCAAAATTCTTTGGCCAAGTTTTTTGGTGTTTATTGGCTCCTCTTTTATGTCCACCAGTTTTTTATTATGTAACACTTCTCTATCTTTTTTTGTAAAAGCATCAGCTTGGTCTTTTGGGAAAAAGTCGTAATCATTTTTACCAATCATTTTATCTGCAGGGACTCCAACGAGTTCTTCACCGGCGCGGTTGAACAGGGTAAAATTTAAATTGGTGGCGTCCTTGACAAAGACCATGCTGGGCAAATTTTTCACAATTGTATCCAAAAAATCTTTGGATTCTATAATCTTTTCTTCTAGGAGCACGCGATCTGAAATATCTTCCTCTGTGCCAATATAACCAATAATTTCTTTTTTCTCGTTTATAATTGGAGCAATGTGAGCAATAGTGTGGTATATGTCTCCATTTTTTTTGCGATTAATTATTTCTCCTGAGTAAGGTTCTCCAGATTCTTTTTTCGCCCAAAAATCTACATAAAACTCATGACTCATCATACCACCCCATAATCTTGGAGTATTACCTAGCATTTCCAACTGAGAATATCCGGTAATTTTTTCGGCAGCTTTATTGGCAAAAATAACAGTTCCTTCGGGGTCTGTAATTACCGTGTGATTAGTAGAGTTTTCAATGGCCTTAAAAAATAAGTTGTCGGAATTTAATTGATTTTCAATAATTTTTCGTGTTAGAGCATATTCTTTTGTAGGGTAAAAGTTCTCAAAGAACATGTTGAGCCGGGAAATGCCACCTTTCTCAAGTTCTTTAAAGACATGGTCAACCATTGCTTGGGGCCCTGCTATCCACCATTCAATTTTGCCTTTCATGTTAGCAGCTACATCCTTTACGTCATTCCAAGAGAAATATTCATATTTATTAAAATAGTCAAATAACTTAAAATTGTTTTTTATCTCCTCCAGCTCTTGCAGAAATGGGGTAGAGGCTTCATCTTTATTTAAGTAGACCAGGTAACTTCTAGTTTTATAAGATTTGTCGCGAATTGTCTCAATCATGGGCATAAATGCCGCAATCCCTACCCCTCCGGCAATCATGATAATATTTTTGGGTTGATGTTTATCATCCACAATAAAGCTATTACCAAACGGGCCATGGATGATTAACTTATCACCCTCAGATAAGGAAAACAAATTTTGTTTATATCCGCTATCGCTTATTCTCGCAACTATTTCAATAATATTTTCATCATTGATAGTGTTAAAAATTGAAAAAGCTCTACGACTACCTTGCGGGTCAGCAATCTTCATTTCGGGAATTTCAACCCAAACATATTGCCATGAGAGGAATGCAAAAGGCTCGCTAATTTTAAATGCAATTTTTTTGACTCCGTGCGCAACATTTTCAATTTTGACCACTATTGCGTCAAATTTCTTTTTAGGGAATTTTTCCATATGTTTATTATGTATACAGTATACCACAAACCTCTGTTATTTACGGCACTTCTTGCCAACTTGACCTGGTTAAAGAGGGCGTAAAGGCGCTCGTGGAAACAGAAACTCTACGAACCACAGTACCAGCTGTGCCAGTAGCGGTAACCGTTCGGTTGTTGCCACCAGTGTTAGTAACAGTATAGGTACATGTAGCTCCTCCAATGCTTCCGTTACCATTCCCATTAAAATTGTTATCGTCGTGCATGGCTTGTAAAGCCAGTTCAATACAACTATCTGCCGCTTTGCGAGCCTGGGCAGAATTCTTGTCGTCCCCGCTACTGCGAATAGTCCAAATACTACTGGTGGCTAAAACCGCGACCAAAGCTAAACCTATGGAGCCTAAAATTATTACGCTGTAAAGAGTTACAAAGCCTGCACGATTTTGATTATCGCAACGTACCGCTACCATAAAATGTGTTTGAATAATTATATTCGGCCTTAGAGGAGTTGGTAATGCTGGTTAAGGTAAAACTGACTTTAACTGTTCCAAAAGTGGAAGGTCTTGAGACATTAGAAAAAGATAGGTTGCTGACTGTAACTTTGTTATTTGTTAAAGCTACTGCAGCATTTGTGCCTTGGGTTAGATACAAAATGCCTCCTGACAAGGTAAAGAGGGTGGGGGTAGTACCTGCGGAGGTGGTATTTACTGAAAGCGAGTTGGCTGATGTCCCAAGAGTAGGGGAGTTAATAACCGTGGCATTTCGTAAATTTTGGGTGATAACTCTTAGCGCCTGCACACCCTGATCGTTTACTTCTAATACTGCTTGGTTACGAATTTGACTTTGGGATAAAGTAGACATATATGCAACCAAAGCAAAAATCATTACAGAAAAGATGGCTGTGTAAACCAGCATTTCAATGAGCGTAAAGCCTTGTTTGATGTTATGTTCTAGATTGTTCATTTCTAATTGGGTGCAATTATAACTAGTTCCTGAGTACTGGCAGAACCGGCTCCAAAAGCTCGATTTAGGACAGATGAATAAGCTACACCTTTTAAATCCACTTGTCCCGCTAAATCTGTGGCACAAACCAAAGCAGGCGCTGAGGGCGTTGCAATATCCACAACTTGGAACTCGGCCGTTTGGGCGCTGTCGCCAATAAATACGTAGGTATTACTATTACCAAGAGCCACATCATTTACAAGCCCACCGGAGTCAAATGAACCCAAAACTGCCGGCGAAGTTGGAGTAGAAACGTTAATTGTGTACAGAAAATTATTGGCTCTTCCTAAGACAAGCGTGGAACTAAACCCGGTTATGGTAAGCGCATTTTGGTTTCCTGAAATATCTAAAGACGCGCTCAAAACCGGCGAACTCGGGGTAGCTATACTTACCACCTGTAGTTCCCCTGAGTCGCTAGATGATGCCACATAGACGTAGTTTCCGGATACATACACCTCGTTACTGTCTGCGCCTAAATTTAGCGAACCTACAAGGCTGGGGGAAGATGGAGTTGCAACATTTATTACAATAAATTCGTCACTGGCGCTACTAGCCCTTACTAAATAAGCTGTTGTTCCGTTTACGTAAACACCAAGCCCGTCCGCATTACCCACAGCATTATACGTCCCTACCACACTTGGACTAGAAGGAGTAGAAATATCTACAATTACTAATTCGCCTGAATTGTCGCTGGAAGAAACGTAAGCGTAATTGCCTGATACAGCTATATTTGTAGGCGAACCGGTTAAATCCAAACTCCCCACAAGTGATGGGCTCGCAGCATTAGACACATCTATTACAACAAAATCTGGTGTGCTGTCATTGCGGACTAAGTAAGCATAGTTGCCGGAGGTTTGAATTTTTAGACCATCCTGACTGCCGGAAATATCTAGGCTTGACCCTTGTGCGCAATTGGCCCAGTTTCCGCCAATAATTGCTTGCCAATTGGTTAAATAGGTAGAAAGTGTAACGCTTCTTTGCATTACGGCGCGGTCTTGCCAAGATACCGTAGAGGTAATTTGTTTTTGATTGGCATTTATGGTTGATACAGCTGTTTGTCTTGTAAAGATGCCATTGGTGTCTGAACTACCCGTAAAGTTCCATTGATTACTAACGGTGGCAAGGCCATATGTACCATCTGCCAGATTGGAAAAGGCAGCATCACGGATGTTTCTTGAGGCTTCAAGAGCCTCTTCAGCTAAAAGTACCGCTCTCTGTTTATTGCCCGATGTTCTTATGTTCCGGCCAAAATCAAGTAAAGCAGTAGCTGTGCTGGCAATAAATACTGTTAAAACAGCTGCGGCTATTAGGACCTCAGCTACAGAAAATCCATTATGAAATTTAGTAAGTAATAGTCCCTGCTTCATTTATAACTAAATTTTTACTTCCAAAAGGGTTGGCAATGGTTGTAGTGCCAATAGTTTGGGGGAGACCAGTAAACTTGGCGAAAATAATTTCCGAATTACCAGAGATAGTAGTGGCTCCAGGAAAGTCAAGCTTTTCATCGTAGGAGGTTTGTCTTGTGGCATAGCTACTTCCGGCAAACACTGTTGCACTCGTGTCGGTAATTTTTACTCCCCAGTTAGAATCTCCGTTTCCGGACTCAGCGGAAGCTTGTGCTCTGCGAATTGCAGAAACTGAACCAATTACGGCCGAATCCAAATTATTTTTGGTTTGTACCGATCGGTAAACAGGTCCTACTGCGCCCGCAAAAAGAGCCAATAGAGCAAAGACAACTAAAACTTCCATTAGGCTAAAACCGCTATTTTTATATTTGATCGGCCAAACCATAAATTGGGCTTATAAGACCTAATACAACAAACCCCACAATAATGCCAACGATAATAAGAACAAGGGGTTCTAAAATAGTGGAAAGGTCCTGGCTCATAGATTCTGTTTTTTCTTCAAAAATCTGACCTATTTTTAACAACGTTTCTGGCAACTTTCCACTTTGTTCAGCTGCAATAATTAGTTTTTGCATGGGGGCAGGTATGTACCGATCTGCATGATTGTAACCGGCAAAAATAGCAGTAAATGAGTTGCCTTGGCTTATGCCATCTTGAAGGTACACATAAAATTTTCTATAGGATACAAAACTAGTGCCTTCTCGAACTGAGTCCATAGCTTCTTCTATATGAATGCCGGCGGACAGGAGGGCGCCAAAAATATAGCCAAAACGTGCTAGCTCTACACCTTGGATTAGTTTATTAATTCCTGGCAAAAACAAAATAATATATTCTCCAACAATTTTGGTTTTGTTGTAAAAGAATACTAAATAAACTATGAATCCAATCCCGAGCAGGACAAGTGGGACAGCAAAACTACCGTAGCGTGCCAAAAAATTACCTAACCAAATAATCATTTTGGTAGTGGCTGGCAAGGTGCCATGTATTTCGCTAAACACTGTAACTAATCTTGGAAGTGTAATCCAAGCACTGCCCACAGCAACTAAGAATGCAAGGGCCAAAATAATACCGGGGTACAGCAAAGCCGAGCGAATGCGCGAAACGAAAATCCGTTCCTTATGTTGTTGGATGGTAACCAAATTCAAATGCTCAGGGAGCCTGCCAGACTCCTCACCGGATTTTACTAATGCAATAATTCTCGCTGGTAAAAACTTTGTATGCTCAAAGGCTTTCCATAAGGGGAAGCCGTCGGCAATCATTTGCTCAATGACTTCAATGTTCTTTTTTAAACTTCGGTTTTTAGTGCCTGCCTTAATTCCCGCTAAAGCAGCAGTCACGCCCATGCCAGAAGCAATCATTATGCTTAAGTTTTCTACAAAATAGTCTATCTCGTCGCCAAAGCCAATAGTAAAATAGGGCCAGCCCGAATGGAAGGCAAAAGGTGGCTGAGATTCGTATTCTTCATCTAGCTGATGCTTGCGGATTTTAACCTGAGGCATACTATTACTCCTTTGGCTTTACTACACGGAGTAGCTCTTCTAGTGTAGTGAGGCCTGCTTTTACTTTATCTACGCCGTCTTCAAAAAGGCTCCTGCAACCTTGAGCACGTGCCAATTGCCAAATTTGTTTGCTAGAAGGGTTAGTTAAAATTAGATCTGCAATTTCAGGTGTAATTTTTAACAATTCAAATAATCCTAAGCGACCCTTGAAACCAGTATTGGAGCATGAATTGCATCCTTTTCCTGAGTAGAAAGTTAGGTTTTTTTCTGGAAAAAATAGTTGGGCGTTTGATAAAACTTTTTTTATATCTGGAAGCGTAATATTTTGAGTAACACGACAACTCTCACAGATTTTTCGTACTAGTCTTTGTGCCACAATTAATTCCAAAGTTGAGGAGAGTAAAAATGGCTCAATACCCATGTTTAAAAGTCTCGGTATAACTGCCGCAGAATCGTTGGCGTGAAAGGTGGAAAGCATTAAGTGGCCGGTAAGCGCAGCGTTTACGGCTATGTCTGCTGTTTCTAAATCCCGAATTTCACCGACTAAAATAATATTTGGATCTTGTCTGGCTATGGCTCTTAAGCCTTTTGCAAAAGTTAAATTACTTAATGCATTTACCTGAATTTGATTTACTCCTGTAATTTTATACTCAACCGGGTCTTCTATGGTGGTAATGTTAATTTGTGAGTCGTTTAATAGCTTGACTATAGAATAGAGAGTAGTAGTTTTACCGCTCCCAGTTGGCCCGGTAACCAAAAGCATGCCAAATGGTTTGTGAGCGGTTTGAACAATATAATCCTGATCTATTAATGCCAGACCTATGTCTGCTAGGGTGAAATCTCTAATATATTCTGCGAGAACCCGAATAACTACCTTTTCTCCGTCTAGTGTGGGTACCACCGAAACCCGTAAGTCGGCTTGATGTTCTTTACCACTAAAATGGATAGCGCCGTCTTGGCTGGCAAGATGCTCGTCTATCCTAAGCCTGGCCTGAACTTTAATTCTATTAACAATGTTTTCATAATGTTCTCTAGGGACTCTGCCGGCCTCATGCAATACTCCGTCTATTC
>CAZCTL010000022.1:0-13790 GCA_964501685.1 uncultured Candidatus Saccharibacteria bacterium
AAAACGCAGCTTTCCTCCCGCCTATGCGGGAGCAGTGTTAAGGAGGACACTATGAACATCACAGAGCGAACCAGCGGTAGCATCACCATCCTTGATCTGAAAGGCAAATTACTTGAGGGAGACGGTGATAAGCTATTCAAGCGCAAGGTTTGTGATCTTTTGGAGACTGGAGATAACAAGATCATCATCAACTTAGCAGAAGTTCCATACATGGACGGCGGAAGCCTGGGAGAAATAGTCCGGTGCTACACCGATGTAAAACGTAGTAATGGCGAACTGAAACTTCTCAATCCTAACAAGAGAATTTCTGACTTACTCACAATTACGAAGTTGATCACCGTATTTGAAATCTTTGAAGACGAAGCTGAAGCAATCGCCAGCTACAGTTAAGGATATACGTGCGGTCACAAACAACAGCAAGCACTTAACCTCGGCCAAGTGCTTGCTTTTTCTTTTTGATACTACTGTAGTATGTAGAGGATGCCCCTCTACATACTATTTCTACAAAATAGCGAGGAAGGCTTCCTGCGGGATGTCTACCCCAGTAGTAGACCTTGCCACTCGGCCACTACGGGGCAGGCCTTTCCAATTTACTTTTTTAGTATTGCAAGGAAAGCTTCTTGTGGTATTTCCACTTTCCCTATCTTCTTCATTCTTTTTTTGCCTTTTTTCTGTTTGTTTAAGAGTTTCATTTTGCGGGTAACATCACCGCCATACAGGTACCCGGTCACGTCTTTGCGAAGTGCGGAGATAGTCTCCCTGGCAATTACCTTACCGCCAATCGCGGCCTGAATGGCAATTTCAAATTGTTGACGTGGTATTAATTCTTTAAGTCTAGCTACTAGCTCCCTACCCTCGACCTCTGCAACAGACCGGTGCATCATAGCAGATAATGCCTCTACTTTTTCACCTGCTACTAACACATCTACCTTAACCAGCTCTCCTGGCCGCAGCTCCAAAAAGTCATAGTTAAGTGAAGCATAACCGCTAGAGATGCTTTTAAGTTTATCGTAAAAATCTATAATAATGTTACCCAGTGGCATTTCAAAATGCATGTCCACTCTGTCTTCCCCAAGATACTGTATATCTCCACTTATTCCTCGTCTTTTAGTAACAATCTCCATAATAGGCCCAATGAAACTAGAAGGTGTTAAGATATTTACTTTCATCCAAGGTTCCAAAACTTGCCTGACTGTAGAAACATCTGGAAATTGAGCTGGGTTGTGTATAGTAATTTCTTCTCCAGAAGTTTTTATGACTTTAAGGGCAACGCTTGGGGCTGTAAGCACTAAGTCTAAGTTATACTCCCGAGTAAGTCGCTCTTGCACAATGTCCATGTGCAAGAGTCCTAGAAAACCGGTACGAAATCCAAACCCAATACTTGGGATGTGCTCAGGCTCAAACTCTAAAGATGCGTCAGAAAGCTTTAGCTTCTCCATAGCATCACGAAGCAATGGATAATCATCTCCCGAAACCGGAAAGATAGTTGCATAAACCATGGGCTTTACGTGTTTATAACCGGGAAGAGGTTCTACCTTAGTTTGTGTACCAAAACTAACAATGGTATCACCAACACGGGCACGGGACACGTCCCGGAGTCCAGTTACAATGTAACCAACTTCACCAGATAAGATGCCTGTGGACTTCTCCATTTTTGGATGAAAATAACCAACTTCTAAGCTTTCTGCACGGGTACCGCTACCCATAAGAAATACATCTTTCCTTGGCAGTAACTGCCCATCAAGCACTCTCACAAAGCATATTACGCCACGATGGATATCGTAAGCAGAGTCAAAAATAAGTGCACGCAGAGGTGCATCTATTTGCCCTTTTGGGACCGACACACGCTCTACAACAGCCTGCAAAATACTTTCTACACCCTCACCTGTTTTACCAGATGCGTACAATATTTCCTCATCTGTAAAGCCAAACGCATCTTTTAGCTCTTTAGTTGTTTTCTCTCTATCTGAGTTCGGTAAGTCTATCTTATTCACTACCGGTATAAGTGTAAGGTTATGCTCCATGGCTAAATAAGCATTTGCCAGCGTCTGCGCCTCTATCCCCTGCGTGCTATCCACCACCAAAATAGCCCCCTCACAACACGCAAGGCTCCTAGAAACTTCATAAGCAAAATCTACATGGCCAGGAGTATCAATCAAATTCAAAGTGTACACGGACTTATGCGGACTAGACACGGACGAGAACGGACAGCGTGCTATTATGCGTTTTATGTCTGCACCATGTGGGGAAAAATTGACAAGTAACGCAAGTTGATAAGGGGTGCCATTTAAATAATGCCATAATTGTTGCTCCTCTGTTTTACCAATATATTGAAGAGCTTTTAATTCAACAATGACTTTATTAGCAACTAAAAAATCTGGGCGATACACTCCTACAGGTGCATCCTTATAACGAACAGTTATGGTTTTTTCTTTTTCAAACGGAATTCCTCTAGAGGTAAGCTCTATAGCTAGGGCATTTTGATAAACTAATTCCTTATGTCCTGATCCTAATTGCTTACTAACTTCAAAGATTGCAGCACGAATTTCAAATGTTAAATCCTCATACAGCAACTTCTTGTCTGTTTCAGTCTGTGGAGTGTCAGTCTCTGTCCGCGTATACAGCATACGAGCCGGCTGAAGTTTAATGGTAATCCCCCGTTCCCGCTCTAAATCCATGGAGTCCAAAACCTGAGCCTTCATATCTCGTTTATCAATGGTTTTAGTAATTTCTAAAAGACGATCCGCCAGCGTGGACTTACCATGGTCAATGTGAGCAATAATGCAAAAATTTCGTATATGAGCTAGGTCAGACATGGGGGTATTCTAGCAGAATATACGATAAAATTGTAGCTAGAATAGACCTTTTTCAAAAGTCTATTTATGTTCCTTCTGTCATTCCGGAAGCTACGAGTCCGCGAGGGCTATCCGGAATCCATCTTAAAAATACTGGATACCGGCTCGGGGGCCGGTATGACAAGATAAGTATTAGTTGCTTTTGAAAGAGGCTTAATGAAACAACTAGATCACGCTTGAAATGAGGTTTGATATCTATTTTTTAACTCTTAAATTTAAAGTTTACCTTTTTAAGCACGCCAGCAAACGCTTTCGCATCGGGTAAATTTAACCCGTAGCAAACAAATATATAGATAAGCCCCCCTACAGTTACACTAACAAAAGATTGCAACACCAAACCAAGCCATGTGTGAGTATCTAAATAAGGTGCGATAAGGAAAAGCATACTGTAAGAGCTGACGGCCAGAAGTAAGACTCCAAACATAATCTTAGCAGCCTGACCAAGCATTAAATGTTCTTGTTCAATATACTCTTTCGCATCTTGTTGGTTGGCGACCAAAACCGTTCGTAACCAAAAGTAAGAAAATATGGCTCCAAAAGATACCCCTGCAACATAACCCCAAGCCACACCTAAAATACCCAACCTTGGAACCAGTAAAACAGTAGTACAAATGGTCACAATAATAGATAAAATATTACTTATAACTGGTGTCCAGGTATTTAGACGAGCAAGCAAAGCTCTAGATAACAAAGGTACTAAGGACTGTCCAACAATAGAAAATGCCAATACGCCAAGAACATTAAAAGTGCCAATTGTATCTTCCCAATTAAATTGCCCCGAACCATAAATAATTCTCACAATGTGAGATCTAAGTAGCAGAATCAACACCGAAATTGGCAAAATATAAAAAAGCACTCTAATTATGGATGTCCTTACTAACTCCGCAAAAGCCTTGACGTTTTTTGTAACAAAATACTCAGCAAAATGAGTAAAACTTGCAGTTGCAATAGAAAAAGCAATTACTCCAACTGGCACGGCCTGTAAATCAAAACCCAAAGAATAAATTGCTATATTACCGGAGGAGAGAAACGAACCAAACATAGAAGCAAATAAAAGAGATAAAAGTGATAAATCAAATGTCAGCAGACGTGGCCAATAAAGCTTTAAGATGGATCTAATTCCTTCATTTATTTTAAATATTGGTAAAAGTTTATACCCTGCGTGATAATAATCCACAACCAAAATAAAAACATGTAATAAAGCCCCCAAGACTACACCGTAGCCAAGACCAATAATATGGTACTTAGGATAAAAATATAAAGCACCTAGAATCAAACCTAAATTATAACTTATAGGTGCGAAACCAACCCAAAAAAAATGCCGGACGGCATTTAAAGCCGACGAAATTACATTTGCAACAGATAGAATAACCTGAGCAAATAATATAATACGTGTTAGCATTATAACTTCTTGCGTCGTCTCACTTGAAAATCCGGGTACTATTAAATGTACTAAAGCTGGAGCAAAATAGGCCACAATACCACACAATATTGCCATGCCAATAAAAGTATAATTTAACAAAGTTGCAACCAGCCTTCGGCCATCTTCATTCTTTTGCAAGGAAAATTTAGTTATTACAGGCAACGCAGCCAATGATAAAGTACCTACAATGAAAATACCCATCAATAAGTCTGGAATTCTAAAAGAAGCATAATAAATATCCAATACAGTTCCAGCGCCAAACTGACTAGCAAAAATTCGTATTCTTAATAAGCCTACCAGTCTGGACCCTAGGGTTAACACCGCTATAATTGCAGAAAACCAGCCAATAGTAGCAAATGAATATCGTTTAAACATAATGAATAAATAATCAGAACATTAATAAGACTGTAGCACAATCCCATAAAAACGATCTCGACTGATATCTAATTCTTTTTGAATTTTACTACCAGCTATACTAGCATCTGTTCCCCAAAGCATACGATAACCGGAAATATTTAGTTCATAATTCATTATATAATTATTGGCACCCGGCTGCTTCTGCACAACAATACTATGCCTATCTATAATGCCTAGTCTAAAGGGTAGCTCATAAACCAACTCCAAAGTTTGACTTTGGCCACCTTCAAGAACTACCCAGTTACCGTAAAATGTTTTTCCAGACTCTATACCTACTAACATTCCGCTACTTACCTCTTTAATAGTATTTTTCTCCCAATTAACAACTTGGGGATGGGTTTCTTTATCGCTCCCAAATTTTGCGTCAACATCTACATATGAAAAACCTTTTGCGGAAAGCAGTTTGCTCCCAAGAGGAACATAAATTCTGATAAAACTTTTATTTTCCAAACCAGAAACGTGTGGCAAAGGATTTTCTCTATAAATTTTTAATGTATTTACTGTTTTTCCACCTGCTCTAATGTCCGTACTCAAGTTTACACTTTGCTTCATAGCCAAATCTGTTTTAGTTCCACCCAAATTGCTAGATACAATGTTCAAATAATCTCGAGTTGTGTCTGCAAATCTTCCATCAAAACCTAATTTAGATAATATTTGGGCAACGTGCTTATCTCCATAATATAATAGTACATCCTTAGACGCTAACGATTGTTCAAATGCAGTAAGTAGTTTTGGTAAATCTGATCGAGGTAAACTAATTATTTTACTTAAAAGAATAGGGAATAAATCCGCCAACATCTGCTTGGGCTTATTTAATTCCTTATCATAGTTTAAGGAAGTTTCTACCTGTGTTACCTCAACAAAATTTTCAGCATCCAAAAACAAATTCTGTTTAGGCAAATATATAGGCCCAGTTAATCGCAAAAGTTTTTCTATAATTTCAGGAGTAATAGCCAGTATAACATCTGGGGAGACGCCGGTTTCTTCTACATAAAAACTCTTAATTGCTTCCGCAGACTCCGGAAACGAAGCAAACCAGTTACTGTCGCGCATAAACCATCTATTATTTACGGCATACATAGGAAGTGGAGGCGTATACTCTGAGTTAAGTTGTCCATCTAAATCATAAATACTACTTATATTCCGTTTCTGCACTACCCCATTATCTAAATCAAACGCACCAAAAGTACCAATAAAACCACCTGTAGCTCTTAATTCATTGCTATTTTGAAGTAAAATAAGCAGGTGTTTATTACCCTCTGCTAAAGACAGTAAAACATCAAAAGAGCTAGAAAGAGTTTGTAAGCTAGAGTTCAGTTCAGTTAACAATTTATATATTTTTTCAAAATCCTTTCTGTACTGTACCGGTATATGCGAAGTATTTACATCTGAAAGTTTGCCTACTGAACTAGTTAAACTTATATGCGCCAAAGCCAGTTCCGATTGAGCCGAACGCAATGCGTTAAGAGCATCTGGTTTAAAACCATTTTCATCAATATTTACTTCATGCAAGATTTTAACAAAATTTGTAAGATGCAAAGCTGTTTTAGTTCCCGATTCCCCTGCATCAAGCAGCTTTTGAACATTTCTACCCGTAGGAAGCAAACTAAGCAAACTGGAAATAAGTACATTCCCATTTCGCAAAGTCTCTGAGCTTTGTTTAAACTTATCTAAAGATTGTCCAAATTGATTCTGTGCAGACTCAAGATCTTCGTTGTAAATATACTCTTTACCAGTTTGCAAATTAGAAATAGCATCGCTTACCTGGCCAAGCACTCTGCCCTTAAGTTCTAAACCACCCGCAAATAAATTTCCAACCTCCAAGGTTCCAAAAAATGAAAATACAACCCCAATAAATATTATTATTCCATAAGCAAATTGGCGCTGCTTTAGCAAACTGACCCGTCTTGGAGCAATAACGACCGTATTTTTAATATCCTGCGCTAACCAAGTCCATGATTTTATCACTGCTCGGAAGACTAGTTTTGGTGACCACAGCAACGCCAACCCTACCGCATTGCATACACCAAGTAAAACAATAACCAGACTTGCAATTACAGTGAGTACTAATAATCCAATGGAATACGGAAGCCAAAAAACAGCATGGAGAAAACCAGTAAATAAAGATGGCTTATACTCTGAGTGTAAGTGCGTACGAATTCTAATTTTGGATTTGAATAATCGCATTACAATTTAATTACAAGACTTATAGGGACTAGTTGAGACTTATATAGATTAATCGTCGCATCAGTCTCCACTAGTATCATAGTATCTTTTAGTCTCTACTAACAGATCCCTGCTTACTAATATTAAGCAAAATCCCAACTGCACATAAGTTTACTATTAATGCGCTACTCCCATAACTAAAGAAGGGAAGAGGGATGCCGGTAAGAGGTAAAAGGCCAATTATAGCTCCAATATTAATAACGACCTGCAAAACTATCATACTAGTTAAGCCTGTTGCTAACAATTTACCAAACATATCAACAGAGGCTCCGGCAATCTGAAACCCTCTCACAAAGAAAAATACAAATACTGCAAAAATGCCGAGGGAGCGAATAAAGCCAAGCTCCTCAGCTATGACTGCAAATACCGAATCTCCTAAAACTTCTGGCAAATAGTGATGTTTTTGTTGAGATTGGCCATAGCCCAATCCAAACCATCCGCCTGAACCAACCGCCATAAGTGCTTGATTAATCTGGTACCCTGCTCCTTGAGGGTCGTGGCCTGGGTTTAAAAAAGTGAAAAGTCTTTCTGCCCTATATGGTTCAAACTTAATTAATAGCAGGAGCAATCCAATACCTGAACCAAACAATAGCATTATCCACTTCCATGGCACTCCAGAAGCTACAACCATTACAAAAACGGTGCCAAGCATGGCTATCATAGTGCCAAAGTCCGGTTGCCAAAGTATGAGCATGGCATATAGCCCAACAATAGCCAGCATTGGCAATATGCCCGCGGAAAAATTATGTAAATGATTTTTTCTACTAGATAGCCATGCAGCAGCGTAAATAACTACGGCCAACTTGGCCAATTCAGCAGGTTGAAGGAAGAACGGGCCAAAATTTATCCACCTACTTGCACCGCCTGCGCTAAAACCCACCCCCGGAACTTTTACCAAAGCTAGCAACAATAAACTTCCGACTACCACCACTGGTAATAGCTTTTGCCACAAGTGATAGTCTAATCTATAACAAAGGTACAACATAAAACCTCCAATTAAAACTCCCTGTAACACCTGACTCCGTAAATAATGTCCAGTATTACCAAACCTCTCAAGACTTTCTACAGTTGATGCTGAATACAACATAATCATACCCATTACAACCAGTATAACCGTACTTGCCAATAACCAATAGTCAATTGTCGGTTTATGTAATTTTTTGAAATTATTTCTTTCCATAACCAAATCCTCTTACAAACTAATAACTATTTGCCAACCTTTTAAACTGGTCTCCCCTATCCTTATAGTTTATAAACATATCAAAAGAAGCGCATGCGGGACTAAGTACTACAACATCACCCGATTGCGCAATTTCCCTAATTTGAGAAAATATTTCTTGCATATTCCTTGCTCCAGTCAAAATTGGAAATTTAGGCATATGTTCATTTATTGCGTTTTGTATTTTATCCGTCATTTGACCTACTAAAATAACACCGCGCATATTAGAACGTTCCAATGTTTTAGCAAGCTGATCAAATTCTGAACCCTTATCAGAACCACCTAAAATAATTATTTTGGGTTGTGAGAAAGCTTCTATAGCAGCTATGCTACTCTCTGGTACAGTTGAAATTGAATCGTTATAGAATCTTACTCCTCTAAATTCACCAACAAACTCCAGTCTATGTTCTAAACCTTTAAAATCTAAAATGACATCTTTTTGAATTTCTAGAGGAATTCCTAAAATAACACACGAAGCCACAGCGGCACATATATTTTCCAAATTATGAGAACCCCGGAGAAGTCTGTTAGCAACATTTATACTTCCATTCTCCAACATGCCACTCACTACTATTTGCTCACCTTGAGCAAATACCCCCATCTTGACATGATTGCGCCTGCTAACCGCAAATCTACGACCCACACTCAGTAAACTTATTTCAACTGAACCAGGATAATCCGTGTTATATACACAAAAATCTGTCTCACTTTGGTAATTAACAATGGAAGATTTTGCTTTACGATACTCCTCTACGTCTTTATGGTGGTCCAAATGTTCTTGAGTAACCATTAAACATACAGCCAGCTTTGGACTCCTAGTTAAGTCCTGCAACTGGAAACTAGATAACTCAAAAACCACCAGATCCGTGCTTTTTAAATGTTCTAATATTACAAAAGGGTCGTCCTTACCAATATTTCCGGTTACGTATACATTGGTCTCTTCCTTTAACATCTCCGAAACCACCCCTAACGCTTTGGCCTTGTTTAATATTTCGGCAATAAGTGTAACCGTGGTTCCTTTTCCTTTTGTGCCAGTCACACCAATAATTGGAGCGGGACAATTATCAAAAAACCATTTTGTTTGGCTTGTAATAACCGCTCCACGCGACTCTGCTTCAATAATGGCAGAAGACAGCCTCGGAAAACCAGGGCTTCTAAAAATAATTTCGGTATCACCAAAAGAGTCAAGAGAATCTGCAAACTGAAAAAGAAAACCTTCAAGCTCTAACTTAGCAAGTACTTCTTGGCTAAAATTTTCCCTAGTTTTCTGATCGTATACTGTAGCAACCAAATGTTGAGAATTTAGAAAACCTGCAATTGCTTGTCCCTCTTTACCAAACCCAACAATACCAATTTTCTTACCCTTTAAATTTTCCAATGTGAGCATATTTGATTATTTTTTTCTAAGCATCTGACCAGCTCGCGCGCTAGTCATTTTGCCGTCACTTACAGCCAGTCTACCATTCACCCAAACTTTTTCAATTCCTTCAGGGTTTCTAAATGGATTTTGCATAGTTGCCTTATTTTTAAGCTTTTGAGGATCCAATAGTACCATATCTGCCATAAACCCCACTCCAATTCGTCCTCTGTTAGAGAGTCCCCAGACTGTAGCTGGCCTAAGGGTTAATTTAGAAATTGCTTTCTCAATCGCCAACCGACTGTTTGCTTTAGATCGAAGTAAAAATTCCACACTAGTACTAAAACATCTGGGATGAACTAATTTACTTGGATACATAGAAGCGTACCTGCCACTAAAACCACCTCCGTCTGTAGCAACTACAGAAAGAGGGTGCAATAATAATTCATCCACTTGACTTTTAGATAACGACTGGTCAAACACCAATACTTCACTTCCTCCATGGCGTAACAGTTCAACTATAGCCTCTTCACTAGACATTCCCATATTATTAGCAATTTGACCTAGAGTTTTACCTACTACGCGAAGATTATAACTACTTGAAGCAACAACCATATTCGCAAACTTTACTCCTGTATTATGTAAATAAGAAATAATCTTTTTAGTTTGAAGTTCATCTTCTAAAACTTTTAACATATATAGCCTACCACCATCCAAACTCCATTTAGGCAAATAAGTATACAAAGGTTTCCATGTAGACTCAAACGGGTATACATCTAAAGTGACCTCCGTACCTCTATGTACTGCGTCTTCTACTCTATCTAGCACCTGCCGGAGAATGGACCAATTTTGCTCGCCACAAACCTTAAAGTGAGATAATTTTAAATTCACTCCAGACCGACTGGCTATATCCAAAGCTTCTTCTACACTTGTTGCCAATCCTTCTGCTTCGTTACGTAAGTGTACCGATAGTAACGCATTGTGCTTAGCGACAACTTTTGCCATTTCAAACAGTTCAATTTCACTCACATGAATTTCATGAGAGTAACCAAGCCCGCAGGATAATCCAAAAGCACCTTCCTTTATGCTTTTAGAAAGTTCGGAAGCCAAAACCGAGGTTTCATCAGATGTTAAACTTCTACGAACATTGCCCATTAAACCTCGTCTGAGTGTGCCGTAACCCACCATACTGCCAACATTTATGCCTAATTTCTGTTGCGATAAAGTATCTGCAAACTCAGCAAAAGTCCGCCAGTTTATATTGGCTCCAGACAGATCGTGCCACTTTTGTGAAGACTTAATTGCGTCCGGAGAAAGTAGAGGAGCAAGGCTGGCACCGCAATTGCCAACTAAAACGCTGGTATAACCCTGTAAAAGGAGACTCTCTAATCCTGGCTCATCAAACAAACACCAATAACTATCACTATGGTTTTGCACATCTATAAACCCTGGGGAAAGTATTAAACCCTCAGCTAAAACAACAGACGCAGTTTTCACCGGGATGTCTTCTGCAATCTCTACAATTTCGCCATTTACAACACCTACATCTGCCAAATAAGGCGTCTCTCCGGAACCATCTATTATAGTTGGTTTTCTTATTATAAAATCGTACATATGTAAAAAATCCAAATATCAAATGACAAATATCAAATAAAATATCCAGATAAGTTTCTTTGTTTATATTTTTGACATTTGAAATTTGTAATTTTGTCTTACTTACTATCCTATAAAAAACAGTATGCACCCAATAAGTGCAAACACAGAAGCAATAATCCAAGCACGCATGGTAACTTTGGTTTCTGGCCATCCTAGTGCCTCAAAGTGATGGTGTACGGGTGCAGATAAGAATATCTTTTTATGTAAAAACTTCTTGGAAAGTATTTGTAAAATAGTTGTTACAGCCTCAACAAAAAACACAAATCCTATTACTGGTAGTAGTACAACTGAATTAGTTAAAAAAGCAACTATAGCAAGCAAGACTCCAAGCCCCATAGACCCAGTATCACCCATGAAAAACCTAGCTGGATATACATTAAACCACAAAAAAGCCAGTAAACTTCCACACACAAGTCCAATTAAAGCAGCCAAATTAGTTTGTCCATTTACAAAAGCAATTAACCCAAAAGCAAAAAAAGCAAGTAACAAAGTTCCGCCGGCCAGACCATCTAGGCCGTCCGTTTGGTTAACTGCAAAGCTAGTAGCTACAACCACCAAGATAAAAAACGGAATAAACAACCAGCCAAGATGTAAAGCCCCAGCAAAAGGCAGGTGAACGCTATCAAAACCAAGTTTAAAATAAAACCACCAAGCACCAACAGATGCTACAAGTGCATAAATAACTACTTTAAGCCTAAACCTAAGCCCTCGACCATTGTGGCCCATTTTATAAATATCCAAAAAGTCATCCAATAAGCCTACTAGCGCTGCACCTAAAAAGGCACCAAGTGGCAGTAAAGTTTCTCTTCTGGTTAAGATATTCAAATTATGAAACCAGTCTAGGCCAATCACTCTATCTAGGAACCAGAAGACTACTATCACACAACATGTGGTGCCCCACACTAACACCCCGCCCATTGTTGGCGTGCCTTTTTTACTTGCATGCATTTTAGAAAATAAAGGTGTCTCCTTGGAGTCTCGAATATTCTTACCCAATTTGTACCTATATAAAAAGAAGGTTAGCAAGGGAGTGGCCAAAAGCGATAGCAAAAAAGAGATGGAAGTAAGCGAAAATATTTTAGTTAAAACTAAGCTAGTCATGAGAATATTATACCACAAAAAAGCAAATTCCCCTCAAAAGTTTTGAAGAGATTTAGTATTGATATTGAAAGTATTATCTTTCTACTCAAATTTCTTTAGAACTACCAAGGGTAGTCTGGTTTGCAGGCTCTGATGCGTAAACTCTGAAGCGACCCAACCCACCAACATGAATAGTTTACTCAGTATCATAGTTCGTGGTAGAAGTCTAACATGTACCGGCTTTACTCGGGTAAAATGTGTTAATTTATCCAACGTTGCAATCACTCTGAAAGGTATCTCTTGTTAAAGACGGCGTATATTTTCCATCCAAAGTAACTGCTGATCCAAATATTACATAAAATATACCACCACTCAATAAACACCCCCTTTAAAGTGTTCCGGCTATATATTCTCCAACTAAATAGTTTCCACACTCAATAGTTTCTATGCTAAATAAATTCCAAACTCAATAAATTCCAAACTAACTACTCCTTTTACAATTTTAGTCGCAATTGCGACTAGAATTGTAAATTTGGGTGCCTACATTTTTTTATATATAATACTCGTAATTTTTTGATGTTATAAAAATAATACTCAATATTTCCTATATAAAGTCTTCAAAGTTACAGTTGTGTTGTTTAGCTTTTTTGTGGAGCTCGGAGAAGCGATCATATTTTACGGCATCACGAATTTCGTGCATGGTAGACAGAAGTTTCTCTTGCAGGGTTATAAGCTCATTAGGCAAGGCTACCGGCACTGAGACAAACTCATTCTTTTCTAAGTACCAGTAGCAGAGAGACATAACTTTCTCACCAAACTCCTGTTCACAGGCCCA
Source organism: uncultured Candidatus Saccharibacteria bacterium (assembly GCA_964501685.1). GTDB lineage: Bacteria > Patescibacteriota > Doudnabacteria > UBA920 > UBA920 > JAEUSE01. The sequence continues at coordinate 13,069 of CAZCTL010000022.1, forward strand.
TTGGTAAATTCGTAACTGATCCATATCTTCATCACCTTTTCGCTTCTGTGGCTGTCCAGTTTTATAGTCTATAACATTCAACCCCACCTCACCAACATCGGCACGGTCTATTTTGCCCACAAAATTAAATTCTCCAAGCCATAGACTAAATTTCTTTTCTATAAACTTTGGCTGTGGTATATGAGCCACGGAGTAATCGTAAAAGACTTTGGCCAGTTCCTCACCTTTTGTCCTATAGCCCGCTTTGCTTTCTTTACTCGGGTACCATTCATCTTTCCAGGATTCCTTGTAAATTTCCAATAGTCGATTAAAACTTGGCAAGCCAGGCTTTGTAGCAACATCAAATAAATCCATTTGAGACACCTGCAAGCTCTGTTTGTATTCCTCCAAGTACTTCTGAAATGTACTGTGCATGGTTACCCCAAAACTTAAATGTGGCGAACCTGGGAGTGGTAATTTTAGATATTGCGCGTACTTGTATTCTAGTGGACACTTTTTAAAAATATTAATGGCACTATACGAAAACGTGCTAGGCAAATCCTGGTAAACTTCATGCTTAGGATGACTATCTGGTCTGGTAAATACCACTTTGCCGGTAGCTTTACTTACTTTTTCACTCGGCACTAAGTTAGTTTCTTGCAAAAAGATGGACGGTTTTTTGGCTCTAGAACCCCCATAGTCACGTGCCCAAGTTAAATACAAACGTTTTTTTGCACGAGTAA
>CAZCTL010000023.1:0-13029 GCA_964501685.1 uncultured Candidatus Saccharibacteria bacterium
AGCCTCGTTGTTCAGAATGACAGCAAAAAGGGTGTCTATGGGCTATACACAAAATATACAGAAAAATAGGTTTTAGTTGTTGACAGTTTTTTTAGATTAGGCTAGAATTAGCCAAATGGTTAAGTATGTATTAACCTTTATTTTTTGGGGCAAATTATCTAATATATTTTAGGCTTATTTTAGGTAAAAATCCCAATAGCACTTTTAATTGTTAGTTACCCTTTAGAACAATGGATAAGGAACTACCGGCTAAACCCCGAATTCGCATAAAAATACGCGCTTACGATAGCAAGCTGATAGATCAATCAGCTCGCCAGATTGTAGATACAGCCAAGCGAAGTGGAGCACAGGTTCACGGACCATTGCCATTGCCTACAGATCGTCGTAGGTATACGGTGCTAAAGGCTACTTTCAAGTATAAGAACAGCCGGGAGCAGTTTGAAATGCGAACCCATAAAAGACTCATAGATATAGTGGACGCAAACTCTAAAACGGTAGATTCTTTGACTAATTTGAATTTGCCAGCTGGTGTAGATGTAGAGATAAAAATGAGTTAACGCGATCCGAATCTACGAATGCATGCGAATCTACAAATAACTACGGATAAGATATTATAAATTCGTTGATTCGGAACATTCGTTGGTTCGGATAGTTGTGACCGTGTAGATGTCTTCCCGCAACAGTGCGGCGATAACCATCTATCAAAATATTTTGGAAGTTTCCTAATTATTTTGGTGGGTGTGTGCCCATCTTTTATTTTGTTCACCAATACACCAATCACACCAATATCACTAATATTGAACTTAGGATTAGTGCCATTTGTGAAATTTGTGCATTAGTGAATAATTATGAATTTTATAGTAGGTCGCCCTCCTTCGCCAAGGCTACGGCGGGTTGCCAGCTAAGATTATGACATTTATCGTTGGTATCCAACTTCGCTAAAGCTACGTCGGACGCCACGTAATTATATGAATTTTATTGTAGGTCGAAAACTGAACATGACTCAACACTTCCTTGAGAGCGGGGAAGTTGTTCCGGTTACAGTAGTAAAGGCTTTGCCAGCAGTAGTAGTTCAGGTTAAAACCAAGGCCGGTAAAGATAAGTATGAAGCGGTACAAATAGGCGTAAGGGCTAGTATTGCTGGTACTAAAAACCATAGTAAAGCCGTTACAGGTCATCTAAAAGGCGCAAAGGTGGGTAAGTTGGCGGAGTTTCCAGTAAAAGATGCTAGTGGCTATACAGTTGGACAAGTTTTAGATATTGCAGGTTTTGAAGTAGGTGAAATGGTTAATTGTATTGGCAATATGAAAGGTCGTGGGTTTGCTGGTGCTATGAAGCGACATGATTTTGCTGGGTTTCCTGCCAGTCACGGTCATAACAGGCCGAGGAGTGTAGGCAGTATTGGACAGCGTTTTCCACAGCATGTACGCAAAGGTTTACGCATGTCGGGACACATGGGTACAGTACAAGTAACAGTTAAGAACTTACAGGTAGTGAGTATAGACGCTAAAGCAGGCCTTTTGATGCTGAAGGGTGCGGTACCGGGTTTTCGGAATGGAACCATTAAACTTATTTCTACAGGTAAGGTCAAACCAGTTGGTAAGGTAATAGAAGTTAAGGAAGAGAAAAAGAAGAAGTAACGCGGACATAAACAGACTAAACACGGACCAATGTAGACAGTCCGTCCCAGTCAGTGTGCGATCCGTATAGTCAGTGTATTTATATGAAAGTTTCCCTTTACAACCAACAAGGACAGGTACAAGGTGATATCGAACTGAACGATAAGCTTTTTGCGGTGGCTCCAGACAGCCATTTGCTTGCTGAGGCGGTACGGATTTTGCAATCCAATAGTCGTCTTGGACTTTCTCACACCAAAACTCGCGGAGACGTAAGCGGTGGGGGAAAGAAACCTTGGAAGCAAAAAGGTACAGGTCGGGCTCGCGCAGGTTCTACCCGGTCTCCAATATGGCGACACGGAGGAGTTACTTTTGGCCCAAGATCAGACCGAAACTGGGAACTTAAGTTGAACAAGAAATCTCGCATTAAAGCTTTGGCTATGGCTTTGACCGATAAGCTCCAAGCTAAGCACTTTGTAGTAGTAGATGACATTGCTTTAACTGAGAACAAGACTAAACTGGTTGTGGGAGTATTTAACGATTTGGCTAAGAATATCCCTGACTTTGGGAAAAAGCGTTTGATAATTGTTCCTTCTGGGCGAAGCGGGGTTGTAAGGGCAATTAGAAACATACCGTTTTGTGAGACCATCACTGCCAGCACACTAAATGTATTGGAGGTAATGAAAGCAGATACAGTAGTAATGTTGAAGGATTCCCTGCCGGTGTTAGAGAAGACATTTGTTAAGGAAGTAAGAAGTAAGTAAACTTTTCTACGAAATTACGAACTATTACGAAACTACGAAACAATCAGACAGCTTATATCCATTTCGTACTTTCGTATAAATTCGTAATTTAGTAGAAATCCATGGTTATGGCAACTAAAGACAGAAAACCTGCAGAAGCAAAAATCCATCCAGGCGAGCGGATGCTTGTTCGTCAGCCTCGGTTGTCTGAGAAGGCTGTATCACTAAACAAGTTTAACCAGTATGTGTTTACCGTAGAGTCTAGTGCAACTAAGCTTCAGGTAAGGAGACATTTGGAGGCTTTATATGGAATTACGATAAGCAGAGTCAACATGATAAGTATGCAAGGCAAGGAAAGACGTTATGGTAGAAGTGTGGGTAGGACAAAGAATTTTAAGAAAGCAATTGTAACTTTAACCAAAGATTCAAAGAAACCGGAAAGTTTAGAAGTAGTTTAAATTATCCACTAATACACGAATAACACAAATTACACTAATACTGAATTTGAAATTTGTGCCATTCGTTAGATTAGTGAATTAGTGAACAATTATGGCAGTAAAGCTTTACAAACCAACTACTCCAGGCAGACGCTTTGCAAGCGTAACGGATTATTCGGTGTTGACTAAAAAAGTTAAAATCCCGAAGAGTCTTTTGCGTGCGAAGTCAATTCAAGCGGGTAGGAACAATACGGGTAAAATTACTGTACGCCATCGGGGTGGTGGTAGTCGTTTGCAGACTCGCATTGTAGACTTTAGTAGACAAGATAGAAAAGACATTCCAGGTAAGGTGGTTGCCATAAGCTATGATCCTACCAGAACGGCGTTCTTGGCACTTATATCATATCGCGATGGGGTTAAACGATATATTTTGGCTCCTGAGGGTTTGGTAGTTGGCCAAATGGTAATGTTCTCTGATACTGCAGAAATAAAGCCGGGTAACCGTTTGAAGATTGCCTATATTCCGGTGGGGACGTTTGTTCATGATATTGAATTAGTCCCTGGACAAGGTGGTAAAATTGCCAGAAGCGCTGGTAATTCCGCGCTTCTACAAAATATTGAATCTGGTTATGCTATGCTGAAACTTCCAAGTGGAGAGATTCGCAAAGTTAAGGTGCAGGTCTCGGCTACAGTGGGAACCATATCCAATGGTGAGTGGATGAATGTTAGACTTGGAAAAGCCGGTAGATCTCGGCATATGGGTATAAGACCAACTGTGCGTGGTAAAGTTATGAACCCAGTAGATCATCCACACGGTGGTGGAGAAGGCCAAAACCCGATTGGTTTGAAGTATCCAAAGACTCCGTGGGGTAAACATGCTTTAGGCGTGAAGACTCGGGATAAAAAGAAGGGTAGCAAAAATGTTATTATGAAGCGTAGAGGTAAGAAGTAACCTAATTCTAAGGTTGACGACTGCCGAATTCCCCAGCTAACTCGGAAGCGAGTACACGCGAGTAGCTGTGAAATCCGCTAGTCGTCCACCTAAACCTTTAATTTATGTCTAGAAGTTTAAAAAAAGGACCTTTTATAGATGCAAAGTTGGCCAAAAAAGTGGCTGCTTCTAAACGTGGAGACAAAGTGAAAACTTGGTCTCGCGATAGCTCAATTTCTCCGGAAATGGTGGGGATAACTTTTGCGGTGCACAATGGTAAGACATTTATAGACGTATATGTTTCGGAAAATATGGTAGGGCATAAGTTGGGTGAATTTTCTCCTACTCGAAGGTTTACACGGCATGGTGGCAAGATGGCTAAGGAGCAGGAGGCAGCAGCTGCCGCTGGCGATAAGGCTAAGATGGCAGCGGTAAAGGCTCCAGCAAAAAAATAACTTGGTAGTCGGTAGTCAGTACTTAGTAGTCAGTTAGTGGCTATTTGGTACAGATTACTGACTACAGACTACTAATTTCTAATTTATGGCAAGTAAGACTACACAACAAAATAAGCCAGACAATGCAAAGCTTGTTATTGCGCATGCTCGTGGTCTTCATATTGCTCCAAGAAAACTCCGTTTAGTTGCAAACATGGTGCGTCGAATGCGGGTGCAAGATGCTTTAGTGCAATTACAGTTTACTAATAAAAAGGGAGCAGATATTGTTGCTAAGCTAATTAAATCCGCAATGGCTAATGCCGAACATAACTTTTCTTTTAGTCCAGATGGTTTGTTTATAGAAAGCATTACATGTGATGGGGCACAGGTAATGAAGCGCTATATGCCCAGAGCTAGGGGGAGTAGTAGTCCACTGAATAGACGAATGTCGCATCTTCATGTTACCTTAGAGTTTAAAGAGTCTGCGGTAAGTAAAGTAGGTAGGTTTGCCAAACTTGTGGCAAAGAACAAGCCAGCGGAATTTAATAAACCGGAAGATCCCAGTGTTCAGATGGTCAACGATACTGACGTAAGGCGAAAAGATGCGCCAAAGACTGGCGAGCAGATAAAGCAGAATAAAGTACAACAGAAGCGTAGACTATTTAATAGGAAAAGCGGAGTTTAAGGAATTGCAAATTGCAGATTGAAAATTGCAGATTGTTAAGACAAAATGCATAATCAATTACTCAATTTACAATCATCAATTATCAATTATTTATGGGGCATAAAGTTAATCCAATTTCATTCAGATTGCAAATTACCGACACCTGGAAATCCAAGTGGTTTTCGGTTTCAAAATTTGCAGAGTTTTTACAAGAGGATGTTTCCATTAGAAATTTCCTTGAGAAGGCGCTTAAGCGTTCTGGATTAGTGAGGGTGGAAATTGAGCGGAGTAATGCTGGTACTTTAAATGTAATTATTAAGACTACCAAGCCAGGTTTAATAATAGGCAAAGGTGGTGCGGGCATTGAAGAATTAAAGAAAAAGTTGGTTCGAGAGCTTAGGATAAAGACAGATGTCCGGATAAGCATTGAAGAAGTACGAGATATTAGTCTACATGCTCAAGTAGTAGCGAACGGAATTGTAGAACAATTGGAGCGTAGAGTAGCTTTTAGAAAATTAATGAAGCAAGCGCTGGAGCAAGTTATGAATGCTGGCGCAAAGGGAATAAAAGTAGCAATTGGCGGAAGACTAAATGGTGCAGAAATTGCTCGAACCGAACATTTATCTGCCGGTAAAATTCCTCTGCATACGCTTAGGAGCGATATAGATTTTGCTAGGAGCACAGCTTTTACTACATATGGTACTATTGGTGTAAAAGTCTGGATATATAAGGGAGATGTATTTGTAAAGAAGGGTGCGTCTACTGAGAAGAAGGCTGAAACCACATTAAGTCTCACAAATGATAAAGTAAGCTAGTATCAAATTACAAATTTCAAATGTCAAAACAGGAGAACGATTAGACACTTTGAAATTTGATATTTGAAATTTGATATTTCATTCAATATGTTATTACCTAAGAAGCTAAAACATCGTAAACATCATAGAGGTCCAATCCGTGGTCTTAGTACTTCGGGTAATGATATTGCCTTTGGCCAGTTTGCTTTAAAATCTCTAGAGTCTAGTTGGGTTACAGCTAGACAGATAGAGTCTGCTAGGCGCGCAATGACTAGAAGCGTTCAACGTGGTGGTAAGATTTGGATTCGTATGTTTCCGGATAAACCCATTACAAATCATGGCAATGAATCGGTGATGGGTAGCGGTAAGGGTTCAGTTGATCATTTTGTTGCGGTAGTGAAAGCTGGAAAAATATTGTTTGAGATGGATGGAATTACTGAAGTACAGGCTCGAGAAGCTATGCGATTGGCAAGTCACAAGTTACCGGTAAAAACAAGGTTTATTGTTAAACAACATACAGTGTAAGTGTGGAGCTGATAATTATTTATGAAAATGCGCGATTTAAAATCTAAAAGTGAACTGGAGCTGAGAGCTGAACTAGCAAAGCTCAAGCGCGAGTCGCAAGAACTATCTACCAAGATTAAGCTTGGGCAGGTTAAAACCGTGCATACTGCTAGGGCATTGCGTAAAGACATCGCTCGTATATTAACTTTATTAGCAAGCTAGACTTGAGAAATGAGTAGTGAGATGTGAGTATTAATTACTCCTATCTCCTTGCTCACTTCTCGTCCGACAAACCGTTGGAAAAGTCTTGTTATATATAACTTTCTTAGTTTATGACTTCAACTAGTTCCAAGCAAATATTAGTAGGCAATGTGGTTTCTACAAAAATGGCCAAAACCGTTGTGGTAGAGGTGCGTACAAGAAAGCGTCATCCTAAGTATCATAAGTCTTATACTGTATCTAAAAGAATTAAGGCCCATGTAGAAGACGGTGCATATGGGGTAGGGGATAAGGTGAGTATAATTTCGGTTAAACCTATTAGTAAGGACAAAAGATTTAAGGTAGTTAGTAAAGTGTAAAATATCCGTAATCTTTAATCCTTTATCCTTGACCAGAAATGCAAGTGCATCCACCGGTTAAAGATTAGGGATTAAGGATGAAGGATTACCAAGTATATGTTACAAGTAAGATCATTAGTAAAAGTTGCGGATAACACTGGCGCAAAGATTGTGAATGTTTTTTCCGTGAATGGAAAAAATGCTCGCAGATTTGCTCGTCTTGGTGATATCATTGCTGGTTCTGTGCGCCAAGTCTCTCCAGGCGGGCAAGTCAAAAAGGGTGATAAGGTATACGGAGTAATTGTTCGGACTCGAAAAGAAGTAAGACGCGATGATGGGTCATACATTCGTTTTGATGAGAACGCTATTGTACTTGTAAATAAAGATAGTGTGGAGCCTAGAGGAAGCCGTATTTTTGGTCCGGTAGCAAGAGAGCTTAGGGAAAAAGGGTTTGCCAAGATTGTATCCTTAGCACCAGAAGTAATATAACGCGATCCGAATCTTGTACGCCAGCCGGAGGCTGGTCCGCCTTCGGCGGAAATGCATTCTAATCTACGAATAACTACGAATTATGTCTAACAAGATGAAAATTAAGAAAGGCGACACCGTTAAAGTACTATCTGGAAAAGATAAAGGCCGAACAGGTAAAGTGTTATCTGTTGTGCTGGCTCGTGGAATGGTGGTTGTGGAAGGTGCTAATATCCACACTCGTTTCCAGAAGAGTAAAAAAGCTGGTCAGCCCGGTACTAGAGTAACTTTACCCAGTCCGTTCTCGGTTTCTAAGGTACAACTAGTGGATGCTTCCACTGGGCTACCGACTAGGGTTGCTTATAGGATTTTAGAAAACGGTACTAAACAGAGAATTGCTAAGAAGAGCGGTAAAGCAGTGTAATTATTGCAGATTGCAGATTGTAAATTGCAGATTTAAAATGCGTTTCAATCTAAAATCTGAAATCATCAATCTGAAATTATATTATGGAACGATTACGAGAAAAATTTAATAAAGATATTGCTCCAAAGCTTGCTAAAGAATTTGGTTATACGAACATAACAAGTGTACCCAAAATTGAGAAAGTGGTTATTAATGTTGGAGTGGGTAAAATTGGCCGTGACCAGAAGGTTTTGGATACTGTTGTGGCAGATCTTAGGGCCATTACAGGGCAACAGCCGGTAAAAGTAACTGCTCGTAAGTCTATTGCTGGTTTTAAAGTTCGGGAAGGGCAAGTGGTAGGAGTTATGGTAACTTTACGTGGTGATAGGATGTATAGTTTTTTGGATAAACTTATAAGTATTGCGTTACCTAGAGTAAGAGATTTTAGAGGAGTTAAATCTACTGGCTTTGATGGACGAGGAAATTATCATTTAGGCTTGAAAGAGCACTTAGTCTTTCCTGAAGTATCTTCTGAATCTTTGGAGCATGTATTTGGGTTGGAGGTATCTATTGTAACTACAGCAGGCAGGGATGACGTAGCTAGGGCATTATTAACTTCATTTGGTTTTCCGTTTACTAAAGATAAAGAATAATAATCAGTAGTCGGTAGTCCGTACTTAGTAGTCAGTTAATGGCTATGTGGTACAGACTACTGACAACTGACTACTAAGTACTAATTTATGGCAACTAAAGCTCACATCGCAAAAGCAAAACGAAGTTTGACCCGAGCCAAGTTCCCAACGCGTGTAATAAGACGTTGTTGGAGATGTGGTCGTAAGGGTGCGTATATGCGCGATTTTAATATGTGTCGTATATGTTTTCGTGAGTTGGCTAGCCGAGGAGAAATACCCGGAGTAGTAAAGGCAAGTTGGTAATTTAAGAACACGGACAAGCACAGACTATACACGGACGCACTTGACAAGTCCGTCCAAGTCCGCGATAAGTCCGATAGAGTCTATATAAAGATATGAACACTGATTCAATAGCAGACATGTTAACTCGTATACGTAACGCAACTTGGGTGCAAAAACCTGAGACTGTGGTTCCACATTCCAAACTGAAAGAAAGTTTGGCCAATTTGCTATTGGCTGAGGGTTTTGTGAGTGGCGTAAATGTTGTTGGTACAGCTAAGAAATTTATCCATATTAGTTTAAAGTATAATAATGGCGAATCGGTAATAAACGGCATTAAGAGGGTGAGTACGCCTGGCCAAAGAATTTATTTACCCGCCAGTCGTATTCCGAGAACTTCAAGTGGGTATGGATTAACGATTATTTCTACTTCTGCTGGCTTAATGACAGATAAACAAGCTCGGAAAGCTAAAGTGGGTGGGGAGATAATGTGTCAGGTATGGTAGAAAATAGTAGTCGGTAGTCAGTACTTAGTAGTCAGTAAATGGCTATATGGTACAGACTACTGACTACAGACTACAGACAACTAATTACTTATCTTATGTCAAGAATTGGAAAAAAACCTATAGTAATACCAACCGGCACATCGGCCGAGCTTAATGATGGTATACTCAAAGTTAAGGGGCCAAAGGGTGTTTTAACCTTGAATATTCACTCAAATGTAGGTATTGCGCTGTCTCCAGAGGAAATTGTAGTAACTGTGCCAAAGCCCGATAATAAACAACAAAAAGCTCTTTGGGGTTTGTTTCGTTCGCTTGTGCAGAATTTGGTTACTGGTGTGACCGTAGGATTTGAAAAGAAATTGGAAGTGAATGGGGTAGGTTTTAAAGTGGCTATAGTAGGCAAGGATTTGTCCATGCAATTAGGGTTTTCACATCCAATAATTGTTGCTATTCCAGACAGTTTAGAGGTGTCGGTAGATAAGAATGTTATTATTGTAAAAGGTATTGATAAACAACTCGTGGGTCAATTTGCGGCTAACGTTAGGTCGCTGAAGAAACCTGAACCATATAAGGGTAAGGGTATTAAGTACGAAGGCGAAGTAATCTTGCGTAAAGCTGGCAAGGTTGTAAAGGCCGTAGGAAAGTAATTTTATGTCTGACAAACGAACTCCAACACTTCATATAAGACGAACAAGGCGCAAAGCTCGCAGTCGGGTTGTGGGCACTGCTGTGCGTCCACGTATTTCAGTATACCGAAGTAGCAAACATATTTACGTTCAAATAATAGACGATGTGGCTGGTAAAACTTTAATTTCTGTTTCAAGCGAACAGTTAGAAAAAACTGGTACAAAATCGGATATGGCTGTGGCAGTTGGTAAAAAATGTGCGGAGCTTGCTCTTCAGGCCGGACTTATGCAAGTAGTTTTTGATAGATCGGGTTATAGATATCATGGAAGAATAAAAGCATTGGCTGAGGCCGCTAGGGAGGCTGGACTCAAATTTTAGCAGTAAGGAGTAAGGAGTAAGTAGTAAGTAGTAATGAGAAAAATGTACTGTGTATCTTTAATGCTATTAAATACTATTTGCTAATTACTTATTACTAAATTTCTAATTACTAATTTTATGGAACGAAGACCTAAAAGAAATGGACAGTCGGGTGAACGCCAGCAATCTGAATTTGATCAGAAAGTGGTGGAGGTGAGCCGTGTTACCCGTGTAGTAGCTGGGGGCAAGCGCATGCGTTTTCGTGCGCTGGTTGTTATTGGTGATCGCAAAGGTCGTGTAGGTATGGGTCTCAGGAAAGGTCGCGACGTCGCTGAGAGTGTTACCAAGGCAGTAAATCAAGCTAAGAAAAATATTTTAATAATTCCGCTTGTAGACGGTACCATTCCTCATGAAATTAAGGTAAAGTATAAGGCAAGTATTTTAGTAATGCGTCCAGCAAAACCCGGTACTGGTGTTATCGCTGGTGGAGCGGTTCGTCAAGTTGCAGAAATGGCGGGTATTAAAAATATGATGAGTAAGATGTTTGGTAGCTCCAACAAGGTGAATAATATAAAGGCAGTGTTTGCAGGGTTTAGGGCCATGCGGAGTAAAGAGCAATTAGGCCAAAAACGTAAATAATTATTCACAAATACTCGAATATCACGAATCTCACTAATCCAGATTCGAGCTATTCGTGGGATTCGTGCATTAGTGAACGACTATGTTTAAACTTCATACAATCAGTAAACATCCAAAATCTACGCATCGTCGTAAGGTTGTGGGACGTGGACTTGGTAGTGGTAAAGGTACTTATTCTACACGTGGTGGCAAGGGTCAAACTGCTAGAACTGGACATAGTAAGATGCCCGTTGGTTTTGAAGGTGGAAGACAACCTTTGGTAAGACAATTGCCAAAGAACCGAGGCTTTAAGAGTCTTACAAATGAAGCATTGGCCTTAAGGCTAGAAAGGGTGGCAAAGGCATTCCCAGAAGGTGGGCTAGTTAATATGGAGATTTTGCACAAGAGAAATTTGATTGCCTCACGCGTGAAAAAGGTAAAAATTGTTGGTGGAGGTAAAATTGGTGTTAAACTAGATGTAAAGGTTCCTGTAACGGAATCTGTGAGAGCACTTATTGTAGCTGCTGGCGGAAGTGTTAAGAAATAAATTATCCACTAATGCACGAATCACACTAATAGCACTAATACCGTGGGCCCGATTCGTGTAATTTGTGACATTGGTGTATTTGTGGAATATATATGAACAAACTTAGTCTAATCTGGAAAACAAAAGATCTCCGTAACCGCATACTTTGGATTATTGGCTTGTTAATTGTTACTCGTGTTTTGGCGCACATTCCAATACCCGGCGTAGATGCATCTGCACTAAAAAATGCTTTAGTCCAAAATCAATTTTTGGGTCTTTTAGATTTGTTTTCTGGGGGTGGGCTGACTAATTTTTCTATTGCTATGTTGGGTGTTGGGCCTTACATTACCGCTTCTATTATTGTTCAGCTCTTGGCAGTAATTGTTCCGTCTATTGGCGAACTTCAGAAAGAAGGCGGGGAGCAAGGTCGGTTGAAGTTGAACCTATATATGCGTTATTTAACTATCCCTCTAGCGCTCTTGCAAGGATTTAGTACGGTTCGGCTATTGCAAAGCCAAGCTGGTGGACAACTCTTGTCTAGCTTTACCAGCTACCAGTGGTTTTTGACGTTACTCTCAGTGACGGCCGGGACCTTACTTGTTATGTGGATAGGTGAAATTATTGGTGAGTTTGGTATTGGCAATGGGATTAGTTTGGTAATTTTTGCCGGAATTGTGGCTACGTTGCCGTCTTCCGTAAGTTCATTAATTGGTTTCTATACATCTAGCCAGTTGCCAATTTTCTTAGCATATATTGGTGTAGCTTTAATTGTGGTGGCGGGAATAATCATTGTTACAGAGGCTCAGCGGAACATCCCCATATCTTACGCTCGTCGTGTCCGTGGAGATAAAATGTTTGGTGGAGTAAGTACACACTTACCACTTAGACTAAACCAAGCTGGGGTTATTCCAATTATTTTCGCTATTTCTATGTTGCTTTTCCCAGCGCTAATTGCCCAGTTTTTTGTAAACGCAAAAACGGCCATAATTGCTAACTATGCTGGAAAGATTGTGAACTTGTTTCAATCTCAAAACATGTACTATGGCATTGCTTATTTCTCGTTGGTAGTCTTGTTTACATATTTCTACACGGCTGTAGTGTTTAACCCAGATGAAGTGGCAGAAAATGTGCAGAAGAATGGTGGATTTGTCTCGGGGCTTAGACCTGGCAAACAAACCGCGGACTATTTGTATAAAGTACTCACGCGTATTACTTTGCCCGGGGCAGTATTTTTAGGGCTTATTGCCATATTGCCTTTTTTGCTCCAAAAAGTTACAGGTACTCAGGCCTTAACACTTGGTGGTACTAGCATTTTGATTGTAGTGGCAGTAGTAATAGAAACTATCAAACAAATTGAAGCTCAACTCAGCGTGCATGACTACGACGAGCTGTAAGTGTCTACATAATATAGATTTAAGTGTTAAGTCACCACGGGGTGGCTTTTTTAAATTGGATAGAGATTGTCAAATGAGATATGATTTTGTATCATAGTGGTATGAATACTATAGTTATTCCAGTAAAAGAGTATAGGTCCTTGGTGTTCGCCAAGAGCGTGGTAAAAAAGGTATCCATGAGAAAAAAAGGTTTTATGGATACTGCTTTTGGTATTTGGAAAAAAGATAATAGTGCGAAGAGCTCTGTGAGTATTGTGAATAAATTAAGGACTTCTTGGAGAGCCTAACATGGGTAACATGTTATAAATTCAAATTGTAAAATATGACTATGAGAATCATTTTGCGGGCGGTGGTGGTGGGTATTGCATCGTTTTGTGTGTCGTTTGTGTATTTAGTAGTGGTACTGTATGTAGAATTTGTTGTAAACAGGGGCATGGGGTTTGACGGGCGATTATGGACAGTGGTCATAGATCAGTCCGCAAAAAATGGTTTGTTGGTGACAGCTATATATTTTGTCGGTAGGCCTATATGGTGGTGGGTGT
>CAZCTL010000024.1:0-12917 GCA_964501685.1 uncultured Candidatus Saccharibacteria bacterium
TGCTTTTTATTTTTGCACAATTTTGGTATTATAAGTGGGTAGTTATCATTTGTGGTTTTAAGCTGTGGATAACTTATTTATGCTTATATATAAGCCAGTAATAACATGATTTCTGAAGAGCAAATACAAGAAATAGAAACAAAGCTGCTTGCCATAAAGGATTTGAATGAGTTCAAGCGACTAAATTCGGAAGTTTTAGGCCAGACTGGGTTAGTAAGAGAGAATCTCCAAACGCTAAAAACAGTAAGTGAAGACGATCGTAAACAATTGGGGCCAATTCTTAATGCCTATAAAACTCGTTTAGAGTCTGCTTTTAAAGCTACCGAAGAGAAGTTACAACTATCAATCAAAGACCAAAGCTTAAAATCTAGCGCTGGTAAACTTACAGCTCAGATACCAAAATTGGGTCATCTACATCCTTTAACTTCCACTATTCTTAGTATGAATAGTTTTTTTGAACGTATGGGTTATAGCATATACGATGGTCCAGAAATAGAAACCGATGAATACAATTTTCAAAGACTAAACGTACCCAAAAATCATCCGGCAAGGGAAATGCAAGATACCATTTATATTGAGGCTCCAAATATTTTACTTCGGACCCAAACTTCGTCCATAGAAGCTAGGGCGCTCGCTTTGCTTAAACCTCCATTTAGAATGGTTTGTCCGGGCAGAGTTTACAGAAACGAAAAACCTAATAAAAGCAATCATTTTATTTTTCACCATTATCAGGGAGTAGTTGTGCAAGAGCAGACCAGTATGGCCGAACTTTTTGGTACTCTTGAAATGCTATTTAAGCATATGTACGGAGAAGAAGTAGTTATGCGGTTTAGGAGCAAATATTATCCAGAAGTAGAACCGGGTGTGGGTCCAGATATGCGATGTTTTAATTGCGAAGGCAAAGGTTGCGCTATTTGTAAGCATGTAGGTTGGATAGAAATGGGTGGGGCAGGTATGATTCATGGTAAAGTACTCAAGCAGGCAGGCATAGATGCAAAAAAATATATGGGTTTCGCTTTTGGGCTTGGGTTAGACAGGTGGGTTATGGCCAAGTACAATATTACCGATATTCGTACTTTACTTGGTGGCAACATTGCTTATCCGTATTTTGAACACGAAAAAATGGAGTAATATAATCCAAATCTACGGATGGAGACAAATCTACAAATACCTACAAATATTTAGCCGGCTCGGTATCTCATTTGTAGGCATCCGTAAATTTGTCACATTTGTATATTTGAACAGTTAATTATGAAGATACTCTACTCTCAACTTAAACAATTAATCCCCACGCTTAAAGCTAGTCCAAAAGCTACAGCAGAGGCTTTGTCTTTAATTGGTTTGTTGGTTGACGGTTATACTGAAGTGACTATTGCGGGAAAAAAGGATGTTTTGCTTAGTTTGGAAATTAGGCAAAATAGGCCAGATTGTTTGGGCGTTGTTGGTGTTGCTCGAGAGGTTGCTGGTTACTTTGGTTTACCTTTTAAGTTGTCCACGAAGTTAAAGTTGCCAAAAGACCTGAAAAAATTACCTATCAGGGTAAAGGCAATTAAAGATGTAAAACGTGTGTCGGTAATAGAGGTTGCGGGCTTAAATAACACACTACCAAGTCCTGAGTGGCTCAAACAAACCATTTTACATTTAGGCATGAACTCAGTGAATCTTTTGGTGGATATTTCCAATTACGCCATGCTCATGACTGGTTTTCCCAACCATATTTTTGATGCCGGTAAAGTTGTTGGCGGACTTATCTGGCAAAGAGTTCCAGAAACCAATACTTTTACTACCTTAGATGGAACGGCATTGGAACTGACTCGAGGTAAAGAGTTGGTTATTTCGGATAATTTGGGTTGGCTCGTCTTGGCTAGCGCAGTTGGCGGTAGACGTAGTGCAATATCTTCACGTACGACTAGTGTTTTAGCAGAGGTAGCGGTGTATGATGGAGTTAAAATGCGAACAGATAGTAGAAGTCTTAAAGTATCAACTGAAGCTTCTAATAGACTAGAAAAAGACTTATCGCCTGAATTGTCAATGTGGGCGTTAGAGTTTTTGGTAGATTGCTTGGTGAACATTGGCAAGGGTGCTGTTACTTCACAAGTTTTTGATTATTATCCTGCATCACAAAAAGTTAAAATTCCTCCCATTTTTTTGGAAGCTGGCCTACCTGGTCGCGTAGCAGGGGTAGAGATTTCACTTGCCGAAAGTGAACGACTCTTAAAGCGGATTGGTTTTTCATCGGTCCGTAAAACTTCTGGTTTACAAGTAACCGTGCCCTCATGGCGCAGGGATGTGGAAGATGCCGCGGATTTGGTGGAAGAAATTATCCGTATGCGGGGTTACAACACCATTCAACCAAGATTACCCGAGTTTTCTCCAGTAGATCAAGTTACACCAAAACGAATAGTTATGGCTGGACATATTAGGAATTTATTAGCTAGTTTTGGTTTTGACGAAGTCTTAAGTTTGCCTATGACCTCCAGTGCTGAAAACACTAGAATGGCTTATACAGATATGCAGGAAATACGTACACAGAATACCATTAATGAAGAATATCCTGTGCTTCGTGTGGGTCTTTTAGGAGGGTTACTGCACCAACAACACGAATATCTGCGAAAGGGTGTAGGGTATGTGCAAATCTTTGAAGTTGGAAAAGTATTTGGTAAGCCCAATAAAAAATACATTGAGAGCGAGAGAGTGGGTATGTTACTTCAGTTAAACAGTAAAGAATCTGCTATAGAAGTATTGCATACCCAAGTTGAAAAGTTGCTCAGGAGTCTTGGTGCAGTTAGGATTACTTACGAACCCATGGGTCAAGTTCCGCCTGTGGCCAACCCATTTTCCGCTTGGACTGTTTTGTTGGGAGGTAAAAATGCCGGTGTAATATATCAGCTAAGGGATTTACCTTTAACTGGCAATAAAATGTCTACAAATACTGCTTACGCGGAATTTGCTATAGACGAATTAATTGACTTCTTAGCCGTGGAGCATCCACGTCCTGCTCAAGAGTTGTTAAATAAACTAGTAGTGTTAGATATCAATATCCAGACCGACAGTCGTGAATCGCTAGACAGCATACTTATTCGAGCTATAAAGCAGATTGGCAAAAACTATATTTGGTCATGGGAAGTTATAGACACGTTTACAAAAGGCGAAACTATAAAGTTTACAGTAAGGATGTCCTATCAAAACTTAAGTGACGAAGAGGCAAAAAACATTCATACTAAAACTTTCGCCGAAGCTATTTAACGATTTTTTTCTTCTGGAGTTTTGACTGGTAAAAAAGGGAAAAATTTGCTAAAATATAGGGGAAGTATGTAGCTGTATCACATGTCAATTATTGCTAAAATAAAAGCATTTTTTGGGTTTGGGAAAAAGCTCGAGGTATCCAAAGTTCCAACTTTGCTTGAACAATTTGAAAGTAAGTATAAAGCTCTGCCTGAATCTCAAAAGCAGGAGTTTTTGAGTACTGCTATTGTTACTTCCGAGCAAGAAGCACAGACGTATTTAACTCAAAACTTGGGGCATGTAACAGATGCCAACGAATATTTTAAAAAGGCTACTGAGCATTTTGAGCTGGAACTGGGTTTATACAAGCTTAAGCATAAAGACGCTTTACAGTTAGTGGACAAAGAATATGAACAGCTTCTGGGCAGGCTACTTAAGTTTGCGGAGTGTTTTGCCAAACCCGGAAATGAGGTTTTTGAAAATGTGGAGTCATATATTCAAAAGTTTGAAGAGCATATATTATTGTCTGAAGCAGATGGTGAGTACCCAATTAAAATTAGTGAAAATGGTAAGTGGGTTCGTTTCCCTTTTCTAGATACTAAGTTAACTAAGCATATAAGAACTACGGAAGCCATAAAGATTCTAGATGAATTATTTGTTAAAACAACTTCTTTAAACCTACTGGAGTTGGATACGCACGTACCTTGGATACCTATTTCTACTGTAGAAGTTTTGGCAAAGTGTAAAGATGGCCGCATGAGTTTACTGAGCAATCCCACAAATGCTAAGTATTATGGGTACATATACACTTAATGTGTATAAACAAAATAACAATTTAACAATTTAACATTAATTCCTAATTGTTAAGTTGTTATATTGTTTAATTGTTAACTTGAAATTATATGGCAGATAAAAAAACAGCAGATTATTCAGCAGATCAGATTACCGTACTTGAAGGCCTTGAGCCAGTGCGTAAGCGTCCGGGTATGTACATTGGTTCTACCTCTGAAACAGGACTACACCACCTAATCTGGGAGATTGTAGACAATTCGGTAGATGAAGCTATGGCCGGACACGCTACTTACATTGAGGTAGTCTTGCAAAAAGATGGTGGAGTACGCGTGGCAGATAACGGACGTGGTATCCCCGTGGACGTGCATAAGACTACTAAAAAATCTGCTCTTGAAACAGTTATGACCGTGCTTCACGCGGGTGGGAAATTTGGCGGTGACGCGTCTGGTTATAAAGTGTCCGGAGGTTTGCACGGTGTAGGTGCCGCGGTGGTGAATGCTTTGTCCACAGATCTAGTAGCGCGCGTAAAGCGTGATGGTAAAGTTTATGAGCAAAAATACAAAATTGGCAAACCGCAAGGGGTCGTAAAGGTGGTTGGTAAGGTAGACAAAAGTGACCCCATTCAACACGGTACAGAAACTGTGTTTTATCCAGATGCTAGTATTTTTGAAACGACAACTTTTAAGTTTAAAACTGTTTTAGAACATCTGCGTAGCCAGGCTTACTTAACCAAAGGCTTGCACTTTATTATCTCCGATGAAAAGAGTGGTCTATCTTATCAGTACTATTTTGAAGGTGGAATTCTTTCTTACATCCGCCAGATCAATCGCAATAAAAAAGTAAAGTCGGATCCGGTTTACATAAGCAAACAGAGTGGTGACATTTTGGTAGAAGTTGCTATACAGTATACAGATGACTTTGACGAAAGGCTGCTTGCTTATGCGAATAATGAGTATAACCCAGAGGGTGGTATGCATGTGACAGGCTTCCGAACGGCCATCACCCGTGTACTCAATAACTATGCGGTAAAGAATGGTTTTGTCAAAGAAACCGAAAAGCTAACTGGGGAGGATATGCGCGAAGGTTTGTCCGCCGTAATTTCCGTTAAGCTTCCTAACCCGCAGTTTGAAGGCCAGACCAAAGCAAAGCTTGGAAACCCAGAAGTTCGTACTGCCGTGGAGAGTGTGGTGGGGGAGTCTTTG
This sequence comes from uncultured Candidatus Saccharibacteria bacterium, assembly GCA_964501685.1. Lineage (GTDB taxonomy): Bacteria > Patescibacteriota > Doudnabacteria > UBA920 > UBA920 > JAEUSE01. Next base: position 5,220 of record CAZCTL010000024.1, read on the forward strand.
GAAATATATTTAGAAGAGCATCCACAGGATGCCAGTAAAATAATTGAAAAAGTTATTTTAGCGGCAAAAGCACGCTTAGCCGCTCGGGCAGCCCGCGATAGCGTTATTCGCAAAGGTGTATTAGACGGCCTTGCACTTCCGGGTAAACTTGCCGACTGCAGTGAGAGTGATCCAGCAAAGTCTGAATTATATATTGTAGAGGGCGACTCGGCCGGAGGTTGTTTTTCGGGAGATACCAAAGTTGCTTTGGCGGATGGTCGAGATATTAGTTTTATAGAACTAATCGCTGAGCAGAGAGAGGGGAGAGAACATTTCTGTTATACCATTCGTAATGATGGAAAAGTCGGTGTAGAAAAAATTACCAATATCAGGCGAACCAAGGCTAACAGCGAGGTTATACGTCTGACTCTTGATAATGGTGAATCTATAACCTGTACCCCAGACCATAAGTTTATGCTCCGTAGTGGCGAATATATTGAGGCACAGCATTTAGATATGGCAGAATCGCTCATGCCACTATATAGGAAGATATCTTCTCGTGCCGAGAAAGGCATAACGATTGACGGCTATGAAATGGTGTTTGATCCGAAAACGGACAGCTGGCTGTTTACTCACATGCTGTCAGATTGGCACAATCTTTGGAAGAAAGTATATAAAAAGACCAATGGGGAGCATCGACATCATATTGACTTTAATAAGCGGAATAATAACCCGACCAATATTATTCGTATAACAAAAGAGCATCATATGGCAGTACATCGCGAGCAGATGGGCAAAACCCTGCATCGCCCAGAAGTAAAGGCTAAATTGGCAGTGCTCAAGCAAACATCCCAGTTCCGAGCTCGTATGAGTGCACGCATGCGAGAGCCACAGACAAGGCAAGTTTTATCCACTAAAGCAAAGAAACAGTGGCAGAATGATAGCTATAAGGCTTCCATGATCAGGGCGTGGAAACAATTTTACGTCAACACGCCTGAATACCAAAAGGCAAATCGTGTATTACTGGGACATGCACAGAAAGAATACTGGGCAAACCCCTCAAATCGTTTGTTACAAAAGGAACGGGTTCATGCTAGTTTTAAACAGTACCCCGAAAGAAAAAAGGAATTATCGGATCTTGCTAAGATACAGTGGAAGGACGAGAGACTACGAGATTGGCGACGAGAAGAAACTAAAAAACAATGGACTCCTGAGTTTAGAGCAAGGCGAAAGAGCACGTTAGACCAAACATATTACAAGAAGACTATTGCGGCTTTAAAATCTGCCGAAACATTATTGCATGATTTTAGTGTCTTAGATCTGCGAAAATATAATGAATACAGACGTCAGACGGGGGACAAAAGCCTTTTAACCTTCCAGTCTTTCTGCGAACGGTATTTTAATAGTGATACTGCCAAAGCTTTTGAGACGGTAACTTTATATAACCACAAGGTAGTAAAAGTTGAGTGTATCACCGAAAGAATGGATGTATATGACTTGGAAGTTCCAGGCACGCATAACTTTGCCTTAGCTGCAGGTGTATTTGTGCATAATAGTGCCAAGCAAGGGAGAGATAGAAGGTTCCAGGCAATATTGCCTTTGCGCGGTAAGATATTGAACGTAGAACGGGCACGCCTTGACCGCATGCTAGGTAGTGAGCAAATAAAAAATTTGGTCATTGCTATGGGCATGGGGGTAGGGGACTTGCTAGACATGAATAAGCTTAGGTACCATCGCATAATTATCATGACCGATGCAGATGTAGATGGCGCACACATTCGCACTCTTCTGTTAACTTTGTATTATCGGTATTTCCCAGAAGTAATAAAAAACGGACACTTATACATTGCTCAACCGCCACTTTATAGAGTGCAAGTAGGTAAAGCTTTTAAATATGCTTTTTCAGATGATGAAAGGGATGCTGTACTGCGCGACTTAGTGAACGAAGCCAAGGCGTCGCGCAAGTTGAAAGTTGAAAGTAAAAAGTTAAAAGTAGAAGAGTCTGAAGCAGTGGCCGAAGGTCCTGAGCTTGTCGAAGGGGAGGGGGCAATGGTGGCAGCGGTAGACGGCGTGAAATACACCATCCAGCACTACAAAGGTCTTGGCGAAATGGATCCAGATCAACTTTGGGAAACGACTATGGACCCAGAAAATCGGCTTATGCTTCAAGTGCATGTAGAAGATGCAGAAAAGGTGAGTGAGATTTTTGAGACCCTTATGGGTGACGATGTAGCCCCTCGCAAGCGCTTCCTCATGACTCACAGCAAAAGCGTGAAGAATTTGGATATATAAAAAGCCGGCACATGTGTCCGGCAAAAGATTGTTAACAAACTTGTGGATTACGCCAGCACCTCGAGCTTGTCCAGGAAATTGTTCATAAGCTGCTTTCGGGAGTTGCCAAAAGCATCTTTGAGTTGTGATATCATATGTTCCCGGTTGCGGTTTTCCACTACAAAATCAAATCGGTCGGCATGCTGGCCGCGAACTACGATTGCATCGTAGAACAGCCTACCGCTTTCATGTTGGTAGAACCGAATTGATATCCTGCAACTCGCGGGTGAAAAAAATATCGTAAAGTAAGAGAGATCTGGATCTTGGTTTGTCTTTTTCATTGTTTCTCCTTCGTGTTGGCTTTTGCTGATGTGCGGTATTGCAGAGTCAGAAAAGCAAGGTATTATTGCGATTTTGACGAAATTTGTAAAGGGTAGTATAATGAGGCTAATAAGAAAGGCCTCGGAGGCCTTTTAAAAAAGCCTTAATTCCACAGATACACTGATAACACCCACCTACGCCAAGGCTTCGGCGGGCACTGCGGATTTAATCTGCTTTGTCCGACGAAGCTTTAGCAAAGTCGGATGTCATCCGTGCGATCCGTGATCCGTGGACAAATGTATGGGAAAAGTACTAGGATTTTTTAAAGATGTATATGGCGAGATGCAAAAAGTAGTTTGGCCAACTCGGGCCCAGACCATCCGCTATACCGTTGCAGTTATAGCTCTGTCGCTTTCGGTAGCGGTTATTTTAGGCGCTGCAGACTATGGTTTGCTTAAACTTTTTGAGAAAGTAGTTAATAAATAACTAATTGCAGATTGATGATTGCAAATTGCAAATTGAAAGAAATGCATTTTGTATTTACAATCTAAAATTATCAATTATCAATTTTCAATTAACTTATGTCAAGACAACAAGTAACCGGTGAGCGACATTGGTATGTACTCCACACCTATAGTGGGTACGAAGATTCTGTGGCAGTTAACCTCATGCAACGTGTGGAAAACTTAGGCATGGAAGATAAAATCTTTAATGTGCTAGTGCCCAAAGAGAAAAAGATTAAGATAAAAGACGGTAAACGCATAACCCTTGAGGAGAAAATATTTCCAGGTTACGTATTGGTAGAAATGATAGTTACAGACGATTCTTGGTACGTGGTACGGAATACTCCTAACGTTACAGGGTTTGTGGGCAGTGGAACTATTCCAACTCCGGTAGACAAAACTGAAATGGAAAGCTTGCAGAAGCGCATGGGAGCTGATGAGCCAAAGTTTAAGGTAGATTTTCAGAAAGGTGATTTGGTTAAAATTGCGGATGGACCGTTTAAAGACTACGAAGGAAAGATAAGTGAACTAGATGAGGCTAAAGGTAAAGTAAAAGTACTAGTAACCATCTTTGGTCGCGAAACTCCGGTAGAACTAGACTTTCTGCAAGTCAAGAAATCGTAGAGGCGAGTCATCCACCGTCGCTAACCTGCGCTACGCCGACGGCTTCGGCAAGGCGAGGGCTATGGCGGACAAGTGAGTCAGGAGTTATGAATTATGAATCCGAAAGGATTGCTTCTCTTAATTCTTACTCCTTGCTTCATAACTCCTAATTCTTAATTCATAATTCATCATTGTTATGGCAAAAAAGATTAAAATAGTGGTTAAGCTTCAGCTTAACGCAGGAAAGGCCACTCCAGCGCCACCAGTTGGTACTGCGCTTGGCCCCCACGGTATAAACATTGGCCAATTTGTAAAAGAGTTCAATGACCAAACTGCTCAAATGGGTGATATGGTTATTCCGGTAGAGATGACCATTTTTGAAGATAGAACTTTTAGTTTTATCCTTAAAACTCCACCAGTAGCTAACCTTATTATGAAAGCGATAGGCATTCCAAAAGGTGCTGCCAATCCGCTTTTAAACAAAGTGGGTAAAATCACTAAAGCTCAAGTTAAAGAAATAGCAGAAAAGAAAATGGTGGACCTAAATACTACAAGTGTGGAGTCTGCTATGAACACCGTTATGGGTACGGCCAGGAGTATGGGTGTAGAAATAATCAATTAAATAATTTAGCAATTTAGCAATTAAACATCTATTCTTGTGTTTTTTGTTAAATTGCTATTTTGTTAAAATGTTAAGTTGAAAATATATGCCAACAATCATTGCTATTGTGTTAGTGTTTGTGCTTGGGGGACTGCGAATTGTTCAGCAGTATCAAAAAGGTGTTGTATTTCGGTTTGGTAAGGTGGTGGGCGTAAAAGAGCCAGGGCTGACTTGGGTTATTCCGCTCATAGACATAGTACGCAAGGTAGACATGCGGACTATAACTTTGCCTATTCCACCACAGAAAATAATTACTCGGGATAATGTATCGGTAGATGTTAGTGCTGTTGCGTACTATAAAATTACCGACGCGGTTAAGAGTATAGTAGAAATACAAAGTGTTTTAAACGCTATTAACCAAATCTCACAGACTAGCGTGCGTAACATAGTTGGTAAGTTCCAGTTAGATGAAATCTTAAGCGAACGTGAGACAATCAATGCGGAAATTACTAAAGTATTGGATACACACACTGAAGGTTGGGGAGTAGTAGTGCCGGTGGTAGAGATAAAAGATATTGAGTTACCAGAAGGTATGCAAAGGGCTATGGCCAAGCAGGCCGAGGCAGAACGTGAAAAACGTGCTAAAATAATAGCAGCAGAAGGAGAGGCTTTAGCTGCTGCTAAACTCGCCGAGACCGCAGACATTATGCAGGCACATCCTATAGCCTTGCAACTTCGCAACCTCCAAACCATGGCAGAGATATCGGTAGAAAAAAACTCCACCATCATCTTCCCCGCACAGTTCATGAGTACTCTTAAAGACATCCGCGAATTTATGCAAAGTGAAAAGCAAGGCTAGAATCATGAGTCAGGAGTTATGAGTCATGAATCATGAGTTAGGAATTAGGAGTTAGGAGTTATGAATAGTATATAGGACGAGAATAGGCTTATATATTATAAATTAACCAAATGATTATGAAAATAACTATTTTAATTTTGTCTCTTCTGGGTGGAATAGTAGTGTGGGCAGTAGCCGTTGCATTTGCTTATCTTACGCTTGGCGGTGACCATTCCTGGGATAAAATTGCTTTGCCATTATTTATTGTTGGACTAATTATTATGGTGGCAGGGATCTATTTTTATCTTCGTTCGTCAAAATCTTAATTTTAATTCGTATTCATTCGTATCATTCGAATGAATTTCCGCCAAAGGCGGACCAGCCTTCGGCTGGCGTACAAGATTGGTATCGCACTATGCAAAACATCAAAAAAATTTATTTGTATCTAGTTTCTCTCGTGTCTTTGTTTATAATTGTGTTCGCGGCTATTACGTTTCTAAACATGGGGCTTAAAACTTGGGTGTTTACCAAGGCAGACCAAGATTACTATGCCTACCCAATGTGTGCTACAGAAGTAGCCCCAGATGGTGCCTCTAAAACTGGCGTGCCATGTAACGAAGCAGAACAGAAAAAACGCGCAGAAGAAAATCGGGTAGCGCAAAAACAACGCGACGCATCTAACGCTCTTGCTATGATAATAGTGGGCACTCCCGTTTTCTACTTCCACTGGCGCCTAGCCCGCAAAGAAGCTTAAAGTAGAAATCTTAATAAGTCTATACTATTCAATTTTTTGGTATAGTTTAGGCTTTTTTTATTGACCTAGTTTAGCAAAAATACACTTTTATGAGTGCGAAAGTATTGCTTTATTATACAATATATGGTATAGTTTACGAACGTGTTTTAAACACGGACAGCTCCTTTCATAAAGCAAAAGGGGGAAACTTTTGACAAACTGAACACAACTTCTTTAAGGAGAAGTTATGTTTGAATTAACAACAATCAAAAATACACGGCGAGCACTCGCCGTAATTATGTTGCTCTTGTTATTGGCGCCACTTAACACTATGCGCCAGGACTGGAACCGGGCAGAGGACGCAGCTAACAGCTTGAAACCCGTTTGGACTGTTGACCGCTTGGTGGCAGTCCGAGAGGAAATAGTGCGTCGCTCCGAACAACCGGCAGATGCATTAGAGTACTTCCGTGTGCTGGACTTGAAGTACACTTGGGAGGCAGCAGCTAGCCGGTACATGACCGGTGCTTGGCGGGCAACTGCCGAGCAAGTTCGCAACCAGCAAATGGTTGGCGCTATGGCTGCTGGACTTTCTGGAGTCATCCACGATAGCCAGCGGCGGTACCACCAGAAGTATTCTGCGCAGGGCATGATTGAGGTTGGTAGGCAGTACCGCGCCATAACGGGCACTGTCTTACCTTGGCAGTACGTGGAAATAAAATGGTCGCCTAGCCTTGGTGGGCAGTTTGTATATGCCTACTTGTGGATTGTGCTTCTATCGTTTTTCTCCACGCTCCTTGCCTTCTGGGATGCTGGTAATTTGCTGGCATTTAGTAGAAGATTGCCGTTGGTGGTTTCGCTCTCATTTCTTGGGCCACTTGGTACTCGTTGGGCGCACGCAGAGCAGGGTATAGTGGCAAACGACTTATGGTTTGCAACTAGCTTTGCAACAGCGACACTTGGCCTGTTCGCCCCAAGCGCCGTAGTAATTGTTCGTGCACAAGCCCCTACAACCGCTAAGGCAAAAACCTCCGTAAGTCGGTCGGAAACGAACCAGACCGATGGAGCGGAAAACACTGGCCAAACCGGCGATCCGTTTTTGTCTACCCTCCGGCGTTTCGGCATTACGCAAATTAATGTTGAAGCCATGCCGGCCGCAAGTAACGGGCGGCTGCCTGAACTCACTATTGAGTACTTGGGTAGCGTGCGCATGGGCAAGGCGGGTACGCTGAAACTTTTTGGCTTCGGGGAACTTCGTCCCGGAAGTCAATTTACCAACCACTCTGTTTCATGGTTCCCTTTCATGAAAATTCCGATTGGCGTAACGTCGGAGCAAGGCTGGAACGGGAAACGGTTATTCGGTGATGCTGGTGTCAAGTGGAGCATCAGCGGCACCCCTGGCCTTAAGTCGCCACTCGGCAAAGTTTTTGACTTTGCAACCCTGTCCTACACCTGGAAATACGCTGGTGCTGCACCTCAGCGACAGTTTATTCTGGTGTGGGATGCCAAAGACTGGGCCGTCTGGAAAGATAGACTCAGTCTGAGCTCGGAAGGATTTATACGAATCCGTCCGGGGGGTACAACCAACTATGGCCAGCCTCAAATCCTTGCGCAGTTTGGTCGCTGCACATGGGTCAAGGGTCTGGTCCAATTCGACACCGCCGGCCGCAAGGTTGGCGTGTCAGCCGGCGCGAAGTTCTTCTTCGCACTCCGGTAAACTTCCTGTGTTCAGTTTGTCAAAAAAACTCGACGCGGGAAATTTATCTTTCCCGCGTCATTTTGTTTCTTTACACGTTACGCTCAATTCCACTTAAAAATGCGACAGATGGTAAAATGAGAGTGTAAACATCAT
>CAZCTL010000025.1:0-9731 GCA_964501685.1 uncultured Candidatus Saccharibacteria bacterium
GTGGTTTTGACAGAATGGAATAGTTTCCGCATGATATATAGGTATTAATCAATAATATTTATGGCACAAAAAGTTAAAAAAGCAGTTATTGCCGCAGCTGGATTTGGTACTAGGTTCCTACCAGCTACTAAGGCTATGCCTAAGGAAATGTTGCCTTTGGTAGACAAGCCTATTATCCAATATGTAGTGGAAGATGTCGTTTCCGCTGGGATTGAAGATATCGCCATTGTTACTGGTTGGCATAAGCGAAATATTGAAGACCATTTTGACTATCCTTTTGAACTGGAAAAGCGTTTAGAAGAAGCCGGTAAACATGAGCAGGTGGAAGAGGTTCGTAAGATAGCTAACTTGGCAAATTTTATATATATTCGCCAAAAAGGTCCTTATGGAAATGGGACTCCAATTTGGAACGCTAGAAGCTTTATTGGGGACGATCCTTTTCTCTTTTTGTGGGCAGATGATTTTATTACCGCTACGCCTACTCGTTGTCAGCAATTGGTAAGTGCCTATGAAGAGGTTGGCGGGAGTGCTATTTTGAGCAGTGTCCGAAAGAGTGGTCCAGAAGATTATAAGCGATATGCTTATGTGGAAGGAAAGACTGTGGGAGATAAAATGATCCAAGTAGAGCGCATGGTAGAAAAACCAGGGGCTGGTGTTATTAGCTCTGATTTTGCTGTTGTTTCTGGTTTTCTATTTGGTCCTGAGATGGTGGATGCTATTGAGGAGGCCATGCGCAGACTAGAAGGAGATACAACGGGTCGGGAGTTGTACTATACCGATGCTATAAACATACTTTTGGAACAAAAGAAACTAGTGCATGCTTTAGAGATTGAAAATGGTAAATTTTATGACTGTGGGAATAAACTCGAATATCTTAAGGCCGTAGTGGAGTTTGGGCTTAAGCATGAAGATCTAAAAGCAGACTTTCAAGAGTTCTTGACCAATCTGAAATAGTAGAAACATATTATCATTTACGTGTTTAAGCCACTCCTGTCATCCTCGGGCGAGTCTGCGAAGACCCGGGGATCCATTATTAGATTATACAAAATAACTCTGTTGTGGCGGGGTTGTTTTAATTTGCTATACTAAAGAGGGGTAGAAAATCCAAATAACAAATTTCAAATAAAGTCCAAGTAACAAAACCATGAAATTAACATATACAAAATTATATAAACCATTGTTAGCACTTATGGCCATTGCTTTGCTTTCTGCTGGGTGTGGTGGCGGAGGCACGGGTGGGGCACCCGCAAAGCTGTTGGTTTGGAAAGTCTTTAGCGATCAGACTAGTTACCAACCTTTATTAGATGCTTATAGAAAAGTTCGGCCGAATGTGCAGGTAACCTTTGTTGAGAAAGATGAACGTGGGTATGAAGAAGAACTAATAAATGCTCTGGCTTCTGGTCAGGGACCAGATATTTTTTCTATTAATAACGCTTGGTTACCAAAGTATTTGGATAAAATAACTCCAACCACAGAAAAACAGTGGACATTTACAGATTACAAAAATGCTTTTGTAGACGCGGTGGTAAGTGATTTTACTTTAGATAGAAAAATTTATGGCGCGGCCACATATGTAGATTCTTTAGCTCTTTATTACAACAAGGATTTGCTGGGTAGCGCAGGTATTGCTGTGCCACCCAGAACTTGGGACGAGCTGGCTCGGCAGGTCCAAGCGCTAACTCGGCAAAATCAAACGGGCTACTTTAGTCGGAGTGGTATAGCAGCGGGACTATCGAGTAATGCTCCAGGTGGACGGATAAATAGAGCAGAAGATATATTATATTTGTTTATGATGCAAAAAGGTGCCCAAGCTTGGTCTGCGGACGGCTCAAGGCCACTATTTGGCGGTTCTGGGACTGGCGTTGGTGCGAGTGCGACACCGGCTAAAGATGCGTTAGAGTTTTATACTTCGTTTGCCTCACCTTCTTCTCCTAATTATGCATGGAATACAAGAAGTGACTATTCCATAGACGCATTTGCCAATGGTCGGGCAGCTTTTATGATTAACTATTCTTATGCTAGGGAGATTATTCAACAAAAAGCTTCAACTTTAAACTTTGATACTGCACCTGTGCCTCAACCGAATTTAGACCAGCCTACTGTGAACTTTGCTAATTACTGGGGAGAGGTGGTCAGTAAGCAAAGTAAGTATCCTACAGAGGCTTGGGATTTCTTAAAAGCTACAACCAAGCAAGAAGCATTAGATAAATACTATGCAGGCCACAAGCAACCTTCTAGTCGGAAGGATCTGATTGACCTCCAAACTTCTGACCCAGACATAGGTGTCTTTGCTCACGCTAACTTAACCGCTAAAACGTTTTATCGTCCGGACCAAGGCAAGTTTGACGCCATTATGGCTAAAGCCATAGATGATGTAATCTTGCGTGGTGTCTCTACAAGCGAAGCCATCTCCACCGCCGTCTCCCAAGGCTCCGCCCTGTCTGTCCCTAGGAAAAACTAAATACTATAATCATTCATATAATTCTCACAATAATGTAGATTAGTAAAAGATGCGTAATTACGCATCTTTTACTAATCTGATATGTTTGAGAAAAATTAATATTTTATAGTATGTGCTTGTCTTGCCAAAACGACAGAGCTAGTCTTTTATCCTCTGCATCTAGTTCGCTTATGTGCATGAGAGTAACAAATTTTTGAGCATCTAGAGTTTGCAGAAGTTCTTGGAGTGCTGAAGTAGGATTATATGGATATAACCACAAGGTTCTCTGGAGGGGATAGAAATTGGCATTAATTAATTTACGTCTTAGAGCTTCCCCTGATAAGCGATGAGTTTTACTAGGTATGTCTGCAGCTACTAGCCAAAAAGTCTCGTCCCAAACTGTAGGCTTATTTACATAAAAGCTACCTTTAAAAGTCTTGTCATGTTTCTTTTGCCCTAGTTGAGTTAGTTTTACCCAGAAGCCGTTTTGGTTATTGCCAATGTCTATGATACCAGTTTTTTTAAGGTAGTATACGGTCTGAATAAATTTCTGTTCTAGCTGTGCTTTGTTATACTTTTTATTATATCTTTTGATAAACAACCTTTTTAATAGCTGTAGAGAATTGGGTGCTAAAAAAAACATGCTGGTCATACCAATAAAACCGACTAATCCAACAATAATGGCCGCTGCTGTAGGTAGTTCCATTAAACGGTCTTCCAGCGTCTTAGGGAGTGGCTCTATAGTTTTTTCTCGTTTTAACTTATCTTGTAGTTCAAATTTTATATATTGTTTCATATTAGTAATTCTAGCGCAATTGCGCAATAATTACTAATCTTATAATTACCTTCAATATCTGAAGGCAATAGTTAAAGTATTAAGAGAAAGTTTTTATAGTCTGTTCCCACAAATATGCTTATGAGAGCTGGACATCTATATGCTATGCTGGCACGATGATAGCTGGCATTTAGCTTAAACTATAGCTTTTATTACTTTAGTAATTATTGCGCAATTGCGCAATAATTACTAAAGTTAATATGATGGGTGTAATTGCGGTTAATTTATCTTCATCACCCTCTACCAAGCCCCCACCCTGTCTGCCCCTAGGAAAAGTTAATATCAATTTAAATAAAAAACTCCTGGTGGGTTCAAGGAGTTTTTTTATTGTAAAGTGTTATGAGTTTAAGTTAGTCCTAACTTTATTTAACTCAATTTCATCGACGATGGCTACTTCATTACTTTTTAGGTCTTTTAGTGCAGAAACAGCTGATTCCATAGTGCTTGCTTGTTCATCTAGTATTATATTTGTATTATCTAAGTAGCTTCTAGTAGCGTCTAGTAGGCTCGGTGCTGGATTGGATACTGCTTCGGTTGTGAGTGCTTCCAGAAGCCTTTTTGCATCATCAGTTTTGCCTTCGTCCAGTAGGCTTGCTACAGTCGGAGTAGTCTGCTGACTATTTTGATTTGATTTGTCCATGGAGGTTATGTTTTTTTAAATATGCAAATAGATGTGTCTTTTGAACTTTGTCTAAGTGTTGGTAGATTTCTGCAAAGCTGACTTCTAAGAATGGACGGATCTCGACAAGCCCAGATTTCTGGCCGATTCTTTCTTGAGTTACCAATGAATCCAGTGCCACATCCAATTTAGAATAGTTTTTTTGGGTTCTTATAACCTGAGCTAGCTTATCCTTATACTCCTCTTCAATAGTAGTTTGCAACAACTCTAGTCTTCTTGCTATACGGTCTTCACCTAAGTCTTTCCTACGCTTATCAAAGTAGCCAAACTGGGATTGTAAAGTTGCTACTTTTGAGTAATAGTCCAAACCATCTTCTGCCGGAGTTTCACCTTTATTTATTTTACTGGATAGTTCTAAGTAATATTTGCGATTTGCTTGCTCAATCTGATCGGTCAGAATAGTGCCAAATTTGGTTTGGGTAAAAATAGCTTCCCTGGTCTTAGCAATGTCTGCATACATTTCATCTAGCTCTTGGTTTGTGGCTTTAGACTTTTTGGCCTCCATAGCATCTTTAGTTTTGCCTATTATCCTAAACTTACTAAATTTAGCATGGAGTTTAACTGCAGTTTCTAGTGGGTCTTTAGCGCCCATAAAACTTTGGACGGCATCTAACGCTTGTCTTTGTTCCAAACTTAGTTTGCTTCTGTCCGACAAGTCTTTACCAGACATGCTTTTTAGCATTTTCATTTGTGCAACCAATGCCTCTGACGGTTGGGCGAGTTCGTCTAACTGTGCTTCTAGTGCGGAAATCTTTTCTAGTTTGACCTTGTGTTCTTCCAAACTTTTTTTGAGGGCGACCAAGGCTTCGGGGTTGTCTCGAACTTCAGCATTTATTTCGGCGTCAATTCTTTCCAAAATTTCTTTCGGTACTTCTCCACTGTTCTTTATACCTGCCATTAGCATTTCTTCTTGGAACAATTTGGAATATGTATCTTTTAGACCTACTCCAATTTCACCTTTTTGTTTAAAGGCTTCATATCTGCTAGCTACAAACTTAGCTTTATCTGGATTGTTTTCTAGTTCACCGATGTCTTCTGGATTAAAGTCTGGGTGTTCGGCAATAATGTCTAAAAACTCATCACTCTGTAGTGCTTCTTGTGCGTTTGCTACAGATTCTTTTTCAGCTTTAAGTTGCTTATTAAATTCGTTCCGGTCTTTTAGCTCCGTGGCTATCCTGCCAAATACACTGTCTTTTATAAAACCCATATTCTATAATATTACTGGTGTCTATATATTAGCATAAGATTTGATGGTCTGAATATAGTAATATCTAAAAAGAAAAGCACCGCCGACGAGTTTGAAAACTCGGTTTATGGCGGTGCTTTGTTGATTGCGTTCATGGCGCCTCCCTAGCGAGTGACTTGAACAATGAATTGTCCGGTGTACTCGTTTTGTTCGGGTCCGCCATTTACGGCAATGGCTACCTTTCCTCCTGTTGGAACGTCAACTGGTGCGTTAAAGACTTGCCAGTTGCCGTCGTTTATCTGAATTAGTAACAGACCGACTGCGAGATTCGGTCTGCCGATATTCCCTCTTACACCAAACCCACGATTGAGTTCGGCTTTTTTTTCTTTCCAAGTGACTGGTAGGCGTGGGTCTATTCTGGGGACAAGTTTCGTTGCCCCAGGATTCAATATGTATGGGTTGTTGTGGCAGGCTGGAATGATTAGTTCCACCCCACCATCAATCTCCCATATTGGACATGGGCCACCGTTCACAGTCACAGGCGCGCCTGCGCTGGTCGCGGGTTGTCCAGCGGTTGCTGTTCCAGCAGGCTGGTTGCCGGTTGATGCAGCTTGGACGGTGGTTGTTGTAGGAGTTGGGTTTGGTGGTGCAGATGGCTGGGTGTCCAGCATAGGTAGCCATCCACTCCATTCCTTGGCAAACTCGGCTTCGCGTGATAGCCGAGGATCTTTTGTGGCGGGTGGACAGTATGCCCAGAAGAAAACCGGACCAGACGAATTGTCTTGCTTCCCTTTCCAAGAGCAAGTGCGACTCTTCTCCAGCTTGATTCCATTTGGTTTAAAGCTGGTTGAATCGTCCCCAAAAACTACACGGTTGTGCAACTCGCTTTCGCGAGTCGTGGCCACATAGCTTGTAGACGGTGACGCTGTGGCCTGGCCAAGATAGTTTGACCACGTTGGGTGGCGGTGAAGGACAGCCGCAGACAGCCCGCACACAATCGTGAGGATGCCCACAGACGCCCACGTAATGATCGTGATAATGGTCTTCTCGGCCAACCGTGTAACGAGGATTGCCGTTGCGACGATTGTCAGATAGAGCATGGTAGTGCCGTCGCTGACAATCCTCAAACGCAGCTCGTTGTCCAAGGCTACCAGACTAGCAAAGCATGCAAGACCAAGCGTGGTTGCTAGGTTCATGTTGCGCAGCGCGCGGATGAGATTGGTAGCCTTGTCCGCAGCTCCGCCAACGATTGGAAGCGGCGCAAACCACTCAGCTACGCCGATTAAGGGGGTCGCTAGAATTGCTCCTAACACGCCCACAACTGCCATGTACGTCATGGCCACCGTGAGTGCCGTAATGAGATACTCTGTGTTTTGTGCTCCTTTAATGCACGCAAGCAGAACAACAGAGATGCCCACGTGGGCAACCATGATGCGAACAAGCCAGATGAGCCGGCGGTCCGCTGCGTTAAGGGTTCGATACGCACTGAAGGTGAAAACTGCCACTGCGGCGCGTACCACTGGCTGGTTAGCTTGGCCTAAGGCAAAGACTGCCACAGCCATAACCAACACAGCGATTAAGATTCCAGCGAACATTCCTGCGATCATGATGTCATCTCCTCTTCTGCCATTTTTGTTGTTCAGCCTCAGCCTTAGCTTCCAGTTGAGCTAACCAGCTGAGACCATTGCCATCCTCTCCGCGCGGTGCGGTGAGGGCTGTGTTGATGGTGCCTAGTGTCCAGAAAGACCCGTCTGTTCCGAGGCTTGCAATTGCCTGATCCCAGAGCCTCTTGGCTTCAGGACCGAGATCGTTGTAGAGCCTTTTGGCCATTTCAGAAAGTTTGCGCATCGCTTGAGTTGGATCTGCTTTGGCCTGTGCCAAGTTGAGATCCATCTCATTAAACCGAGAGCGCATCGCTTCCAGCTCAGCCTCTTTAGCAATACTGGCCAAGATCATTGTCCCAATTCCTAAGTCGGGTGCTGTGGTGTAAGTCAGCTTTCGGAGCGCTAGTCTTTTTTCTGGTTCGTTGTCCAACGATCTCCAGAAAACGCTGAACTGTTCTTCCCATTTTGCCCAGCTAGGGGCGACTTTGGACAGATTGTTCCGACATTGTTCAAAAAAGACCTCGTCTTTATAGGTTTGATTCACCGTAGTTTCAAACTCAGCTACAGCATCAGCGGCCGATTTCAGTGCTTCGGCCGAAGGTGGTTTGAGAGCGACGATACTTTTCAGCATTGGAAGGAGTTTGCTGAGCCTTGGCCATACTGCCGAGATCAGCAATCCCATTTCCGCTACTTCGTCGAGATAACGTATCCACTTACTCATTGCTTCTCCTCTTCACCAGCGTGTAGCTGGGTTGGAGCCGGATTGACCGGCGTTATTGTTGAGCCAGAACTGACTTGGATATCAGCCTGACTAGAGCGCATCAGGTTGTCGTGCTGTATGGCTTGTATGGTATTGCCTACCACCACAATCCATACTGCAAGTACAAAAATAGGTACGAGGGTGCGGAAAGTTCGGCTGTATTTGCCAGGACCTTTTAGAGCCCAGGCACACAGCCAGGTGAAGCTCAGTGAGCACGCGATGTGCAAGCCAAGCAGGATTGGGTGGGAGAAAATCCAGCCAAACCAAAATCCCGCAAGCAGTCCAAGTACGAGCACGCAAAGTGCTGTAGCGAGAACTGCTTTGGATTTTGGTTCGTCAGTTTCAGCCTCAGCCTCAGTTTTGGGATGCGTAAGCCTGGCTCGGCGGCTTCTGCTTTGGCGCCAGAGAATGAACCTGAGCACCAGCGTCAGCGCAGCCGTCAAACCTCCAGGCAGCCAGTATTGTTTTGAGAGTAAAAAGGCAGTGGCTATGATTAGTAGCCCCATGCCAACTCTCTCCCAAAGCTTTCGGCTGTGCCAGAGCGAGCCTTCGCCACGCTCGGTGATTTCGGCTGCTGCGTCTGCGATGTCTCGTTCGCGGTTAAGAGCGCGAGCTTCGCGGATGGGCGCGCGTTCTGCCCAGCGGTTACGCAACAAGTGCGCAAGTCGCGTAGCGCAGAACTCCATCGCTTGATCCAGCCGGCGGAGGAATTGCTCGCGTGCTGGCTCTGGCGGAATGTAGCTAGGTGTTTCCACCCGGTGAATTTCTGCCATTGCCTGCGCCTCTTTCTTCGCAAGCCAGATGCGGCCGCGTTTGCCCATCAGTCGGACGAGCAGGAAAGTAAACATGGCCCAAAAACGACGTCGGTTGACCTTGTTGGCCTTCCGCGCGGCAGTTGGGTCAAGCAGAATTTCTACTTCCCGGCCGTTAGTCTCCACGAAAATAGTTTGCCGACCGGTCGGCAAAACTTGCCGCTGGCTACGGTACCATTTCCACAGTCGGCGCAGAGCGAAGGCCATCACGGAGCTCAACATGAGCCCGAGTAGCCACAAATGAACGTTAGTCATAACATCACCTCATTTTTGTTTTGGGTTGACTTCAGTTTTCAAAGAACGAGTAAGCATGTAGCGCTGTGCTACAGTGGCCAGCAAGGTTGCCTTGCTGGGAAAACATGGTTGGAGGTGACAAGAGTTGATAAGAATGGATTCCGGACAGCCCTCTCCGCCAGCTGGCGGATTCGTAGCTTCCGGAATGACAAAACTTATACGCATATTTAACAGTGTTTTCCCAGAAAGACGATCTTCTATAATTATTATTATATTATACATAATTATACTATATATGTCAAGTTGACCTTTGAGACTATATTTTGCATTATAAAAAGGTATTAACCTATGAGAAACAAATGATAAATTATAAAAATGATGTAAACAGAGTTGGTAAACTATTCGTGGTAGTTTTGCTTTTTTTGTTGTCTTTTATGTTCCATAGTGGAACAGCTAAGGTAGTAAATGCAGCCACTTGTGATATTAAGCTGTTTTGGATCGTAAATGGAGTAGAAAAAGATGCAACACAGGCTTTGTCAAATGGAGGCAATACTATACCTGCTGGTACTACTTATCAGGCCAAGGTGGTGTTTACAGATTGTAACAACCCTTCTAGCAATGTTGGCACCTTGAGTTTAGTCAGACCAAATAAGACTGATACTATACAGGTGGTGATAAATAATACACCGAAAGTAGCTACGGCCAATATCACTTTTGATAGTGTGGGAGAATATGGTTTTTACGCAGGAGTGACTAGCGCAAGTGGCAGTACCATTAAAGATAGTGCTACCACTTTACCGATTAAAGTTACTGATCCTGTAACTACACCACCAGGTGGGCCTACACCAACCCCAACCCTAGACCCAAACGGTGGAGGGGGGACGGTGGGGACGATTACGAATCCGATTAGTTACCAGAGTTTGGGTGCGCTGATTGTGGGGCTAATCAAGTTTCTCATGACTATGCTGGGTGCTTTGGCTGTACTGTTTATTATAATCGGTGCGGTACGTATGGTTGCTTCTGCTGGTAACGAGAGTGAGGTAAAAGCTGGGAAGAGTACGGTGACTTGGGCAGTGGTAGGTTTGGCTACAGCACTTTTAGCTTTCTCTATTATAAGTATGTTGCAGAGTGTGTTGGGGAGAAATTAGCGAAGCGCGGAAGTATGAGTTATGAGTTATGAA
>CAZCTL010000025.1:9831-12778 GCA_964501685.1 uncultured Candidatus Saccharibacteria bacterium
GAGTGTGTTGGGGAGAAATTAGCGAAGCGCGGAAGTATGAGTTATGAGTTATGAACAAGGCCATTGATAATTGAAAAATAAAATAAATTGCTTTGTCCACGGATGCACAGATGAACACGGATAACACAGATGTTTAATTGCTGATTTTAGATTGCAAATTGCAGATTGATAATCGGAAATTACAAATTACCTCATCCACGGATGTACAGGCGCTCATGGAATACTGGATTCCCGCCTTCGCGGGAATGACAAGACACCATGTTGGAATCGTAGATTACAAATAGGTAATTGCAGGATGGGGGTAAAGTCGTTATACTGTGAGTAGTCGTAAAGTGCGACTTTCTTACTTTTAACAATTGGATACATATGACGGGAATAGTGAAGCTAAAATCTAAAGGACAAATGACTTTACCGGCAAACATCCGCCAGATGGCAGGATTAAGGACGGGGGATTTTTTAAGTGTGACTATTGCCGCGAATGTAATTACTCTAGCTCCGCAGTCTATAATAGATAAAAGACTGGCTAAAAGTATGGCAGATTATAAAGCCGGGCGAAGTTACGGACCATTTGAAAATCCAGATAAGGCTATAGCTTTTCTAGATAAACAAATAAAAGCTATAAAACAAAAGAAAAATTCTAAATAATGCAATCAAATTTTTCTAAACAATTTATTGACTCTTACAATAGCTCTCCCCTCGTGATTCAAAAGTTGTTTAAGAAACAACTACGATTTTTACTGAATGATTTGCGTTACCCGAGCCTGCATGCGAAAAAGTACAATGAGAGAACAGGTATGTAGCAAGCGAGAGTGAATGATAATTGGCGATTTTATTTTACGATTGATGGCGATGTATATTATATGCACGATATTATGGTGCATCCGAAATAGTTTTGGTGATTCATGTAAATACTGGTTCTCCAGGTTCTCCAATGCAACATTGGAGCCCCGAGGATGACAGACAAGCATTGTCATTCTGAATTCCGGTGCATTACCGGGATGAAGAATCTAAACATTAAATACAGATCCTTCACTCTCAAAGCAGAGTTTCCACCGTCGTCAAGGCACTATGGTGGACAGGCAGGATGACGGGGTCGTGTGGTTATGAAAATAAATTGGAAGAAAATTGGTTTGTGGGGAAGTGCATTAGTGCCGGTGGCGGTTATGCTTTTTGTACTGGCCAGTCCAGCAAGCGCAGCCATAGTCAACTGTGGGAATAATGATGGAGGTACGGCAGCAGAAGGTTGCACTTTTAAAGATTTGTTTACTAGTGCTGCTAATTTGGTTAACTATTTGCTTTCTGGTGCTGCGGTAGTGGCTGTGGGCGGGGTGGTGTATGGTGGGTACCTCATGGTGACCTCTGCTGGTAACCAATCTAAGACTGAGACTGGCAAGAAGGCGGTGACTAACTCTTTGATTGGTTTGGCAATTATTTTACTGGCATTTTTAATGGTTAAGAGTTTATTTAGCATACTTGGCTTTCAGGGGAATCCACTTGAAAACCCTGGTGCGTTAGAAAAAGGACAAGGCTTCCAGCTTATTAACGGTAGAGAAGTGGTGCCTCTAGACCCAAATGGTGGTGGTAATGGCGGAAATCCGATAGCACCAAGTGGTACGGCACAAGCTTTGGCACAACAGCTTTTGGATACAGCTGGTGTCGGATGTTTTTATGCTCAACATGTGGGAGGGCATGCTCCAGATGGTGCAACTGCTCGTGACAATATAGTAGATACTGCAGCAGGTCGTCCAGCAAAGCGAAGTAGTTATGGTGGGGCACCGGGTGGAAGTACGCCTTTGGATGCAAGAATGTTACAGGCCTTGTTATCTATCCATGCTGCTGGTTACACCAGTATGTGTCCTGTAACGGCTATTGCGGGTAGCGAACACTCAAGTGACTCTTCGGCACACTATGCAGGTAAAGCGTTTGATCTTGATCACACGACCAATGCAGATGCTATCCTTGCCATTTGCAGGCGGGCTGGTGCTGTGAGTGCTGTAAACGAAGGAAATCATTTACATTGTAGGTGGTAAATAAACAGACTTGTCCTTCGGCCAAGTTATTGTGAGCTGGAATCCAGTGTTCTTGTATTTGATGGGCATCATCTAGCATATTGTATGCCAATAAACTAAATGTCGCTATAAATATTTGTTACAGTATTTACCTAGTGCTAGATGATGCCCATCTAAACATCTAAATAAATCTAAACATTAAATACATATCCTTCACTCCAACCAAAGCGTCGGAGTTCCCACCGTCGTCAAGGCACTAAGGTGGACAAGCAGGATGACGAAGCAGTGTGATTATGAAAAAATATTTATTAGGGTTTATGAGTTTGTGGATGGTAGGAGGGTTTTTGCTATCTGCTAGTATGGTTTTTGCGGCGGGGAACCCTTATGCTTGTACTTATCCGCAAATCCAGTTGGGTGCGCAAGGGACTTGCGTGCAGTCTTTGAAGTGGCTCTTAAATAGTAAAATGCCAAATGTGCAACCACCCCTAGATGACACTAACGGCGTGTTTGATAATGCCACTAAAGAAAGGACCATACTTTGGCAAACAAATAGCAATTTAAACTGTAGAGAGGGCGTTGCAGGACCTGAAACCTGGAATTCTCTTGTTCCGGGGTTAAATCAAACAGGGCCATGCACAGGCAACGAAACTCCCCCCACTACCGGTGCATCGGCAGATTGTGCAAAACTTGAGCAAAACTTTAAAGACTTTGGAGGGAGTTTACCGGGACCCCTACCTAACAATTGTTACAGTGCAGGGCAAGCGGTGAGTAAAGCCACAAAGCTTGGGTTTACTTTGGTGGGATTACTGGCTGTGTTGGCTATTGTTATCGGAGGTTACAGATATGTTATGTCCAGAGGCGACGAGAAAGCGGCCGGGGCAGGAAAGGATACTATTAAGTGGGCGGTTATTGGGTTGGTGTTAGTGCTATTTGCGTAT
>CAZCTL010000026.1:0-12507 GCA_964501685.1 uncultured Candidatus Saccharibacteria bacterium
AAAACTCATAAGTAATTGATAATTAAAAATTGATAATCAGTAATTGAGTAGCAAATTCCTCCGTCATTCTGAACTCCGACGCCTTGGTCGGAGTGAAGAATCTCAAACACAGATCCTTCGTCACAAGGCCTCCTTCCTCCGCCGTCAAAAACTTTGGCGGACAAGCAGGATGACAGAAACCATAAAAATCCGTGTTATCCGTATGATTTGCCTTGTCCGCCATAGCTTTGAGCTGGGGTGGATGTATCCGTGGATATTTTATTATACCAGCCCCCCGCCCATATTCCTATTGACTTTTACCAATATATATTATACAATGCGTGCACTATTTTACCATAGTAAAAATCCTGAGTTGCGCGCCCCAAAGTGCAACCCCAACTCTCAGCCCCGCTTAACGCAACAGCCATGCGTTGAGTGGGGGCTTTTTTTATTTGCCTTAAATGCAACAGAAGCCTGGTATCTGCAGTTGCTGCAGATACCAGGCTTCTGCGAACAGGCTTCTGCGAATGGTTATCTTCCCCTGCTCCAAATGCGCTTAAAGGCACTGCCCAGTTTGCGCCGAAGGGAAACTTTTTTATCTTTTTCACGAGTTAGTTGCTGACGAATTTTTGGCAATAATAAATCTATGGCCTCATAAACATCACTACCACTCGCATCTGCGTAGTGTCCACCTGGTTGGATGTTTATTTCCGCACGAAACTCCTGACTGTTATCTTTACTCGCCCTGGCCTCTACCTCTACGTGAATTTTATCTTCTGTTCGCAAGAACGGCTCAAGAATAGACAACTTATTTTCTATCTCAGCCTGGAGACTCGGAGTAAGAGTGGTTTTAGTCGCTTTGATGTTTAGGTTCATGGGTTTAGTATTAGTAAATTAGTAATAAGTAATAAGCAAATACCATACACAATTAGTATAACTCAAAACTTTAGCATTTCAAGGGTAACCCTTGCTCAAATAATTATTCTTATTGCAAATAACCGAAAATAAACCAGTAATTACTCAATTCTAGAGATGGGCTCAAGCAAAGGTGACCTTTGAAACAAGCCAACTTAATTTACATCTGCAAAGTTTTATTCTTATTACTTATCACTAGCTACCTGTTACTATTCTCCGCCCACTCTTTAAGCTCATAAGCCAAGCGGTTAAAGGAGCCTACGGCCATAACGACTATTATGTCGCCAGGAAGGGCGTCTGCTTTTAGAATATCTATTGCCTCTTGCTTGTTCTTTAACAGCCTGACATTGGGCTGATGTACACCAATAGCCTCCATCACTTCTTGGTTTGTAATACCCGGATCTGTACCAGCTTCCCTCGCCCCATACATGGGCGCAAGCAGAACTTGGTCTGCGCTCCCAAAGCTTTCTGCAAGTTCATTGATGGTTGCACGAGTCCGGCTGTAGGTATGTGGCTCATACACTGCCCACAAGACAGAGTCGTGAGGTAATGTCGAAGAAATCATTTGTGATTTCGGTTTTTCAATTTGAAATTTGAAATTTGAAATTTGAAATTCAGTATTCCGCGTTTGTCCCAAACACATCCGCGCTGCTTCCAAAGTTTCCCTGACTGCCGTAGGATGGTGCGCATAGTCGTCTATTATCGTAATTGGGCTCTCCAGCAACACATCAAACCTGCGCTTAACACCAATGTAGGATAATAGATACTTCTGCACCAACTCTGGCTCAAAGCCAAGTGCTCGAAGAGTGGCAATAGCAGCAAGTGCGTTATAAATGTTTATCTCCCCGGGCAAACTAGTCTCATACCGTTCGCTGCGAGTGTTATCTGGGTCTAATCTATTCACAATAGTAAATATAGCTCCAGATTCGGTATATGTTATACTGGTCGCTTGCAAGTCAGAGGAGTTGTGTAGGCTAAAACCAAAAGCCCTTTTACCCTCACGATAAACTACATCTGCCAAGTTTTTATCGTCTGCGTTATACACAATAATCCCATCGTCTGGCAAACCCGCTACCAGCTCTTGAAACTCCTGCTTTATTTCCTCCAAGTTTGCAAACACATCTGGGTGGTCAAATTCTAAGTTCGTTAAAACTAGCACATCACCTTTATAATAATGCATCTTAGGGGTTGGGTCATCAAAAGTGGATTTGTACTCATCGCCTTCAAAAATAAAATAATGCCCTTGACCTGAATAAAAGTTGGCATCGTAATTCTTCAGCACTGCTCCCACCATAAAACTACTATCGTCAATGTTGCGAAAAATATGCCCTAGCAGACCTGCCGTAGTAGACTTGCCGTGCGTACCAGCCACTACTATCCGTATCTTATCCTGCGCCAGCTCATGCAAAAGCTCGCAAAAAGAAATATAGGGAATATTTTGGGAAATTAACCAAGCCACTTCTGGGTTATGCACATCTTCGCCAGATGATACTACAAACAAATCTGCACCACTTGAAGCAATACGCTCTTTATTATAACCCACTCCTACTTCTATCCCGTGCATATCTAATACGTCTTTTGCCGGAGGATAAATATTGCTTGCATCGCTACCTAATACACTCAAACCATGTTCTTTTGCGAGCCCCGCCGCAGCCGACATGCCTATTCCGCCCATGCCTATAAAATATATTTTGTGAATGTTATCTAAGTTCATAAGGCTTCCGAGATTAAGAGTTAGGGACCAATGGAGATTAATTAGACTTCTTTCAAAAGTGCTTAACACAGTTGTCTTGTAATCCCGTGTGGAGCCTGTCCTGAACTTGATTCAGGAACACGGGATCCAGTATTAATAATACTTAAGATGGATTCCAGACAGCACTCGTAGACTCGTAGCTTCTGGAATGACGGACTATGGTCTCTTAGTCTCAAATAGTCTCTACTAATAATCTCATCTATATTTTATTTGGCATTTAATAAATCTAAAATTTTGGGTAAATTTTCCTTTGCCACCCTTCTGCCATCCTTGTAAACCTGCTGAATATGTGAAAACTTAAGGCTATCTCCAAAACTACCAACCCCCTGACTTATAACTATATCACACCCAAATGGATGTTCAATTTCTTTAAGTGTTTTTTGCGCCTGAAGTACCAAATCCAAACTTTTATTTACTATCTGCCACCAGCTCATACCCCTTCTTTCCTGTGCAAAAGTAAAATCCTCAGCAATTTCCACCTCTACCCCTTCAGCGACCAAACCTGTACGCAAGCCAGTCCACAACCGAGTCAAAAAACTATTTTTCACTAAACTCCGCAAGTAGTTATACCTAGCTTTCATAGAAATGTGCATTGGCATAAAAATGTGTCTGGTAGCTTTGGCGTCCACCCCAATAACCACATCTGCCCCCGCTTCTCTAGCATATTTACCAGGCACAATAGATAACAACCCACCATCCACAAGCTCATGTTGCCCCCAACGCACCGGTTCAAACAATCCTGGAATGGCACATGTAGCATGCACACCATGGGCTATATCACCCATACCCAAAGCCAACACTTCACCGGAACTTAAATTCGTAGTAGGAAAACTCAATGTGGGCACCACCTCATTAAAGTGTTTTCCCAGCGTTACGTGATTACGAATATACTCTTCATATCCATATAACGAAAACAGACCTCCACCATTTTCAGTTTTTCTAAATAATGAATAAATTTGTGGCCAAGTTAATCCAAATACAATTCCCTTCAACTTTTCCATAGTTCCACAAGCATAAGCAGAAGCCACTAGGCTTGCTCCAGACTGAGCAGATATAACATGAATAGGTACCTTGTTCTCCTGCAACACCTCTAAGAAACCTAAATAAAAAACCGACCGCGCTGCGGCTCCCGACATTGCTATACCAAGTCGTTTATGAGTAAGTTCACCCATAGAAACTTTCCACTTTAAATAGACTCTAAAATAATTTTCGCCAATTGCTCGTCCGCCTTCTCAGGCATAAGCTTGTGCAAATAGTGTCCAAGCGAAGGCATTATATTATTCTTAAAGATTAAATTCCGCAAAAATGCGACTAAAAATTGCGGAGTTAATTCTGTTTGAGTAAGCACAATAGCCGCCGCTTCTTCTCTTAAGTATAAGGCATTTTGTTCTTGATGGCTACCCGGCAAAGGCACGGTTATCATGGGTAGTTTTAAACTTGCCAGCTCGGTAATTGTACCCATTCCAGTCCTACAAAACACCAAGTCAGCTGCACTATACGCTTTAGCCATGTCATCTACAAACTCGATTGCTTTATACCTTGGATTATTCCTCTTGGCAACATTTCTACCTTTACCGGTAATATGTAACACATTCATGTATCTAGTAAGTTCCTTAACACTTTCATCTACCAACTTATTCAGAGATAGCGCACCACCCCCTCCACCTAAAACTAGGACAGTTGGATACTTCTTATCTAACCCAAAATGTTCCAGAGCAGATTCTCTAGATATGGGCTTTAACTTTCTGCAAGGATTACCAGTCCAGACTACTCTATCTCTTCCCTTTAGCCCACCTAAGTGCAAGCCTTGCGGAAAATCATTCAAAGACTTCTCAAAACTTACTGTAATACGCTTGGCAATGGGTGCGCAAAGTTTGTTGGCAAGCCCGGGCACTACATCTTGCTGGTGAATAAATACAGGAATACCCATTAGCCATGCTGTATACATCACTGGTACCTGCACAAAACTTCCAGCCCCAACTATACACACTGGCCTAACTTTTTTTAATATAACATACGACTGGATTAAAGAAATGAATAATAATATTGGCACAAATAAATTTTTTAAACTAAAAAATCTATTTAATTTGGTTGCTCTAATAGATACAAAAGGTAAGCCTGCTAATTTTGCCATTCTCGCTTCCACGCCCCACTTAGTACCAATAACTAAATATTCAAAACCAGGATTAGTCTTGGAGATAGTGTCTGCCAAAGCCAAAAGCGGGGCCATTGGTCCACCCGTATCACCACTAACCAGCACTATAGTTTTACTATTTTTATGTTTCATAGCTCATTCAAGGGTCACCTTTGCTTAAGTAAATTGTGTCATTACAAATATTCCCAAATAATCTGATAACTATTCTATTTAGACCATAACTCTACCCAAGGATGACCTTTGAAATGCGTAAGCCATCAGTAAATTAAATCTCATGAGCCAAATCAATACTTATCGAAATAGGTTCTGGTAATCCAGACGACTCACGAAGCACACTCAAGGTTTCCTTAGCAGCTCTCTCCCAATCAAAAAATCTTGAACGTGCGAGAGATTTATCTTGGCGTAATTCGTAAAACTGCTTATCCTGAGCAAGTAATCTTAATTTTTCGGCAATGTCTTCTGGATCGCTAGCATCAAAGTACACAGCTGCGTCATCATAAATTTCGTTGAACACTGGAGTATTGCTTACAGCCAGAGGTAGACCAAAATGCATGGCCTCTACTCCAGGCAAACCGAACCCCTCGTGGAGCGAAGCGTTCACATAAGCATGCGCGCCACCATAGAGTGCAGCCAAAACCTTATCCTCCACGAACCCGGTAAACACTATATGGTCTTTGTGTTTAACGCTAAGAACTTTTTCCTTTTCTTCAGGATAATGTAAATCAGTTTTGCCTGCAAATACTAAATCCACGTTGAGATTGAATTTTTCTATTAATTGATCAAAACCTCGAGCAAGCATAACGATATTTTTCTTGCGCTCAAGCGTTCCCACAAATAAAAAATACGGCCTAAATAACAAAAACTGTTCTTTCACTTTTGTAATGAAGTCAGGTGTCTGCTCTGCCAAAGTTACTCCCTCGTGAATAATCTTTATCTTACCCTCTACTGAGGGATAATACTCCAGCACTTCCTTACTACTATATTCCGAAGGCACAATAATGGCTCTAGAGCCCATAACCGCATGGCGCATTTCCATTCTGTAGGCCTTAAACTGTGGCCACCTACTTTTTTTGTGCCCGGAGAGCTTTTCGTGCACCATGTCGTGAATAGTTACCACAAAAGGTTTTTTGTACAAAATAGGATGGTTAAAATTGGGAAAATGCACCACATCCACGGGTGTATTATTCAATATGCGCAAAAAAGAAGTCTGCTCTGCAAAAGAGTAATGCCGGGCCGAAGTTTTGATGAGCTCAACATTTAGATGTTGATTTAGCGTGTCCAAATCCTCGGTGGCTACATTATCATTATAAAACACAAAAAACTTATCTGCTTTGTCCTGCTCCAACTCCGCTTTGAGTAGCTCAAGAGCATAGCGACCAATGCCACCGTGCCTCACCCCTCCCATCCTAAAATCTATCCCTATGTTCATAAATAATATTTTTATTCCTAAGTCACTTTAACCAAGTCCAGATTTAGCAATAATTATTGAGACTCCTTTCAAACATGCAAGTGTTTCGCTAGCAGTTTTTTCCCAGCTAAACTGTTTGGCTCGCAGCAGACCTTTCTCGGTTAGGCGGGCACGTAGGTCTTCATCTGTTAATAGTTGGTCTAGGGCAAAAGCTATCTCCTCAATATTATAAGGGTTTACTAAAAGTCCTGCATCCCCTACCACTTCTGGTAAACTAGTTACGCCACTGGTCACCACCGGAGTACCCACGGCCATAGCTTCAAGGACGGGTAAACCAAATCCTTCGTAGAGGGACGGAAAAGCAAACACACGGGCAAGTTTTAAAAGATACGGTTTATCTTCCTCGTCCACAAACCCCAAAAATTGAATTCTGTTTTTCTTGTGACTGTTCTTAGCTGCATCAAAGATACTCCTAAACTTCCAGCCTGGCTTCCCTGCTATTACCAATTGGGCACTTGCGTCCATGTTCTCAAATGCTTGTATCAAACCCACTAAGTTTTTTCTGGGTTCAAGCGTACCCATGTATAAAATAAACTCTCCTGGTAAGCTGTACTTATTTCGCACAGCACGAAGTTTATTCACATTTAAACCCGGGTAAAACCTAGTGTGATCCACACCCTGATATATAACCTCCACCCGCTCCTCTGGTACACCAAGCTCATGAATAATATCTTGTTTAGTATACTCGGACACAGCAATTATTTTATCCGCCCGCCTAAGCAGTTTCTTATAACCCAGACTCCAGTGCCAAAGCCTACGCTTGAGATCGTAGTACTCTGGAACTACGGCAAAAGATAAGTCGTGGACAGTTACCACCAGCTGTTTCTCTCCTGATATGCTCAAGTTATTTATGTTTGGCAAAAATAATACATCAAACTCGCCTATAAGTTTTTCAAACTTGGGCCTACGAACTAACAAGACCAGCAAAGCCAAAATCTTATTCGGTATCCTTCTAGACACTACAGTCGTGTTAAGAAAATGCAAATCTTCTACCTGCACCGGCTTCAGTCCATTGTAAAAAAGCTTATACGTATTTTGCGTGTCCATTTTAATCATCCGCTCCAAAAGACTTAGTGTGTAGTTTTCTACCCCACTAAATGTTCCCCGTTGGATACTTCTTAAATCAATGGCAATTATCATAAAGAAGAATTATGAATCATGAGTTATGAGTAATGAATTTAGGAAATAGCAGTATCATTCGGAACTGGATTCTTGATTCTCTTGTCCGCCCTAGTCACTTGGGTGACGGTGGTGGATGATTCTTGATTCAAAGTATTTGCTACCATCTCTCCAACCATACCAATAAATTTGCTCTTACTAAACTTCTCCGCATGTTTCCGTAAACTCTCCGCGCTGTACTTACCCTTATGCCACTCCAGCAATATCCTTTTCAGCTCTTCTTTACTTCCACGAGTAAACCACTCACCCGTAACTCCTGGCACTATAGTCTCCCTGCTTCCACCCTCATCAACCCCAATAGTAGGAGTACCACAAGCAGCAGCCTCCAGTGGCATAAGCCCAAAATCTTCTAATTGTGGATAAATATATCCTTGTGCGTTTGCATATTCTTCCCTCAGCTGTTCATCTGTTATTCTACCTAAAAATTTGATACTTAGTCCCGCAATAGATTTTAGATGAGCCTCGTCCCTACCACTACCTACTACATGCAAGTTCAGCCCTAGCTCGTTACACACTTCAATAACCATATCATTGTGTTTATGAGCATGAAGCCGCCCAGCTATGAGAAAATAGTTTTGTTTACTTTCCCTGTCATTCTGAAAAAGGCTTTGCGACTGAAGAATCTCACTTTTGCTGCGAAAAGATCCTTCGCCCGAAGCGGACTCAGGATGACGGACAAGAGATGATGGTTTCCAAAACTCCGTGTCCACAAACGGATAGACTACTTCACTTTCTCGTCCGTAATATTTTTTAATTCGTGCTTGAACTTCTTTAGAGTTAGCTATAAACACATCTACTCTCCTTGCTACTTGCAGATCCCACTGCTTCATCCACCATAGAAATAACTTAGCCGGCCACCGAACTACCCACGGCACTTCTTGCTCCATGTACTCCCCATCGCTCCATAAAAACCTCGTTGGCGTATGACAATAGTTTATATGCGTAGTCTTATTCCTATCTTGATATTTACTTGTTAAATTGTTAAATTGTTTCCTTGATACTTTAAACCCCTTCGCAAAAGCAGAACTTGAGCTAAGTAGCACATCACACTCCGGCAACCGAGTCCACCACAGAGCCATAGGTATAAACGGCAACAAGTACTGAAACTTTGGAAACACATTATACAACCACTGCAGTTTAGTCACTCTAATACGACGTAGTATTAGAGTGGGTAACTGTTTTGAAATTTCTTTGTCTAAGACAAGCGTGTAAATAGGTGCGTCTGGAAACATTTCCGCCAAGCACAAAAAAACCCGTTCTGCTCCGCCGAGTTGCGTGAGTGAATCATGTGCGAGAACTAGTTTCATAGTAACAAGTGACAAGTGACAAGAAAACTAATAATAAAACAACTACTTGTTTCTTGTTTCCTGTATCTTGTCTCTACTAATTAATAATCTTCCTCAGGCTTAGTGCCAAAAAAAATAATGTAAGCGCTTTTAAATAAAGTCTTAATATCCAGCCAGAGCGACCAATTTTCTATGTAGTAAGTATTCAGCCGTATTTCCTCCTCAAACGGCAAGTCCGGCCAAGACATTTGTGCAATCTGCGACACGCCAAATATACCGGGACGTATGCTAAACATGCGCTGGTATCTGTTACGGTATAGTTGCACTTCATCTACCATATGAGCACGAGGACCAACCAAGCTCATATCACCCTTAAGCACATTCCAAAACTGCGGAATCTCGTCTAATTTAGTCTTGCGAATAATCTTGCCAACCCTGGTTATACGCGGATCGTTTTTGATTTTCAAGAAAGGACTTTCCGCTCCGCCCCTATCATTATGCTTCCAAAGTTCTTCTCGCACTTTTTCTGCTTCCGCCCCACCAAGTCCGTTACTTAAGTGCGTATACATGCTCCGAAACTTATAAAAAGTAAAATCTTTACCCATACCGCCCCTAGGATACGGATATATGGCTGGCCCTGGGCTATCTAGTTTTACCGCTAAATAAATTATCAGATATACCGGCGACAAGATAACCATAGCCACAGCACTCAACAACACATCCATTACTCTTTTTGCCACTTTACCCCAGCCATCTAGTGGTGTATTACGAATGGAGATGAGTGGCACGCCATTGTAATCGAACACCTCGCGCACGTTGCGTTGCACATCAAAAACATTTGGCACGTAACTAAAGGCCACGCCCTTACCTCTTGCAAACTCCAGCAATGCTAAATTATTAACATCGGTTAAAGTAGGATTAGCTTGGATAATTTCGTCTATTTTATTGGCCGAGTATAAAGACTCTAGCTCCATAACCGTGCCATCGCCAAACGATAATTCCCGCACCACCTTAAGCCCCCACTGCGGATTCTTGAGTGAATTTTCAATTATCTTAGAATCTGTATTTGTACCGTTAATAATGACCACGTGGTGTAGGCCCTTGCCGGCTCTAAATAGCATTTGCTGAAACATTTGCAAGACTACCCGACCTAAAAATACAAAAGCAATACCGTAACCCCATGTAGCTAAGATGATAAACCTAGAAGGAAAAAGTTGGTTATTAAAAAAGAATAGGACTATAACCAATAATAGGACTAAAGACACCCCAATAATAATTTGACCCAGTTGCCATGATAGCTTCCTGGCCCCCCGAATGTTGTATAGCCCAAGAATTACAAAAATAAGTAATATAACCGGTACCGCTCCGCTAGCTACCATCAAAAAGTTTTTTAAGACCAAATGATACAACACGGGCCCCACCAAGTCCGTAGAATTGATTCTAGTATAAAAACTTGCCCAAGCCGCCACCAGAAGCATAATCGCATCTAGCGGTACAGAAAAAACGTTAAAAAGCAGTTCAGATCGTTTCATGGAATAGTAGCTAGTCTAGTAAGGAGTAATA
Organism: uncultured Candidatus Saccharibacteria bacterium; assembly: GCA_964501685.1. Lineage (GTDB taxonomy): Bacteria > Patescibacteriota > Doudnabacteria > UBA920 > UBA920 > JAEUSE01. The sequence continues at coordinate 10,299 of CAZCTL010000026.1, forward strand.
AGTAATTAGAAAGGAGTTAACAAAGAAGAAGAGCGATAGTATCTAACATAATTATACAACCATTATTGGCATTTATATACTTGACTAAACAGTCACTTTATTATACAATGTATTTGCTTTTAGCAAGCCGAACTATCGCTTTAGACCTTTCTTTTCCTCTCCCTCAGGGAGAGGGCAGGGTGAGGGTCTGGGGAGGAAAGTCCGAACACTCACTTGATACCCTCATATGAGTTATCAAAACTGGTAGCGGGTAATTCCCGTCAGGGGCAACCCTAGAGGTGCGAACAGAAACGACCAAAGTCGAAAGGCAATGGATACCCTGCAAAGGGTAGGTCTAGTGGCAACACTAGAGTGAAACGGTCCATGTTTACATGGACTCCAACCTCGCAAGAGCGTCGGAGCTAAATCCTTACTTGAGTGCAATGCCAAATTTGGTAGGCAGCTTGACCCTGAGAGCAATCGAATGGGCAGATAGATGATAGTGTTAAAACAGAATTCGGCTTACGAGCTTGCTATAAGCACTTTAAAAGACCACATGTGTGGTCTTTTAAAGTAATAAGAATTAGATATATAAGTTTGTCATTCCGGGCTTGACCCGGAATCCAGTCTGAATTCGTACATATATATTACTAGATTCCGGCTCATAGGCCGGAATGACAAAAAAACGCACAAAAACAAAAAGCCTCGGGTAACCAAGTGTTACGCGAGCGCTCTGCTTTTGGACTTTCGTCCACTTATTTGGGAGCCACCATGGCTCCAATTCCTCTTTTTTGGCAAAAGTGCGCCACCTCGGCATCGCCGGGGATGCTTCGCCCACTCAAGGTGGCGCACTTTGCTGAACCAGCTGGGGGACTATATCCCCGCATTTTTTGCCGGACATTCTCCGGCAAAAGGGGTCGCTCGCCCCAGCTGGTCCGACCCGCGACACCTGAACTAAAGGCGGGTCATATGCGAATATGTTACTACTTCTAGAAAATAATGCAATAGGATTTCTTTGATATTTAACATTTGCTCATATATAAGCCAATAAATATTTAGAAAAAGCCACCGCTTGGTGGCATATTCATAATTCATAACTCCTAATTCTTGACTCATCCAGACTACTTCACCTCAAACACCAAGGTAACAGTCTGCACTACATCCTGACTCCCAGGCTCCACACTTGGGGCAATCGCTTCACCGCCACCGCCACCAAAACCCATGGCCTTATCTGCATATATGCCCACAGGAGTTGGGTAATATCCCTCACCGTCTTGTACACTCACTACTTTGCCAAGTTTAATCCCCGACGCCTCTGCAAGCTCTTTAGCTTTTACTTTAGCTTTCTCTATTGCCAGCTTCCGCGCCTCTTGTTTTAAAGAATCTGGATCGTCTATTGTAAACTGGCTTCCATAGACTTGGTTTGCGCCATTATCTACCGCACCGGATAAAATTTTACCCACTGTTTCGTTACTCTTGTCTACCCCGCGTACTTTTACGTTAATATTCTGGCTAGAATCATAACCCACAATTTCATTACGACCATTTTGATAGTCGTATCTAGGATTGAGGCTTGCCTGAGTGGTAGTTATGTCTTCTTTAGCCACACCTAGACTCTTTACAAATACAGTAATTTTATTTATGCGCTCTGATGCTATATTTTGTGCTTCTTTAGCATCTTTGCCTTGCGCCACAACCCCAAGACCCACCGTGGCTACATCTGGCACGGCTTTTACCTTACCGGTACCGGACACAGAAATTACATTGTCTGGTTTTGCTCCAGATACCAATTTGCTTAAGTTATAGCCACGCTCGCCTATGGCCAACGCTACAAACACTATAAGCAAAATTCCTAAAATTGAGAGGATGCTCTTCATACTCCCCCAGCCCGACATGTTTTGTGTTTCCATATTTTTAGTGATGAGTAAATTAGTAGTAAGTAATAAGTGAAAAACTTACGCAGTAGCCATTTCAAGGGTCACCCTTGCGCAAGTGATTGATTCACTCACAGATAATTCCAAAAAATCCGACGATGTTTCTATACTTGACAAAGGATGTACGCAAAGGTGACCTTTGAAATGCGTAAGTGTTATATTTCACTTAGTCAATTTTATTTTAGCCCCTAGTTCATTTTTGGTCAACATAAACCACACCTAGGTGTCTAGATGGGCATCATCTAGCACAGTGCTAGATGATGCCCATCTAGAAGTTTAAAACACAAAAAAAGGGA
>CAZCTL010000027.1:0-12322 GCA_964501685.1 uncultured Candidatus Saccharibacteria bacterium
GTTAGTAAAATAGGTATTAGTATAAAGAGTAGTTTTCTCATAGGGGTTGTTAATTAATTTCAAATTACATTTTTCAAATTCCAAATAACTCGCAAATGCCAAATTTCAAACAGCGGAATGCTATGTGATGTTTGTAATTTTGAATTTGGGGCTTATTTAACATTTGTTATTTGAAATTTGGATTTTGTTTTAGTCTCTCCACCAATACATAAGTAAGCTAAAGTCTATTAAGTTCACAATACCGTCTTTATTAATATCTGCTCTGGTAACTAGTCCGCGTTTTTGCCAGTAGTACATGAGAATACTAAAATCTTGAAGGTTGACTTTGCCATCACAATTTAGGTCAGCGGGTATGGCGGAGCAGTTATCTGACGATGGGGGTTGGTTTGGTGGGGTGGGGCCGGCTGAGTAAGTAGGTGTTGGGGCAGTTCCTCCACCTCCACCACCACCTCCACCACCACTTAATGTGGGAGTTGGTGTTGGGGTGGGAGTTGGTGTTGGGGTGGGAGTAACACCCGTGTTTCCGTTTACTCCAACAATCGGGGTTGTGGCGATAGCTATACTCCCTGTGTCTATTACTGTGCTGCTACTGTTAGTGGTTTGAATACTAATAAGGAATGAACCGTTACTGTTTGGATTGGTTATTTGTTTGTCTCCCGTGGTGCCAACACTGGCATTGGTGCCAATTATTATTTCTATGTTGGAGTTTCCAGCTATACCGTCTGAGTCATTAAGAGTAAAGATTATATAACCAGAAGTGCCGGAAGCCACAGCGACTCCAATGTTGCTACCAACGCCACTGCCTGGGTTAAGTCCAAGCGCTTTGCTGGAGCTGTCTACGCTTAAGTCTATGTCGGTATAATCTAGGTCTGCGGGTATAGAGAATGCGCCGGAGGCAGGCGTTATTTTGATAGTACCTGAAGCCGGAATGCTATTTGCTGTAGTAAAGCGAATAGAGTGATTACTAACCGTGCTTGGTGCCGGTGTAGACAAAGTATTACTTTTGGAACTTAAAACTCCAGCAAGCGCCGACTTCTGGTAGAGGGTAAAGATAAGTAAACTTAAAATAATTGTACTCGCTACGATTATTTTTATTGAAGTTTGTGAGCTATGCACTTTGTTTGTTACGTCTATAATCAAGATAAAAGTTAAGCATGAGCAGGATAAATATAAAACCCAAAGTAAGATAGAGCAGTTTTATTGCCGAATTGTTGGGCAAAAACTGAGTATTTAAATATCGTTCCTTGGCTTGCAATTCTTGATCTTTATTATTAAGTTCTAATTGCTTCTGCTTTAGTTCCAAGTAGAGTTGATTAGTGGGAGTAGGCGGTACTTCGGCAGAAAGGGTGGTTGCGCCAGCTACTTCGCCACTTATAGGGCTTTCTATGAGCAAGAGATTGTGCAAGATTAAAGTAGCAGCAAATGTACTGCAAAATATAACAATAAGCCATTGAGTAATAATTGAGGGCTTCATTTTGTGAGTGGTTTATATAACTCAATTATATCATGATATTTTTTGGAGTTGGCTCGTGGGGTGTAAAGAACTAATATAGTTGGTGTTTAGACTGTCCTTAAAATGGGTGTATCTTACTTAACTCAATAATTTTCAGCTTATTGACCTGACTGCTTTTTTTCTATATAGTGGTATAAGATTAACGGATAAACTGTATGAAGCGAACTTATCAACCCAAAGTACGTAGGCGCAAACGAGTGCATGGTTTTTTGAAACGTATGGAAACTGGCGGTGGCAGATCGGTGATTGCCAGTCGGAGAGCCAAGGGGCGCAAGCGTCTTGCCGTAGCTTAAAATTTAGTTACCCTTGGTCATTAAAGTATTAGTCCTTGACCAGGGACCAAAGAATAAGGACTAAAGATAGCCTTGAGCTTATGTTTGCAAAAAGAAATCGCCTTGCCAAAGATAGAGACGTTAAAACCGTCTTAAAAGCGGGGCGGTCTTTTTTTGACCCCTTTTTCACAATTAAATACTTACGGGTTAATAGCCCCACAAACACCAGATGCACGGTAGTTGTATCTACCAAAGTGGCCAAGCAGGCTGTAAAGCGTAACAGGATCAAAAGAGTTATTCGGGACTTTTTACGTCGTTATTTGCAGGACCTTGCCACGGGGGACTATATGGTCATAGTTCGTCCGGTAGTAGTAAAACACGAGGCATCCGAAATTCGAAATAGATTAGGGCAGGTGCTTGTGCGTAATCGTTTATTGAAATAGAATAATACAGCTTATGTTGAGATATATATTAATCAAGCTTATTAACATTTATCAGGCAACCGTGTCCCCGGACCATGGTGTATTTCGCGCTTCTTTTCCGCATGGTTATTGTAGGTTTTATCCTAGTTGCAGTGAATATACTCGCCTGTCAATTTTGCGGTTTGGTGGCTTTAAAGGTATGTGGCTAGGATTGTTGCGTATATTAAAATGCAATCCTTTTGTACAACCAAAAATTGACAGAATACCTAATGCCTAATTTCTAATGTCTAATAAGTAAAACGGAAGCAACTCTGTACTTTATTAGAAATTAGTAATTAGTAATTAGACATTTCAAACTCATGCTTGCACTATATCATCAATTTATCTATGCTCCTTTACTTAATCTTTTGGTCTGGGGGTACAATTCTCTACCCGGGCACGACGTAGGTGTGGTTATAATTGTTATTACAATTCTGGTGAGGTTGTTGCTTGCACCTACAATGCACAAGCAGATTAAAAGTCAGCATGCCATGACTAAACTTCAGCCGAAGTTAGAGGAATTAAAAGAAAGACATAAAGACAATAAGGAAGCTCATGCAAAGGCAATGATGGACTTGTATAAAGAGCACAAGGTTAATCCACTTAGCTCTTGTCTGCCCTTGCTTATCCAGCTACCTATATTAATAGCACTGTACCAAGTGTTTCAGACTGCGTTACACGGCAATTTAACCGGTCTATATCATAATGTTTACAATCCAGGGAGTATAGATCCTTATTTTTTGGGTATTGTAAATTTATCTAAACCAAACTATGTCTTTGCGGTGTTGGCCGGTGCCTTGCAATTTTGGCAGGCCAGAATGATGTTAACAGGCCAGACTAAAAAACCTACAGACCCTACGGCCAAAATTATTCAAATGCAAACTACCTATTTGCTTCCTGTTTTTAGCGTAGTTATCGCCGCTAGCCTTCCTGCTGGATTGCCCCTTTACTGGATAGTTACAACTCTGTTTGCTATTGGTCAGCAATATTACACTATAAAAACAATGCCCGTTGAATCCTCAACTAGTTCCACAGGGGTAGTAGATATTTAGCAGGGGTAGAACTATGAATCAAGAATTTTGAATCAAGTGTTTTCTGAAGCATTATACTGTATCTTGATTCGTAATTCATGATTCTTAATTCTATCTCATATGAACACTGAACACATAGAAAGCATAAAGTCTATTTTAGAGGGAATAATTCAAGCCATGGGTTTATCTGGAACCGTAGAGTATGAAGAAACTATAACTAAAGGTTTAGTTTTTAATCTGTTGCTAGGTAACAATTCATACTTACTAATTGGGCACAGAGGAGCACATTTACACATGTTAGAAACATTGGTGCAGGCAATGGTTGCGCGAAAATTTCCGGGGCAGTATGTACGTTTTTCTCTTGATGTAGATGATTATAGACAAAAGAGAGAATGGTATATAAAAGAAACCGTTAAAGGTGCAATTGAACACATAAAGAAGACTGGACGTGGTACGGCTTTAGTGCCAATGCCCAATTACGAACGGAAGCTGGTTCACAGCTATTTGCAAGACAATTTTCCAAACGCGGTGTCTACAAGTACGGGTATGGATCCTTATAGGCGAGTAGTTATTAGATTGAAGAAGTGAGGAATGAGCCGTGAGACGTGAGATGAGCTTTCTAGGCTCATTGCTCAAGTATCATTTCTCATTGCTAAATATTATTATGGCACGATCCCACACACCTCTTAGCATAGAAATCTTGGTTGAAGTTAGTAGGTCTAGTGGCCCGCTGGCTCTAACACCATTATTTTCTGTTTTTACAAAACAATATCCTAGAAAAATTGTTTATGATGCCGTGTTTAGGTTGGTGACCCAGGGCCTGCTTTTATATGCAGATCCGGCAAAAAGTAGGGTACTAATAAGCGAAGATGGCATTTCTCTTCTTTTAACTAAACGACCAGAACGTGATGGAATTTGGAAACTGGTAATTTTTGATATTCCTGAGAAGCAAAGAAATGTAAGAACCTTTTTGCGTAATAGGTTAAAATCTTTAGGCTTTCGGAAATGGCAAGCAAGCATTTGGGTATCGCCATATAAGTTAGATATAAAGTTAGAGCAGGAGCTGAATGAGCTTGCCAACAAATATTTTGTGAGATTAATTAAAACCACTAATATTAATTTTACAGATGATATAGAGGCTTTATTTAAATAACTAGCCATAAAACAGCCCGGGTTAATACCCGGGCTGTTTTATGGCTGAGATGATTAATTATTGTGACTGGTCAGTAATAATAAATGTCTCTTTTTGCGTTTGGGCATTACCAGCTTTGACTAGCAGTTTATAGGTGCCAGGTGCAGGCGCATCAAAGATAAATTCGTATATATAAGAGTTGTCGGTAGGAATTGCTAGGCTACTGCCTACGGCTATATCATTTACATAAAATACTGCTGTGCCTAAATTGTTACCACTAATAGCTCTTAGTGTTACTGGACTAATGGTAATATTGTTTTTGGCAGGACTCAAAATGGTTAATGGCGCATTTATGGCTACTGTTACCGGGATACTTAAATCTGTGGCTTTACCAGATTGACTTACAGCATGTATCGCAATAGTTCGCGGCCCATCGGTAATGGTTTTATAGATTTGAAAAGTAAAAGGCGCACTGGTTTTGCTTTCTATAAGTTTGCCGTCTATTAGTACGTCTAAGCGAGTAACTAACTCTTTTGTCTCTACTGTAACATTAAAGGGTAGTTGGGTAATTATACTATTTGCTTGTGGTTCAGTGATGGTTACAACTGGTCCCTCACTATTGTCTGGATAAATAATATCTGCTCCAGTAGGTGGTATTGCCAAGTTTTGGCTTATCATCCATTCGCGAACTGGTGTTTCCCATGCGGGATTATCTGGTCGCTCACTTCTGAAAACCAAATATGATCTTAGTTCTACATTTTCGGCTGGGGTTAAATTGTTTGCGGGTTGGCCGGTTGTTTTATCAATTTTTGCTACTATATGCACATTGTCAAATTTGGTAGGTACAGCATACGAAGCAAATATTTCCTCTTTTGTTTGGGGGGTGTATTCCGTGGGTAACAACCCAGATACCGCATCTACGGTTATGGTTACAATACCTGCGGGTTTATTAAAATATTCAACCGGGGTACCTTTTAAAGCTTCTTTTAGAAATGCGTTTGTAATTGGAGCCGCAACTCTAGAGCCATCTGCACTAGTTTTCATTTCTTTGTTATTACTATTTCCCACCCAGGCTCCTACAGCAAGTCCAGGTGTGTAACACATGCTCCAGCCATCCTTCCATTTGTTGGTGGTACCGGTTTTGCATGCTACTGGTCGACCGGGCAAGGTGAGTTGGCTACCAGCACCAAATATATAACTTCTTGCCGCGTCATCCGAAAGTATACTAGTTACCTCATAAACAGCTTGTTCGTCTACTACTCGTAAACCACGTTCTTGATATTCTTCCAATACGTCTCCACTTTTACTTTCCACTTTTAGTATGGGGGTGGCGTTGTGCTTCACTCCACCGTTGGCGAGCGTTGCGTAGGCGTTTGTGTGATCTAAGAGTTTAACTTCACACCCACCAAGTACCAGTGAAAGCCCACAGTTTTCTAGGGGGCTGGTTATTCCCAAATCATGTGCTGTAGCGGTGGCATTATTTACCCCAACCAAAGCCAAGGTTTTAACTGCCGGAATATTTAAACTGCCAGCCAAGGCCTTCCTCATTGAGACTGGGCCGTTATTGTTACCTTTGTAATTTTGTGGAATATAATCGGTATTGCCGTTTCTTCCAAAGTTGGTGGTAACATCCATGAGTAAACTAGCAGGGCTAAAGCCAAACTCTTTTTTAAAAGCAGTTAGATATACAAAAGGCTTAATACTGCTTCCAGGTTGTCTGTTTACGATTGTCACATTTACATTTGGGTCAAACAAACAGTCTTTTCCCGATTTGCATCCAACTGGAAAACTTTCACTAAAGAAATCTTTACTTCCAACCATTGCCAGAATTTGACCAGTTTTAGGGTCTATAGCTACAAATGCCGCATTATTACCGTTGCTAACTGATGCATTTTTTTCAGCTTGAACGCTGACTGCATTTTCAGCAATAGTTTGGAGCCTGCTGTCTAATGTGGTATATACTTTGTAGCCGCCTTCTTCCAAAGTTCGTTCACCGTACTTTTGAGCCAAGTAATCTTGGACATATAGCACAAAGTGGGGAGCCTTTAAACTATTCTTTATGGGAGTAAATACTACTTTTTCTTCTTCCGCATGAACCAGTTCTTCCTTGCTTATATAGCCTTGAGCCAACATAAGCTTAAGTATGGTTTGTTGCCTGTTGTCTAATGCGTCTCTGTGTGGTCCGAGTGGGTTGTAATAAGTAGTAGACTGAGGGAGTGCTGCCAAATAAGCGCTTTCCGCTAGGCTCAAATTACTTGCGGACTTGTTAAAGTAAGCTTTACTGGCAGCTTCTATGCCATAGGCGTTTCTACCATAAGGTATTTCATTTAAGTAAAGTTGTAAGATTTGATCTTTAGAATATCTGGCTTCCAATTCTACGGATAAAATAAGCTCTTTAATCTTTCTGGTAATCCGTTTGTCATTGGTAAGTAAAGCATTTTTTACAAATTGCTGAGTAATGGTGCTGCCTCCTTGTTGCTTCTTGCCGGAAGATATATCTATAAGTATGGCTCTTGCTAAACCCCGAAACGAAACTCCACTATGTTTATAAAAATCTTTATCTTCTACCGCAATGGTAGCATGTTTAAGATGGTTATTAATTTGGTCAAACTGCACAAGTGTCCGTTTGGCTTCTCCGTGAATTTCATAAAGTAATTCCCCATTTCGGTCGTAAATTTTGGTAGATTCAGCTACGGTTCTTTGTAGAAGTGTATTTGGATCTGGCAAAGTAAAACTATAATACACAAAGAGTATGGCTAGGCCGGTTACACCCAGTGCAAACAATCTAAAAATCCATGTGAAAATAATATTCTTTTTTTGAAAGACTTTTTTCCAAAGTCTCCGAGCGTGCTTGCCGGAGGCATGGCTGACTGATTGTATGGAATATATACGCATATGTTGTATTATACGTGCTTTTAGCGGGTGTGTAAAAGTGGTATACTCTAGTCAATAAACAAGTAAACATATTAGCAATTTAACAACATACTCAGTTAGGGTTGGATCCTAAATGTTTAATTGTTAATATGTTTAATTGTTAAGTTGATTTTATTATGACTAAACAAGAAAAAATTGAAGAACTTCTTACGCGAGGAGTTACAGACGTGGTGGACCGTAAACACTTGGAAAGTGCACTGAAGGGTAAGAAAAAATTACGCGTCAAACTTGGTATAGACCCAACCAGTCCCAATATCCATATTGGTCGGGCGGTACAACTTTGGAAACTCCGTGCTTTTCAAGATCTTGGGCATCAGGTGGTGCTGATTATTGGTGACTTTACTGGATTGGTTGGCGACACCTCCGACAAAGACGCGGAACGTCCAATGCTATCGGAAGCTCAGGTTAAGGAAAACATGCAAAACTATCAAACCCAAGCGTTCAAAATTTTGGATAAGCACAAAACAGAAATCCATTTTAACTCCAAATGGCTGAAGAAATTATCTTTGATGGAAGTGAGTCTTATGGCCAATGTGTTTAGTTTGCACGAGTTTGCTGCTCGGGAGCTTATTAAGAAAAGGCTTGATGAAGGCAAGCGTGTTTCTCTGCGTGAACTTATGTATCCGCTAATGCAGGGTTACGATAGCGTGGCTGTAAAAGCGGATTTGGAGCTTGGGGGTACAGACCAGAGGTTTAACTTGCTTGCAGGTAGAAGCATCCAACCGCTCTATGGCCAGGAGCCTCAAGACATAATGACTTTTGATTTACTAGAAGGCACAGATGGTAGAAAAATGTCTAGCTCTTGGGGTAACGTGATAAATTTAACCGATACACCATCGGACATGTTCGGTAAAGTAATGTCGCTTAGGGATGAGTTAATAGCTCGCTACTTTGAGCTGGCTACGGTAGTTCCCATGAAAGAAGTACAAGTGTTCTTGGCTAAAATTAGTAATCCGCGTGATCAAAAATTGCAGCTGGCTTGGCAAATAGTGTGCCAGTATCATGGTAAGCAGTTGGCAGATAAGGCAAAGGCAGACTTTATTGCGCAGTTTAGCAAGAAAGAGTTGCCGGAAAATATTGAGGAAGTAAGTGTAAAACCAGGTAGTTATAAACTAGTGGATTTGCTAGTGCTTACTAAACTTGTATCATCCAAAGCAGATGCACGCCGCATGCTAGATCAAGGTGGGGTAAGGATTAATCGGAAACAAGAAACAAGTGACAAGGAAATACAAGTGCAGAAAAAAAATAACCTGCTTCTACAGGTGGGTAAAAGAAAGTTTATTCGGATTATATAAATTTATATACAGTTTAAAACCCCCTGCTTTTGGCAGGGGGTTTTAAAATAAAACTACATTGCTGGGTTTTCGGTAGGAGTTGCTGGCTCTTCAACTACTGGAGTAGGGGTTGCCGTTGGCTCTACTGGGGCACCTGCTGGTTGCATTGTGTCGTCTTGTGGTTGTACTTCGTCAGACATAGTATGTCTCCTCGACCTTTCTAAAATAATATTTTAAGAAAGGAAATTAGCTAATTTTGTGTAAAGAATTTCTTTACTGTATGCATAGTCTAACAGCTGTGGTTAGTTTTGTCCAGCCCCATAATACAACATTTAAAGTTATTAGGACATCGCTTTTGTGTTTTTAGACTCTTGGGGAAATGGCCCAAGTAATTCTTCACTTATTTTAAGTGTTGATATACGGGGTCCAGCCCCGTAATCAAATTAACAACTAAACAATTTAACAACTTAACGTACAGACAAGACACCGTCTTTATGTTTAATTGTTAAATTGCTAACATGTTTATTTGGTTTGCAGGCCACAACACAAAGCAATAGCCAGCGCATCGGCAACATCGTCTGGCTTGGGCGTTGCCTTAAGGCCAAACTCTCGCTTAATCATAAACTGGACTTGTTTTTTATCTGCCTTGCCGTAGCCGGTAAGAGTGCTTTTCACTTGGAGTGGGGTAAACTCAAAAATAGGTATACCTTGTTGCTCTAACACAAGTAAAATTACTCCTCTGGACTGGGCAACAGTTATTATAGTCTTTTGGTTTGTGGTAAAGTAGATCTTTTCCACTCCCGCAGCGTTTGGTTTGTGCTTTTTAATAATTATTTGTAGGTCGTTTGCCAATACCTTGAGACGTTCTGCGTCGCTCAAAGATTTATCGGTTGAAACTACACCAAACTCCACAGCTCGCCAAGTGCCATCTTTTTTCTTTTCTATTATCCCAAAACCAGTTGTAGCGGTTCCGGGATCTATTCCTAGTATAGTCATATAATATGGAGCATGTAACATGAAGCATTTTAATGCAAGGCTATGTACGCCTTGCATTGTTGTTATATGTTTCATGTTACATGTTTTATGATTTAAAGATTTGCGCTTGTATGTACCGCTACCACGTCTTCGTTATCTTCTAATTCGGCAAATAAAGCATCAACTTTCAGTTTTTGATCCTCGGTTAAGTCTACACCTTGACTAGACTCTTTAATAATTTGTGACTGAGCAATGTTTGCCCCGGCTGCTTCTAGCGCAAGTTGTACTGTTTGTAATTTTTCTGGGGTTGTATATATTTCCAGTCCTTCGTCCGACTCGCTCACGTCATCCGCTCCAGCATCTATAGCAATTAATTCAAACTCAGCTAAGTCAGGTGTCTTATTTTGGGAATTAGAAATTAGAAATTGGGAATTATTCTCAACGAGAATCTGTCCTTTCACCTCAAACTGCCAAGCCACACTACCCATAGCGCCCAGACTTCCGCCGTGCTTGGTAAATGAGTGCTTAATAGTTTGTACGGCTCGGTTGGTGCTGTCTGTAACCACCTCCACCAAAAAAGCTGTGCCAAAAGGCCCATACCCTTCGTAAATAGCTTCGTGCATTTGCGTGGCATCTTTATCAAAAGCTTTTTTGATGGCTCGTTCTATGTTGTCGCTAGGCATGCCTAGGGCTCTGGCTGCTTCTATTTCTGTTCGGAGCTGAAAGTTGAGAGCCGGGTCGGGGCTGCTCCCTGCCTTGGCGGCTAAGGTGATCTTTTTTGATAACTTAGAAAATAGCAAACCACGCTTAGCGTCTTTTGCCCCTTTACTCCGTTTTATTTGTGACCATTTACTGTGTCCGGACATATATATAAATGCTGAATGAAAAGTTCTGGTTCTAGATTTATGATAGAGAGGTTTTAAATCTCTGCCAAGGGTTAGGCTATCTCCAGAATGCGCTCAAAGAACTCGTAAATGCGGGTATCGTTCTCTATGTCGCGGTTACATTTTTCGTAGTGCGAGCACATCAATAATAATTTATGTTGTCATATTTACAATTCTAGTCGCAATTGCGACTAGAATTGTAAATTGAGCGTTTTATAGAAATTGCGGATTGTAAGTTCATCTTGCTTGTCTAGCCTTTTAATCTCCATCACAGTTACAAATTGCCCTATGTTGTATTGGTTAGAAACTAATTCTAGCTCACGTCTTGGGTCAAAGGGATGAATCCACAGAGTTCTTTGCAGAGGGTAGAAGTTTAATTCTTTCACTTTTCTACGAAACATATCCGCCCCTACCTTATGGTTTTTAGTTGGTATATCTGCGGCCACTAGCCACCATGTTCCAGGCCATGTAATAGGCTTTGGTATAAACCTAATTTCCTTTTTAACATTTTCAAATTTTCGTTGACCTATGTCTGTTAGTCGTATATGCCAACCGTCGTTTTCATCCTCAATCTTAATCTGTCCAGTTTGTTTGAGGTAGTAGATTGCTCTAAGTAGTTTTGCCCTTTGCTCTTTTGAACGAAGCGGTTTTTTATATTTTCTCTGTAGTAGTGGCCCAATTATCTTAACTAGATTTGGAAAGGTAAATAGTGCGCCGACCATAGCAACAACACCGGCAATTATGATAATATCGCTAGTAATAGTTTTTACTTTTTCTGAACTGAGTATTGCTTCAATATTTTGTAATTGATCTGGAGGTAGATTTAGTATTTGTTTTCTTATCGATTGGTGTATCATGCTATTATTTTACTACCATTATAGTTGGTTTACAATTCTAGTCGCAATTGCGACTAGAATTGTAGAACTATTTAAATGATACGAGAAGGACTATTTCGCCTTTGATGGAGGCTTTTTTGGTAAGTTGTTTTAGTGCTTCCTGGGCGGTGCCGCGTAAAAATTCTTCGTGGAGTTTGGTTAGCTCACGGGCTATAACTACATGGGCATCGGGATATGCTTTTGCGATTGATGTAATAGTTTTTACAATGCGCTGAGGAGATTCATATATAACCAGCGTGCTCTTGGCTGTCTTGGCTTGCTCTAGTGCTTGTAGTAGCTTAGGTTCTGTCTTGGGTAAAAATCCTACAAATAGAAATCTATCGGTAGGAAGTCCTGAGCCAGCCAACGCAGCTATGACTGCACTGGCGCCAGGGATACTTTCTACTTTTATTCCTTTTTCTACACATGCACGCACCAGCCTAAAGCCTGGGTCGCTAATGCCTGGAGTACCTGCATCGCTTACGAGTACTCCGTTGCACGAGGCTAGTTTTTCTAGTATTTTGGGCATTGATCGTTGCTCGTTGTGGTCTGCAAACTGGACCATTTCTTTTTTGGGTATTTCAAAATGCTTTAAGAGTTTGACCGTGTGTAAAGGGTTTTCCGCAATAATAAAATCCGCCTCCTTAAGTGTTCGGATAGCGCGAAGTGTAATATCTTCTAAATTGCCAATTGGCGTTGCAACTATATATAACATATATAGAGTATACGGATTTGGACTAATTTCGTACAGTTGCTGAAAACTTCCATATTCAGCTATAATTTCTCTACGGGCGAAGCGCTTAGCGCTTCTGTGCCCGCGCTACGCGTGGGCGTGTAGCTCAGCTGGTTAGAGCACGAAGCTTATACCTTCGGGGTCCATGGTTCGAGTCCATGCACGCCCACCATAACAAAAACCACCCAACTGGGTGGTTTTTGAATTGTTTGTTCTATTCACTTTTCACTCTGCACTT
>CAZCTL010000028.1:0-12309 GCA_964501685.1 uncultured Candidatus Saccharibacteria bacterium
ACCCAGTGGGGATGGTGGCCAATGACAATATCCGCGCCAGCATCTATGGCCGCATGGGCGAATGTTACTTGGGCATCATTTGGTTTAGTAGTGTATTCGGTGCCGGCGTGCATGGTGACGACGACGAAGTCCACACCTCCCCCAGCCCCTCCTTTTAAAGGAGGGGAGGGGGAGGTGGATTTTAGATTGTAGATTGCAGATTGCAAACTTTTTAAATCCTCAATACGAGCAACATAATTGTTAGTGGTTTTGCCGTCATCGTTAATAGAAGAGTATGAGGCGCCGAGAAAGCCTATATTAATTCCATTTACTTCATAGATAACTGGAGTCCAGGCTTCATCCAAATTTTCTCCTGTCCCGGTAAAGAGTAGTTGGTTTTCGGCCAAGATTTTTCTTGTAGTTGTTATACCATCCATGCCTTTATCGTAAGCATGATTATTGGCAAGGTTAAGGACTTTAAAATTATATTCCCGTAGCCCTGCCACGTTGGCTTTAGGGGCGTTGAACACTAAAGTGTTTTGAGCGGTAAACGTATCGGTACTGGAAAACGGGGTTTCTAAATTTCCAAAATTAAAGTCGGTAGACCGCAATAGTTCATCGACTCCGCGGAACGGATACAAAACATCATTTTTAGTTTTAATTGTTTGAGCAATATTGCGCGACAAAGAAATGTCGCCAACGGCTAGGAATGTTACAGTGGTAGGAGTATTATTTACTTGCTTTGGCTTTGCTAGCTCGCTGGCTTGTTGCCAGATATCCAATAGAGTCTTATCGTTTGTAGCCAGCAGGTGAGTGATGGGTTTTTGGCTCCGATAATAATAGCTACTTACAACAATTCCGAAAAAAATGATCGTAATAGTTATTATTGGTACAATCTTGTGTTTTAGGAACTCTGGCATATAATTTATAGGACCGATAGGACCGATAGGACCGATAGGACCGATAGGACCGATAGAACTGATAAAATATTATCTAATGCGAATGTATTGCTGGGCGCCCACATTTTTTATTACCCCTTTTATTTCTAAGAAAGTAAGGGTGGTGGTAACTAGGCTTGGTTCTAGACCAGATTGCACAATAAGCGTATCGGCACTGGTTGTGCCTTGTTCTAGTATATCAAGAATAATGCTTTCTTGAGGACTTTCTGGTAGGGAAATGTTTTCTAGTATTGGGTCTATATTCAAGTCTTGCAGTATATCACTGGCCTCGGTAACCAAACTCGCGCCCATTTTGATTAAGTTGTTAGGCCCCCGCGACTCACTAGCGTAGATTGGTCCTGGGACTGCGTAAAGTCTACGGTTCATGTCTAGAGTGTACTGGGCTGTTATGAGCGAGCCACTTTTAAGGTCGCACTCTATTATGAGTGTACCTATGCAAAGACCTGCAATAATGCGGTTCCTGCTAATAAAGTTTTGTTTAAAACCAGGTGTGCCAGGGGCAAACTCACTTAAAAGTGCTCCGCCGTTATTTATGACCTCTTCTGCTAGAAGAGCATGTTCTCGTGGGTACAGAGTTTTATCGTCTAAGCCAGAACCTAGTACTGCTATTGTGGTGGCTTGTTTGCTTATTGCAAATCTTGCGACTTCTGCGTCTACGCCGTAGGCAAGGCCGGAGACTGGCACAAGCCCTGCGTCTATGAGTGGACCAATCAGTTGGGGAATAACACTTCGGCCGTATGTTGTAATTTTTCTAGTTCCTACGACTGCGAGCAAAATACTATCTGATGCTGGCAAGGTTCCTCGGAGATAGAGGAGTTGAGGTGGTAGGTCGGCTTCTTGCAAAAGCTTTGGATATAGTTGGTCTCGAGCGCTAATAAGTGAAATATTAAAGTGGTGTAGTTTTTCCGCTTCTGCCTCTGGTACGATATTCTCTCTAAAAGTTTTAAATTCCGAGGCTACTTCACCTGCAATGCCCGCTTGCACCAGTTCGTTTACTGGTGCAATAAAGGCTTGCTGGAAACTCTCAAAATAGTTAGCTATAAGAGCTAACCTTTTTGGACCAAATTTGGGGAAGAGGTTTAAGCAGTGAAGATAGAGGCTGTCGTCCATGGGGAGGGAGCGAATTATGAGTTAGGAGTTATGAATTAGGAATAAAAAGATTGCAGTTGTAGTTTCTTAGCTTTTTTCTTATGTTTTAACTTCATAAATCCTTACTCATAACTCATAATTCATGTATTCAACTAGTGCTTGACAATATAGCCATAAAGGTGTATAATGTGTGTAGATAAGTTGAGGGGCTTTTTTATTGGATAATTCTCTTAATAACATACTTCTTTTTAGTATCCTGCTTGCAAGTGCGAACGTGGGGGCAATCCCTCCTATCTCCCGCTACTAGCAATGAGTAAAGGTTTGTAGGCGTCTGTCTGCAGTCTTTCACTTGCAGGTGGGATATTGGAAAGAAACTGTAGTCCCACTAGTGTGGGATTTTTTTGTTACAAAATTTTATAGAGGAGATTAATGGAGACTGTTTGAAACTAAGAGATTAGTTGTTTTAGACAATTAATCTCAATGAGTCTCCGTTAGTAGTCTCCTAGTCTCAAACCAATGTGCGATTTTTATCCAGTGATAAATTGTTCTATTGCTTCTTTTACTGACGGAAAGATTCTATTTTGCAAGACTTCTAACTCATGGGCCGTGAACTGGCTTAAGACGTATTCATCGGTGGGGCTTTCCGCTCGGCTCAAGCGTGATTCTATGCCTATGCGTAGTCGGTGGAATTTTTGTGTGCCAAGATTTTCTACAATACTTTTTATGCCATTATGTCCGGCGGGACGAGAGTCAAATGCAAGTTTAGTGTAGCCAAATTTTAAGTCTATCTCGTCGTGGACAATTAGCAAATCTTTTGCTACATCAACTTTATAAAAATTTACAATCTCGCGGACTGCTTCGCCGGACTGGTTCATGTAGGTTTGTGGTTTTACAAAAAATACTTTTTGCATGGATGCTAAAGGGTTACCCTTTGTTGCAAAGGGTAACCCTTTAGAAATGCCAAAGTGCACTTCGCAGACTTGTCCTTGAAAGCGGGAGGTGCAAGAAATGGTTTCTAAATTTTTTAAATAAAAATCTAACGCCAAAAAACCCGCATTGTGCCGAGTGTGTGTGTATTTCTTTCCTGGATTACCCAGACCGACTATTAGTTTCATGACTAAAGTATATCATGACGCTTTTAGATGGGCATCTTCTAACGTCGCGTTAGAAGATGCCCATCAATAAAACCTCTCCCTAGCCCTCCCCATTGATTGGGGAGGGAAGAAGAATCTACACATCTAAAAATCCCTGCTTGCAAAATGTATTGCGTGTGTGTATCTTATTTGGTATCTGCTAGGGCTGGACGTAGCTCATACTTCAGCCTGTTAGCAGTCGTCCAAGGAGGTCATATGTTCTACCAGCTACAGTTCATCGATCTGAGCAAAGAGCTCGCGGTGGGTGAACACGTAATTTTTAAGCCCGCCAACAAGCGAAACGCAAGTTGGGTCTTGGGCGAGGTGGCTCAAACAGCGTCCTATATGCACTACTTGGGTCGAAGGCCTAAGGAATGGAAATATGAATGCACGGATGAGCCGGATGGATATGTGAAGTTGAAACGTGTCCTGTGATTCACCCAGTCTAGGTGGATGCCTGTTTGTGCCGATAAACCATCCGTCAATCATGTCTTAGCGGTGACCATTTGCAGTCGGTCGCCGTTTTTTTTATATCTTTTTTACTTTGTGCACCTTTATGGGGGTGCCCCAAAAGTCCAGCTCTTTTATGATGGCGTTTTCTATAGATTTACGAAATTGTTCCTGAATGGCTGGAGTGTGGTTTACTAAGAGCTGGAACTTTGGAGGATTGGTGCCTATTTGCACTAACCCGGAGATTTTTGGCACTTTTTGGTCCATAAGGCGCTTGGGTGGGTTAGCTTTTATGCATTTAGCAAGTAGGGCTTTTAGTGTTTCTTCTGGTACTGTTTTGGCGCGCCTATCAAATATAGGTTTTATCTGTTCTAAGGCTTCGGCAAGTCCAGTACCGTCTAGCCCAGAGACAAAATAAACTGGGCACATCCAGAGGAAGGGGAAGTGGTGAGAGATATACAATTGCAAATTGTTGATTGCAAATTGTTGATTGTTCGTCTTATCTAACGTTTCCTTGGAAAGAGGGGTGCTAGGTTTTTTCCCTCGCTTAGTCTCTAACTCGTAAAGATCCATCTTATTGACTAGGATAATACAGCCTTTTTCTTGGTGAATAATTTCTTCGGCTATGGCTTTATCTTGGCTGGTAATTGGTTCTGTAGCGTCTACTACAAATAGGCAAACGTCACTTCGGCGGATGGACTTATAAGTTTGGAAACCAGAGTAGACGTCTGGTCTTGCCTGCCTGTGTTCTTTTTTCTTAAGACCTGCGGTGTCTATAAAGGTGTAGTCTACGCCGTCAATTTGTATTTCGCTATCTATGGCAGTACGGGTAGTGCCTGGGATGTTAGAAACCACCACTCGTTCTTGGCCCAGAATTTTATTAAAAATGCTAGATTTGCCTACGTTGGGTTTTCCAACGATTGCTACGGCAATCGAGGCTTTAGGCGTTAGCGGGTAGGCGTTAGCTGGGTCACTATCCGGTAGAAGTGAGGTAATGTGATCAAGGAGGTCGCCAATGCCCCGACCAGTAACGCTGGATACGGAAAAAACTGATTTTATCCCTAGTTTAAAAAATGGAGCAGCGAGGGCTTCGGTGTTTTTGGGGGAGTCCAGTTTGTTGACTACGACTATGGCAGGTTTTTTAATTTTTCTAAAACTTAAAATAACGTTTCTATCTAGCGCTTCTACACCTGCTTTACCGTCTGTAACTAGGAGCAGTATGTCTGCTTCTGTGGTTGCTATGTCTATTTGTTTCTTTACGGAAATCTCTAACTCATCTTTGTCACCAAAAAAATCTAGCCCCGCTGTATCCAACAAGTTAAAATGTTTACCGTTCCAAGCCACTTCTGCGTACTGGCGGTCTCTAGTAGTGCCGGCTACTTCACTGGTGACGGCTAACTGACCCCCTACAATTTTATTGAATAGGGTAGATTTTCCTGCATTTGGCAATCCTACAAGGGCAACGATAGGGAGATGCATAAGTCAATTTAACAACGTAACAATTAAACAATTAAACATTAAGTCCATGTTCTGGCTTTTATGTTTTTGTTGTTAATTTGTTAAATTGTTTACTTGTTTAATTGTTGAGTGGTTTAATGGTTGGTACTGGTGTGGCAGTAGGGCTTGGGGAGGGGCTGGGTGATGGCAGTAAGGTAGGGACAGGAGGGAGTGGTTTGGTAAAGCGTTCTGGAAGTTTGGAACCTAAAACAATAATTATATCGCTTCGGGTTGAATCAATTTTGATATTTGGAGGAGGTAGGGTGACTTCACGGGCACTGAGCAAATTTTTTAGATAGTCGGCGGTAGCGGGCTTTTTATTTATTTCGTAAATTACACTTTCTTCAGGTTGGACATCTGTGTAACTAATAGGCCAGACGGTTAGACCGGCAGATTGCAACGTGGCTTCTATGCGTTTATAACTGTTGTTTTTAGGATTGCTTGTGGCAACCCATACAACACTTTTTTCTTCTCTTAATTTGCCAATATACTGAGCATTTATGAAGAAACTATGAATATCATCTGCGGACGTGCCATAACAAGGGACGAGAACATACGCTTTGGTGTCCTCAGTAATATCTGAACAAATGAGTCCGGTTTCTGGGTCTAAGCTAATGGATGTTATGTTAGTTGAATCAATTTTTTGCGCAATTTTAGCTAAGCGAATTAGTTGTCCGGGCGAGAGATTGGTGTGAAAGTGTGAGGCAAAGGTGTGTAAGAGTGAAGTAATTTGCCCACTATTGGACACTAGATTGAGTTGCTGAACTTTTTCACGAAAAGCGGTAATAATTTTTTGTTGACGTTGACTTCTGGCAAAATCACTTCCTTCTGGCCCCGCAGCATGTCTAGATCTGGCAAAGATGAGAGCAGTTTGTCCGTTCATATGTTGAGTACCTTGGGTAAAGGTTTGCGGTGGCAGATAACCTTCTTTGTTATCTGGGTACTGATAATCTGTGAAGGTTCTGTCAATTGTCACGTCCAGTCCGCCAATTTGATTTATAGCTTGTTCAAAACCGCTAAAATCTACTACAGCAAAATAATTCACTTTAATACCAGACAGTTCGCTAACTACGCCAGTTGCCCACGAACCAGCTTCACTCCAATCTTTGTGTAAGTTGTAACCTTCTGCAAACGCCGCGTTAATTTTTCTAAACCCATAGTTTTTTGGTAGCTTGACTTGGTAATCTCGAGGGATGCTTACAAAAGCCACTTCGTTGGTAGTGAGGTTAAGTTGGCCCAGAATAATAGTGTCTGATAAATATGGTCCGTCATGTCCTTCACCGCCTATCCCTAACAGTAAAATGTTAATATATCCGGTTTCTTCACCTTCTATATGGACTTGCCCCGTGCTGCCTCTGATAAAGTCTATTGCATTTTCAATAAAATTATTACTATCTTTGCCCACAAAGCTTCCTTTGGACCATTGATGCGCAACTGTAATGGTATATGTGGCGCCTATACTAACAGCTACTAATATAAGAACAATAACTAATCTAAACCAAGAAAACTTACTGGTTTTTGGCTTAGGAATGCCAACTTTAACAGAGATAATAGGTGCTTTGTGTATGGCATCTAACGGGTGGTTATTTGGGTTTTGATCTAACATTTGGAGTATCCTAGCTGTCTTGTTATTGCAAGGTACAGTATAACAAATAGTTGACTATAGTGCATAGGAACCATTCTTGCAATGTTCAATTAGCAATGGTATAGTTGTTGTACATTTAATGATTTTATTGGGGCTGGTAAGAATCTAAATATGGAGAATGCAAGCAAATTCTCTACATTTGGCAGTAATATGTGAGTAAGGGTATTCAAAAGTGCTAGATATATGAATAGTTATTCAGTTACCGATTACCATGGCCACTTAGCTCAGTTGGCTAGAGCATTCCGTTTTCACCCCGCACCATTCTAATATTTCATTAAGATTTATCAGTCCATGTGGGCGGTTAGCTCAGCTGGTAGAGCATTGCATTCACATTGCAGGGGTCACAGGTTCAAGTCCTGTACCGCCCACCATATTTTATAAGATGAGAATGGTGCGGGGCACGGTCGGAGAGGTCACTGGTTCGAGTCCAGTAGTGGCTACTAGGTATGAGTACTTTTTACACGTTGTACAGGTTTTAGCATTTGGTGGTTAAGGTTTGTTGAGGATTGAATTTGTGGGAAAGTGAGTAAATTTTTGCTTTATATTTAAGTTTTAAATAATCATCGCCGTGTCTAAACAAA
Organism: uncultured Candidatus Saccharibacteria bacterium; assembly: GCA_964501685.1. Lineage (GTDB taxonomy): Bacteria > Patescibacteriota > Doudnabacteria > UBA920 > UBA920 > JAEUSE01. The sequence goes on from CAZCTL010000028.1 coordinate 7,334, forward strand.
ACCAAGAGATTGAAAAACAAGAAGCACAATCTGAGGCAGAACAAGAAGTAACGACTACAATAAAGTCGGTTGCTTTATTTGCTTGGGATTTGGCCAAAGTATTTATAATGGCCTTTGTACTGGTTTGGCTCATTATTCGTCCTTTTATTGCCGAACCATTTGTAGTTTCGGGGTCCTCCATGGTACCAAATTTTCACAATCGAGAATATTTAATTGTACAAAAAATTTCTTATAGGTTACATGAGCCAGAAAGAGGAGATGTTATTGTTTTTCGCTATCCGCAAGATCCCGAGCAATATTTTATTAAACGCATTATTGGGTTGCCGGGCGAGAGTGTGTTGGTGGATCAAGGTAAGGTAACTATATTTAATAAAGTGCATCCAGACGGTATTGTTTTAGATGAGCAATATTTACCCAACCAAAATGTAACTCTTGGCAAACTAGAACCTGTTAAAGTTGGTGAAGATCAGTTCTATGTTTTGGGGGATAATCGTCTGCAAAGCAGTGATTCCAGAGTGTGGGGATTGTTGCCAAAGTTTGATATGGTGGGTAAAGTATTTTTACGGGTTTTACCTTTGAGGTTGTTTGGAGTGATAAAGCATTATACCTATCCTGAATAACTCTGGCTTGGTACGCCGGCGATTAACTATCTGGCTGTACCGTAGCGAAATAGATGAAATTAATTTTTTGTATACATTGGTGTTTCCGACAAAGAAACTATTTACGGAAAGCACCTTTTCGGAAAAAACTATTATGGAGAGAAAAGTAGCTACAACAGTTACAAAAAAGTCCATCAATGTACCTGGTAATTTTGATATAGTCACCAATCAAGATGCAGTATGGCAATCTGTTTTGGTTGCCTGTGAGATTGTGGTAAATAGATATGGATTTACTAAAGTGGAATTACCAATGTTGGAAGATCCGTTGCTTTACAGTGTAATTTATGGCGCAGATGATAGTAGAGTTAGTAATCTTATAACAACAGAAGTGGAAGGCAGAATGGTAGCTATTCGGTCGGCGTTATTACCCTCGGTGCTTAGGTTGCTTTCTGGCATGAAACCTTCGGAATCGGAGTTAACAAAATGGACTTTTTCTGGTCCCGGTGTTAGATCTGGTGTGAAGAAAGTGGCTATTGACTACGAATTTGGTTTAGAAGTTTGGGGGACATATAATCATTTAACTGAAGCACAAGTGTTGGGTGCCGTATGGCAATTGTTTAATATGCTAGGTTTGTCCGACGTGCTTTTTGAAATTAACATTCGTGGTAATGCCGCAAGTCAAGAACAATATGCAGAAGTGTTAAAAGAATTTTTGAAAGCCAATCGTTATGAATTGTGTGACACTTGTTCGGATAACATTTCGGACAATCCAATAGAAGTTTTACGGTGTAATAAGATTGAATGTCAGTCGGTTTTAGGAGAGGCGCCAACCGTGTTGGATTATCTGGATGAAGTATCTCGTAAACATTTTACTAATTTGCTAGAAGCCCTTGAGGAATTACAGATTCCTTATCAGTTGAGTCCTTTATTGGTTGGTATGGAAGGATCTACAGGAACGATTGTGTCTTTAAAACTTCCCATGGAAGGCCGGGCAACTGTTATCGCACAAGCGGAAGGGCACGCAGGGTTGTTACAGCGGTTGGGTGGTAAACCTACGCATTCTTTTGGGCTAAGAGTTAGTTTGCTTAAAGTTCGTGAGGCTCTAGTTGAGCGAGGCTTAGTTCCGGAGCTTAAGGCTCTAAGAATCCCGGAAGTATATTTAGTTCCACTTGGTGAACTGGCAGCTAAGCGGAGTCTTAGGCTGTTTCGGGATTTAACTGATGCAGGGGTGACCGTTTTTGACTACTTTGGTTATGCTGGAGTAAAGAATCAACTCAAGGCTGCGGGAGAAGCCAGTAGTCCAATCGCGCTTATTATGGGCCAAAAAGAAGCTGTAGACGAAATAGTAATTTTGCGGGATGTAAAAAGTGGCATGCAAGAAACCTTTAGTTATGATAAAATTGTAACAGAAGTGAAAAAGCGACTAGGCAGGTAGGATTGAGTTTGGAGTTATGAATTATGAGTTATGTAAAAATACGAAAACCCCTTAGTTCTATTCCTAACTCACCTGTCCGCCACAGCCCTCGCCTTGCCGAAGCCATCGGCGTAGCGCAGGTTGGCGACGGTGGATGACTCTTAACTCATAATTCTATTCTTATGGATCCAGACGATTGTGTATTTTGCAATATAGTAGAACGTTCTATACCAGCAAAAATCATCTACGAAGATGATGATGTTTTAGTGGTGCCCGATATCTTGCCTAAAGCGCCAGTGCATATGCTGGTTATCACCAAACGTCATATCCCTATAGTAAGCGCAATGACGGAAGCAGACGAGCCACTATTTGGTAAAATGATTTTTGTTGCCAATAAAGTTGCTAAAGAAGCTAAAGTTGACGAAACAGGTTACCGGCTTTCCTTTAATATCGGGCGAGAGGGTGGGCAAGTCGTTCCGCATGTTCACTTACATGTGCTGGGCGGGAAGCAATTGTCGGAGTAATTTGGGTCAATAGCCAATAATTGACCCCGATGATATTTTCATGGTACAGTATTAGCAGTTTCAATATGTAACTGCTATTTTTTTACGTATTTTACCTGTGTGTAAGAGATAGCATCTTTTAGAGAAAGAGGTGAGTTAGTTTGGTAGAAGTAAAACGAAAAGATAACGAATCATTTGAAAGCCTCCTTCGGCGTTTTAACCGCAAAATTCAGCAGAGCGGTATTTTAGTGCGTGCAAGAAAAACTCGATTTTTTGAACCAGGGAAGAGTCGCAACTTAATTAGAGTTGCGGCACGCCGAAGAACCCAATTACGAGTTATTCGTGATGAACTTAAAAAAATGGGCAAGCCCATTCCAACCTCTAGAAGGGGTAGATAATAGTAATGTCTATGTCCATCCAAGATTTTGAACAACTGCTAACTAAGGCCTTAAAAGAACACAGTCCAGTGGAAGTAAGTACGCTTCGGCTACTTATTTCGCGTTTAAAAAACGAACAAATTGCCAATGCGGGAGAATTATCGAACGAAACTGTATTAAAGATTATTCAATCAGAGTTCAAAAAGAGAAAAGAAGCTGAAAGTGAGTACGCTCGTGGTGGTAGAACGGATCTCGCAAATAAAGAGAATGAGGAAGCATTGGTTTTGGCTAAGTATTTACCACAGCAATTATCTGAATCGGAAATTTTGATAGCTATTGAACAGGGCATCGCTGTCCATAATTGGACTGGGTCGGAGTTTGGTGTAGCCATGAAAATATTGAAAGAACAACTGGGTGCTACTGTAGATGGCGCTTTACTGGCTCGTTTACTCAAAGAAAAACTAAACACATAAAACATGTAACATAAAACATGTAACAATTGTATTTCTGGTTGTGTTATATGCTTCCATGCTTCATGCTCCTTGAATAAATGTCTAAAGAACAATATATTGCAGGAATTGATATTGGCACGCATTCGGTGCGTGTGGTACAGGTAAAATTTGATGCCGATGGGGACTTGCCCGCGGTTATTGGTGCTGTTCAAGTCTTATCGGCGGGTGTTAGGCGTGGTGTAGTGGTAGATTTAGACGAAGCCATTACGGCACTTTCTACCGCTTTAGAAAAAATTGAGCGTATGACGGCTGTGCCGGTGACTAAAGCTTTTTTGGCTATAGGTGGTACACATATAGCGTCTTTGACGAGTAAGGGTGTAATTGCTGTTTCAAAGGCTAATGGGGAAGTAAGCGAAGCAGATATTCTGCGGGTTATGGATGCATCCGAAGCGGTGGCCATTCCCCCGAATAGGGAAGTTATCCATGTTATTCCAAAAGCCTTTATTTTAGATGGACAGGATGGAATTAAAGATCCACTTGGGATGTCTGGAGTTAGGTTGGAAGTAGATGCAACTATAGTGCATGGTTCTACTCCGTTAGTTAAAAATCTACAACGTGTGACTAGCCAAGCTGGGGTGGTTATTGAAGAACTAGTTGTGGGTGCGATAGCGGTGGCAGAAGGGGTGCTGAATCGTAAACAAAAGGAGTTGGGCGTAGTAGTGGTAGATATTGGTGCTGGCACAACCAGTATTGCTGTCTATGAAGAAAACACTTTACTACATACGGCGGTATTGCCCTTGGGTGGTTTGCATATTACTAACGATTTAGCAATTGGATTAAGGACGAGTATAGACACTGCTGAACGGGTAAAAATATTGTATGGGCACGCAAATGGAGGGAATGTTGGGGTTCACGATAAAGTGGACTTGTCCAAGTTGGATGAATCAGAAACTGAACAGGTAGATCGCAGAGAAATTATAGATATTATTGAGGCAAGACTTGAGGAAATTTTTGATCATGTATATAAAGAATTAAAAAGTATTGGTAGAGATGGTAAATTGCCGGCAGGGGTAGTTTTGACAGGGGGAACTAGCAATATGCCAGGGATTGTAGAATTTGCCAAAGAACATTTACATCTTCCAGCGCAACTTGGGCAAGTTCAGGGACTTAGGACAATTATAGATAAAGTAGAAGATCCGTCTTTTTCGGTTATATGTGGGTTGATTGTTTGGGCCATTTCTCATGGGGCCGTTGCAAATACTTCTGGATTTAGTGCACATAGACTATTGCAAAACCCAAATGTTAAGAAACTTAAAGACTGGTTTTCTTCGTTTTTACCTTAATTTATATAGTTTTTAAGAAAACTAGTATTGGCATATGCGATTTTGTTAATTTATGGTACGATTTGGGTAGTTAACAAGAAATCTTAGTTGTAGTTTTTATGAAGAAACCTATGGAAGTGAAGCCAAAAATTGAGACATTCGCTAGAATAAAAGTATTAGGACTAGGTGGTGGTGGCACAAATGCTATTAACCGCATGATCCAGTTAGGGATTCGTGGGGTGGAGTTTATAGCCATAAATACTGATGCACAAGCCTTACACAACAATGCAGCCGATAAAAAGGTTCACA
>CAZCTL010000029.1:0-12230 GCA_964501685.1 uncultured Candidatus Saccharibacteria bacterium
GGCGATTGGCAAGCTTTATCAATTCAATATTTCAAATGGAACGAAGACAAATGTTTTAGATACTACAGGGCTTTGTATGCGGCCATCTGGCAGGGCGTATGATCGTGGCCAAAATGAAATAGATGCTGGACAGTATGACAAACAGACTAATACATGGGGCTTTAGCGGTGCTTCCGTGATGTTGCGTAGAACTATGTTAAATACCGTTGCTTATGATGGTGAGTTTTTTGATGAGACTTTCCATACGTATTGGGAAGACGTGGATTTATCATGGCGTTCGAATCATGCTGGTTTTAAAACCGTATTTGTTCCTAAAGCTATCGGCTATCATGATCGAGGGATAAAATCTTTATCTGCTGGCAGAACTAGAATAGCAAAATATTTAAAAAATTATTATTCCATTAATCCAAGAATTCGCAAAAATATTATTGCCAATTATTTTTTTACAATAATAAAAAATGCTGAGTGTGTTAATTCGGCTATTTGTATCAGGGTATTAAGTATATTTTTATTTGTGATTATGTTTGATGTTAGATCTTTGCCAGCATTTGGCAGAGTGGTTAAGTTTTTACCAAAGATGTTTAAAAAAAGAGCCGCAGTCTTTAAAAGTGTCTCTTTAGTAAAAGAGTAACTTTTATGCGGATAGGAATTGATTTAACTACAACAGTAACAAAACAAGGAACAGAAGTATTTGCTTTAGAGCTCTTACGGGCATCTATAAAAGTAATGCAAGGACATGAGTGGGTTGTATACACTTCTGCTTCTTTTGTAAGTGTGGAAGTTTCTCAGTTTTCTCAAGGGCATGATCGAGTCTCTGTAGTGCGTTTGTCGTCTCCCACTTCTTCATTTGGTCGTGCATGGATGCAACAATGGAAGCTATTTTGGTTAGCTCGAAGAGACAAGATTGAATTTTTATTTTCTCCGTCACCATTTTTTTGTTGGTTTGCTTCTTGTAAAAAGGTAGTAACTATACACGATTGTGCTTATGCAAAGTTTTCTGAATATCGTAGTTTTGCTAGTCGATTATATATTCAAGCCAATATATTTTTGGCGAAGCTCTTAGGCATTAAGGTATACACTGTTTCAAATTTCTCAGCTACTGAACTTAAGGCAATTTATAGTTTTTCTGAAAAAAATATAGTTCATATTTCTGAAGGTGTACCTCTTATGCCTACACAAAATTTACCCGAATTTTCCGAGATTAGCAATATTTATAGTATTAAAATTCCATATTTTGTATATTTGGGTATTAATAGGCCTCGAAAAAACCTTATACGTCTTTTGAAGGCATTTGCCATTGTTTTAGATGAATTTCCAAATTGTCAGTTAGTCTTTGTTGGTACGGTTGATAATACATTTCTAAATATTCTAGAACAAGCACAGCAACTTAGTTTGGACCATGCAGTCATTCAAACTGGGTTTGTAGATGATTCTGCTAAAAGAGTAATTATTAGTTCCGCGACAGCTTTAGTTTTACCATCATTATATGAAGGATTTGGATTGCCAATTTTAGAAGCGCAAAGCTTAGGTGTACCAGTGGTATGTTCCAATACTTCTAGTTTACCTGAGATAGCAGGGGAAGGTGCTTTATATTGTGATCCAATGTCGATCGATAGTATTGCTAGCACTATGAGAATAGCATTGCTGAATTCTTCTGAAACGCAAAGAGTGATTAAATTTGGTTTTACTAATTCGGCTTCGTATTCTTGGGACTTGGTATCAAAAAAATGGCTGGATACCCTGCCTAGACTTTCGTAATGTATGAGCTTTAAATGGCGTGAAATATTTACTTACCTATTTAATTATAAAGTTATAACTATGAAATTATTAAAACGATTATATTTAAAAATATTTCCCAATTTTGCTTCAGTACTTGATAGGATAGTGGGCAATGCCGATTCTCTGTTAGATGTGGGCTGCGGATTTCCATCACCTATACAGCTGTTTGCCAGCCGACTAAAAACTGTGGGGGTTGATGCGTTTGGACCAAGTATAGAGTTAAGTAGAAAACATGGAATCCACAACGATTATGTTCAAGCTGACGTAACTGAGATCAACAAGAAATTTGAACAACAGTCCTTTGATTGCGTGATTGCTTTAGATGTGATTGAACATTTAACTAAAGAGCAGGGGCTAACTTTACTTGAGCATATGGAAAAGATTGCAAAGAAACAGATTATTATATTCACTCCTAATGGTTTTTTATTTCAAGCACCATATAAGGACAATCCTTGGCAAGAACATAAGTCAGGCTGGACAGTGGAGGAAATGCAAGCGCGTGGTTATAAAGTATTTGGAATAAACGGTTGGAAGCCCTTGCGGGGAGAATATGCTAGAATACGTTTTTGGCCAAGCTGGTTTTGGCGCATAATATCAGATGTAACTAGTGTATTTACTTGGTATTATCCTAAATATTCATTCCAAATTCTTTGCGTAAAAAAAATATAATAAATGTCCTATCTTTTTAATTGCAAATCTATTTAGACTACTCTGTTATGAGGATACTTCATGTAAATAAATATTATGCGCCGCATGTGGGTGGAATAGAAACGGTGGTGGGAGACTGCGTGCGGGCTCTATATGGAGATGTACTGTGTTGCCAGGAAAAAGGTGGGTCCGTGGTAGACAACGTGGATGGTGCTCGAGTCTTTAGAGCTCGGAGTTTTGGGGAGGTGTTTAGCTTGCCTGTTTCTGTGGATTTTTTTGTACAATTTGCAAAATTAGTTAACCAGTATGACCTGGTACTTATTCATCACCCTTTTCCCTTGGCCAATATTGCGCATGTGCTATTTGCCAAACGTAAAAAGGTAATTCTTTGGTACCACTCGGATATAGTGCGTCAGCGTTTTTTTGGCTGGTTGTTTTCTCCTATTTTGTGGCTAAGCTTGTGTTTTTCCAAAAGAATCTTAGTGGCAAGTCAGGCTCTAAAACAATATTCTCGGGCTTTGCAACCCTGGTCAAAAAAAGTTGTCGTAATTCCTTTTGGAATAAATACTCAAGCCTATGCGAAAACACCTAGCACTCAGGCTCCTGTTTCTGCTATAAAAGATAGATTTGGCAATAAGATTGTGCTGAGTGTGGGACGCTTGGTATATTACAAAGGTTACGAGTACTTGGTTCGTGCAATGGTGGGAGTGCCCAGTGCTAGTTTGGTTATTGTAGGCGAAGGGCCACTTCGGGCTAAACTGGTAGAATTAATAGAAGAGCTGGGTATATCTAACCGGGTAAGTATATTACCACATCAGCAAGATTTATTGCCTTATTACTTTGCATCTTCTGTCTTTGTCTTGCCGTCAATATCTAGAGCCGAGGCCTTTGGGCTTGTACAACTTGAAGCCATGGCTTGTGGTTTACCAGTTATTAATACAGATTTAAACACTGGTGTGTCTGAGGTGGGTGTGAGTGGCGTAACTGGTTATACTGTCCCCCCTGGAGACTTGGCAGCCTTGACTTTGGCGATAGATAAAGTTCTTAAAGATAACAAGACTAGAGAACAAATGAGTCAGGCCTCACTTCTGCGTGTGAGGGAACATTATAGTATGTCATTATTTGAGGAAAGAATTAAAGAATTATTTAAAGAAGTAGAAGCTGAGTAAAATATGCCAAGTTCTAAGTTTAGAAATAATTTAATAATTTTTTGGACTCTAGTAATACCAGACGTTTTACTGCTATTTTTTAGTTTATATTTATCTGTATATGTGCGGTACGGGGGAGGTTGGGATTCACAATTATGGATGGCGCACCTAAAAGCTTTTTCATTTGTGTATGTTTTGTGGCTTGTCGTTTTTTTTATCCATAACTTGTTTGACTTAAGAACTTTTCGGCGGTACACAATTATTTTTGTGAATCTTTTGGTGGCCATGGCAGTCAATTTATTTCTGGCCATTGCTTACTTCTACTTTCAGCCAGACTTAATTCTTACTCCGAGACGGTTTTTGTTGATAGACGTAAGTTTGGCTTTTGTGCTTATTTTAGTTTGGCACTTTACAGTTAAGTATTTTATTAAGCAGAGATTTACCCAAGAGGTATATGTCTTATCTTTTGGAGGTGAGTTGGGTGGGCTGGCAGAAGAAATTGGGCGACATGAATATCTGGGTTTTAAAGTTGTTGGACATGTGAATGAACTGAGTTTGTCTAGCGTGGTATTTCTTGAAAACCAAGGAATAATTTTACCCAATAATTTAGAAGCAAAGCCAGAAGTATTATCCAAGTTATATGAGCTTAGAAAACTGGGGGTCAGTTTTTACAGTCATACGTTATTTTATGAGGAGCTACTCCGAAAAATATATTTATCCAAGGTTCAGGAAACTTGGTTTTTAGAAAACATTAGTTATAGGCAAAAGCGCTTGTATACACTGATTAAAAGACTAGTAGATATTGTTTTTGGTCTCCTTGGGCTAACTGTGTATTTAGTTACTTATCCAATCATCGCTGGAATTATCAAGTTTTCATCACCCGGTCCAGTTTTATTCATACAAGAGCGTACAGGGTTGCGTGGTCGCACGTTTACAGTGTACAAGTATAGAACTATGACTATAGACAATCCAGCCAATACTTGGACCAGCATGAATGATCCCAGAATTACCACGTTCGGCAAATTCTTACGTAAATCCAGACTTGATGAATTGCCCCAGTGCATAAATGTCCTCTTGGGCAACATGAGTATGGTGGGTCCACGCCCGGAGCAACCACATATTGTTATTGAGTTGCAGAAGTCTATTCCTTTTTATGACGAGCGACATATGGTAAAGCCCGGCATTACCGGTTGGGCACAAATAAATGATGCTTATGCTGCCACGATAGATGAGAGTAGGGTTAAGCTACAATATGATTTGTACTATATAAAACACCGTTCACTGCTTTTTGATTTAGAAATTTTGTTAAAAACTATTTACTACGTACTGTCTTGGAGAGGACGATAGTAAGATGAATTATGAAGTATGAGTTATGAGTTAAGAATATAAGATTTCAGATAGGCTGTTATTCATAATTCTCATAACTCCTGACTCATGATTAGTCTTCCACGCTTTCATGCTATACTAAAGGTAGGAAAAGGCTTGTAAGATCACACAGGCTTACTTGCATATGGATATTCCAGACTTAGCAAAGTTGTTGAAACAAAAAAGAATGGTGAGTGCAGAAGCACTTGCACTACTTGAAAAAGACCCAACTGCCACAAAAGACAATTGGGAGAGTTTGCTGTTGTCTCGCGGGGGAGTAAAGGAAGAGGATTTGTTACAAGTAAAGAGTGAACTCTTAAAAATTCCCGTGGTGGATTTGCGGAATGAAAAAATAGAGCAAGAAGTTTTGCAATTTGTACCGGAGCCTATTGCCCATAGGCACAAAGTAATTAGTTTTGCTCGTGGAAAAGATGGCTTGCATTTGGCAATGGTAGATCCTAGCGACTTGCAAACCAAAGATTTTATTCAAAAGAAAACTGGCTTGCCAATTATAGTACATCTGATTGGAAAAACCAGTCTAGATTTTGGCTTGGCAAAATATCACTCTAATTTGGAAGGGGAGATTAAACACTTGGTAGATGGCGAACCTACCTTAAAAACAACTACCACAAAAGATAATGAACCTGAAGGTTTAGAAAAAATGGCGGGAGAGATTCCAGTGATTCGGGTAGTAGATACGTTGCTTGAGTATGCTATTTTTGAAAAAGCTTCCGATATCCACATTGAGCCCCAAGAAACGGCTGTTACCGTTCGTTACAGAATAGACGGTATTTTACACGACGTAATGACACTTCCGAAAGTTATTCAGCCAGCTTTGGTCGCCCGCGTAAAAGTGCTATCGGATTTAAAAATAGATGAACATCGCTTACCGCAGGATGGACGTTTTAAGGTGGAAAAAGATGGTTATAAGTTTAGTTTGCGCGTGTCTACTATTCCTGTTTTTGATGGGGAAAAAGTGGTTATGCGTTTATTAGACGAGTCTAGTAAGGCTATGAGTTTGGAGCAATTAGGTTTTTTACCGGAGCAGCTAGAAGTGGTAGAACGCAGTATCCATAAATCGCATGGTATGTTGCTGGTGACTGGTCCAACTGGTAGTGGTAAATCTACTTCCTTGTATGCCATATTAACTTTGCTCAATACTACCACTGTTAATATTTCTAGTATTGAAGATCCTGTAGAATACCGAATTGAGCGAGCTAACCAAATGCAGGTTAATCCCAAAATTGGTCTTACCTTTGCTATGGGGTTAAGGGCGCTACTTAGGCAAGATCCAAACATTATTATGATTGGGGAAATTCGGGACGCAGAAACTGCAGAAGAAGCAGTGCATGCCGCTATGACTGGGCATATTGTGCTTTCTACCCTTCACACCAACTCTGCGGCGGGAGCCTTTCCGAGACTATTGGACATTGGGGTGGAGGCTTATTTGGTAGCTTCCACTACAAATGCGGTTATGGCCCAGAGACTTGTACGAGTACTGTGCAAAGAATGTAACGAACCATTTAAACCAGACAAGGATTATATAACTATGTTGTCTAAGGAATTTGATATTCCTGGAATAATGGAACTATTTCGTAAAAGAGGCATGCTGAAAAAGGCGGAGAAAAATTTTTCGGATTTGGAATTTAGAAAGCCCAAAGGGTGTGATAAATGTGGTTCAAGCGGCTACAAAGGACGAATTGGTTTGCATGAGATTCTAGAGGTAACGCCCGAAGTTACTACATGTATTGTACAAAAAAAGACTTCCCAAGAAATTCAGGAAATTGCCGTTCAAGCAGGTATGATACTTATGTGGCAAGATGGATTTATAAAATCTTTGGAAGGCACGACTACATTAGATGAGGTACTGAGAGTCTCTAAAGAATAATTATCCACCAATACACAAATTACACCAATAACACTAATCTAGGATTTGTGAATTTCGTGAAATTAGTGCATTAGTGGAAAATATATGGGAAAGTTTAATTACACCGCAGTAGATAAATCTGGTAAGCGGATCAAGGGGAGTATAGCTTCCAGCTCTGCTCTTTTGGCTGGCCATGATTTAAAAGCGCAAGGACTAACGCCTATTTCAATGGCCGAGGAAAGTGAGAAAAAGTTTTCTTTCTCCATATCGTTTATACGTTCCGTGCCTTTAATTGAAAAATTGACTTTTGTAGAGAATTTAGAGCTTATGCTCAAGAGTGGTATTCCTGTTTCAAGGAGTATGGGCATATTGGCCAAGCAGACTAGAAATAAACATTTTGCGGGAGTTTTGGAAAATCTTGAGCAACAGGTGCAAAACGGTAGTCAGTTGTATGAGGCTATGAAAAATCACCCGGAAGTGTTTTCGGCCATATTTATTAATATGATTAAGGTGGGTGAATTGGCTGGGAATTTAGAGACTAGTTTACAACAGTTGGGCGTTCAATTGGAACGTGAGGCGGATTTGAGGAGTAGAGTAAGAGGGGCAATGATGTATCCTTCGGTAATTGTGGCTGCCATGATTATTATTACTGTAGTTATGTCTATTTTTGTACTGCCGAAGCTTACTTCAGTATTTAAGGAATTTGGTGGAGAGTTGCCTTTTGCAACTAGAGTAGTGGTGGCCTTTAGTGATTTTATGGCAGGTCATGCCGTACTGGTCGTGGCCACAATGATAGGTTTGGTGATTGGTGGAGTTCGATTCTTTAAGACTAAATTAGGTAAGGAATTAATCTACAGAGCGTCACTTGTGCTTCCTGGAATTGGTCCGTTAGTTATCAAAATAAACTTGGCTCGGTTTACCAGAGTACTTTCCAGTTTGTTAAAGAGTGGTATACCTATAGTAGAGGCTTTAACTGTGTCTGGTGAATCTATACCCAACACTTTGTATAAACAGGCCATTACAGATTCTGCTGAACATGTTAAAGTAGGGAAGAACCTTACCGAAGTTCTGTCTAAACATGGAAAACTGTTTCCATATATTGTGGTGCAAATGCTTGAGGTTGGCGAGGAAACGGGTAATTTAGAAAGTATTTTAGAACAAATTGCTTCTCACTTTGAGACTCAAGTAGATGCAACACTTAAAAACATGTCTTCTATAATTGAACCGTTACTGCTTTTGGTTATTGGTGGGGTGGTGGGTGCTTTGGCTTACGCTTTAATAATTCCAATTTACAATATTGGATCTACTATTCAATGAAATTCTCGTTTAACATTTTTAAAGGGCGAACAGACTTGGTGGGCGTGGCAATTGGTGATGCCCATGTTCGAGCTGTGCAATTAGCTCGTGCTTCTTCTGGGTGTAAAGTTACTGGATACGCAGAAGCCGTTCTTCCTAAAACAATTTTTGATATCTCTGGTGGCGTTGACTCCGAGGGGCTTTCTAAGGTTTTTGAAAAATTATTTGTAAAGCCTAGTGAAGGGGTATTTACGACTCGGGACGTTGCAATAAATTTACCCGAGTCTAGGTGTTTTGTTAGGCTTATACATGTAACGCCAATGTCAGATGCAGAGTTAGATGAAGCCGTTATTTTTGAGGCAGAAAGCTATATTCCTGTACCCATAGATCAGGTCTATTTGGATTGGCAGAGAGTGGAAGAAGTCAATGGTAGATTGGCAATTTTACTTATGGCTTCTCCCAAAGTTTTTGTAGATAAAGTTCTGGAAGCGGTATCTAAAGCCGGGTTAGTTTGCCGAGTAGTAGAAGTAGAGTCACAAGGGATTGCCCGAGCGATTATGCCCGTTGGAGATAAAACTAGTGCCTTGATTGTAGACATAAAGGCTGTTGGGACAGATTTAGTTATGGTAGAACACGAAAGCATACAATTTACTTCCACCATTCTTATAGCCGGTAATAATTTTACACAAGCAATTTCTCAAGGTTTGGACGTTTCGGAAAAAAGAGCCGAAGAAATAAAAATAGAGGCTGGTTTTGGGAATACGGAAGAGTATCCTAATCTTAAGACTTTGCTAATGCCGGTAATGAACTCATGGTTGTTGGAGCTTAATAAGGTGTTGTTATTTCATGACCAACATTCTACAGATAAAATTGATAGAATAATTTTGGTTGGTGGTGCGGCCAGTACTAAAAATTTAGTGGACCATGTAAAATCTAGCATTACGGATCGCCCAGATCTTAAAATTGTGTTAGGGGACCCAACGGTTAATATGAAAATAGAGCTACCTAAAGCTTTGGAGGGTGAAAAATTATTATCTTGGGTTGCCGCTGTTGGTTTGGCGATGAAAGGAATGGAAGAATGAGTAGAAAACAAATAAATTTATTACCGAAAGAACAGCTCAAAGAGCTACGATGGCGTGCGTGGTACTTTGCTTCTGTGCGCTTTTACATATTTTCTATTATTGGTGTGATTATTGTTTTGGTGGCACATGTTTTTGTTTACGTATATTTAAATGTAGTGGGTAAAAAGCTTGCTGCGGAAACGGAAATTTTACGCACTGAAACTTCCACTAGCGATATAGTAGAGTTAAAGAAAAAAGTAAAAGATATTAATAATTTAATTAAAGATTATAATTTGCTTTCTGCTGATGTGCCAAAGTGGTCGGTTTTATTGAGTATGTTTTCGAAGCTAGTGCCTGCTGGAGTTCAAATCCAAAATTTTACCGTAGACAATAGTAAAAAAGTAGTTAGTATAACTGGTACGGCTAGTACGCGTGACGCCGTTATACTGTTACATGACAATATCGCTGGCGACTCGGATAATTTTAGTTCTATAGACTATCCTCTTGAGAACGTATCAAAACCTAGAGATGTAACTTTTCATTTTAGCTTTAAAGTTAACGATTCGGTACTTAAGTAATATGAATCTGTCCAAGTTCAAAATGCATATAGTTGTCAGTTCAATAACTTTTTGTATGCTATTTGGCGCTGTCTTGTTTTATGGTTTTCCTTGGCTTTCTAGTTTACAGGTAAGTAAGCTTTCGGCAATTCTGGACCAGAAAAAAACTGTAGTTGAACTAAGGCAAGAGCGAGCAAATATTGAGCAAGCTCAAAAAGATTTGAATGAACTTAAAAATAAAGCACATGTGCCGGAAGATTTTTTTAGTAAAGATATTACCTTGGTAGATGATATTCGTTTACTTGAAACACGAGCCAATGATTCAGGGGTGGATTTAACTTTAACTGTGTCGGGTACTTTAAATACGGCTATTAAGGCTAAAAATGCAAGTGAGTTATTTGTGGTGCCGTTTTCGGTTCAGCTTAAAGGTCCTTTTGCAAATGTAGTATCCTATATGGATTTTCTGGAACATTTTGGTACGTTATTTACCGTTCGGAATGTCTCTTTAATTGGTGCTACTGGCGATAATGTGACGGCGAATTTAGTGGGCAATTTTTATCTTAGAAAATAGTATATGGATATAAAATCAATTGTGGCAAAATTTAAGTTCAAGAATGGCAAGGCTTCTGGAGCGAAGCTAAAAAGTTTTAGTCCTGAAACTGTTTTTTCGGCGCTGGCAATTGTGATGATTGTTTTAGATGTATGGTTATTGCAATCTGCGATATTAGTAGCGATTCGTTCTAGAAGCTCGGATGTAGGAGCTAAAATTGTGCAGTCTACGCGTGTAGATTTTCCAGGCTATAACAAGGCTGTAGAAAGAATAGATGGTGCTAGTACCTACACCCCAGCCTTACAACTAAAAACTAATCCCTTCCAGGCTCTAAAAAAAGAATGATAAAAACCCCGCTTAAAGCGGGGTTTGTATGTGGTGGATCGGGCGGGGGTCGAACCCGCGACCGTTGGCTTAAGAGGCCACTGCTCTACCAGCTGAGCTACCGATCCAGACTTATTAATATTTATTATTATGTTATATAGGTAGCCTTTGGCTTAAGAGTCCGCCAGCCGGCGGATCTACCAGCTGAGCTACCGATCCATGTACTTGTATTTTTCTCCCCCTTTGGGGGAGATGTCCCGTTTCGGGACAGAGAGGGTTTAACTTTATAGTTCCGCTATATTATCTAATAATTCTTCAGCTTTGGCAAGCTCCTCTGCCGTACCTATAGGAAGCCACCTTGTGGCAGAAATGAGCTTGACGGGGCATTTTTGAGGCTCTAACACTAGTGTGTGCGGGAGACTATACTCTACCGTATCTCTAACTGGAATTTCCACCAGTGGTAAGTCAAAGAAGCGTGTATCAGTCAAGTAGGCTCCACAGTTTTGCCATTTTTCAGTATTTGTCATATTTGGCATTATGGCAACAATTTTGTCATTAGCATTATTGGGACTGTCATTGCGAGCCAGCTTTGGGGCGTGGCAATCTGTATTTATGTTTAAATGTTTACTTGCTAAATTGTTAAATTGAAAAAAAGATTGCCACGTCGCAGACTCCTCGCAATGACACAACGTGGGGTTATTATCGATACTATCTAACACTAAACTGCCCGCAATGGGTTTAGCGGTTTTGGTGGCTAGCATACTCCAACCTTCTGCTTTGCTTAAAGTCTCTAAATCTTGCTCTCCGTATATATCATCTCCGTTTACCACTAAAAACTTATCGTGCAACACACTTTTAGCGAAGTGCAGTGCACTACCAGTTCCGTTAATGGGGGACTGTTCAAAATATCTTATAGCTTTGCCCTTGTAAGTGTTGCCAAATCTATTTTTAATTTGTTCACCTAGCCAACCAGTAACAATAATTATCTCGTCAATACTTTCTGGTATACTTTCCAGTGTCCACTCAAGTAGCGGCTTACCTAAAACAGGCACCAAACCTTTTGGTGCCGTTTCTGTAAATGGACGTAGCCTTAGGCCGTAGCCCGCGGCAAGTATAACTGCTTGCATGTGTTTGTAGTCACATTGACCCTACGAGATAGTTGGTGGTATAGTGGTCATTTTGAATAAAAATATTTCAACCATATTTTTTTGATAATATCGAGAGATAAAGTAGATATGGTCAAGCCAATTGTCGGGACAATTGCATTCAATAGGGGTTTGGGGAGTTGTGAGATAAAGAAAAATGAGACGATAATTAAATAAGTGAGTATAATTAAAATGATTTTTCTTGTCCAACTGGTTTCCCATGCCTTATCTAACTCTACACGTTTATTCCGTTCTTGAAGTTGGCCAATAATTAGTTCGATATTTTCCATATGAATTTTCGCTTTTGAAATATAGTATATCTGATGGATTTGAATCCCACGCCAACTGGTGGTCTCGACAGGATTTGAACCGCAGTACCAGATGTCGTTTTACTCCATCGGTACGGGGCGTGCCTGCTACCTCTTGGTTCGATCCCGCCTTGGCGGGACTATCCAACTCACACGCCCATGGTGTACCCAGTCCCGACGTT
>CAZCTL010000030.1:0-12218 GCA_964501685.1 uncultured Candidatus Saccharibacteria bacterium
AAAGGCTCTTTCTGAAATCGCATAGGAATGATCAAAAGCTCTCCCTATTTCTAGGACTTGGGGAATAGGAAGATTGTCTGCCGAAAAGTTAGCTGCTATTTGATCTTTATGATAGCCTTCATCGGACGTGCCAAAACGAATAACATATTCTTTGCCAGAGCGATTAAAAGAAAAAGCCTTAGACCATTGGCCTTTGCCAATCGGTAAAATTGATTCTACTTTTTCAGGAAAATGCTCGCTTAGGAATTCCTTCACTTGCTCTAGGTTGATAATAACCGGGTGGTTATCAGATTGTAATTCGCTCATAGTTTTACGATTAATTAAGAGTAATATATCTTTCAATTCCAATATTATTTAGGAAAGTCTTGTCGTGCGAAATAACCATCAGGTTGCCTTTATAATCCATAAGGGCACTCTCAATTCTTTCTATGCTATCTAAGTCAAGATTATTTGTCGGTTCGTCGAGAACCAAAAGCTTTACGGGATTGTTGCCTGCTAGGATCGCGGCAAGTCCAGCCCTGATTCTTTCCCCACCGCTTAAGAAGCTTATTTTTTTAAACACTTCCTTTCCCATAAACAGGAATCCGGCAAGCCATTCTCGCGCTGAATCAGAATCTAATTCTGATATTCTAATAACATTTTCTAAGACAGTCTTTTTTGAATCGAGCAGGCTAACCTCCTGGTCCAAATAAGCAACATCTTCAGTTCCTAACCTCATCTCGCCTTTTTTAGGCTTTAGCTCTTTCAGCATTAATTTAATCAGAGTTGTCTTGCCTGACCCGTTGGGGCCTGCAATAGCCACCCTTTCCTGACCATTGATAGAAAAGGATATATCGGTTAGAAGTCCAGTAGTGTCAGGATAATCAAATGAGACATTTTTAAATTCAACCATGAGCTTACCCTTCGGCACTTCGGTTTTGCTTAAATCTACATGAATTTGATTTTCTAAAAGAATGTTATCTTTGGCTTGGTTCAATTTTGTTTGGGCATCAGAAACCCTTTCATCATGCAAAGTCTTGAGTTTTCCTGCGGTTTCTTCTCCCGACCTTTTCATAGCATTAAGAATGATCTTTGGTATATTCTGCGTTGTGGCCCTTTTCTTGGCATGGCTGGTGCGTTTTTCCTGTCGTTGTCTTACTTCTTGGGCCTGTTTCTTAATCTTTTTAAATTCCTCTCGGGCAGTGGTAAAAAGACGGAGACTTGCTTCCTTTTCAGTACGTTTCTGTTCTTCATAAGCATCGTAATTGCCGCCGTATAATTTTATACCTTTCTCTGTTAATTCAACAATCCTATCAAGAAGATTTAATAGCTCCCTATCGTGGCTTACTACTAATATCCCATGCTTCCATTTTGAAATATGGTGATATAAAACTTGCCTGGAATTATAATCTAAGTTGTTTGTCGGCTCATCCATAATAATAAATCGATTAGGGAACAGAAATAATCCGGCAAGCACGACCTTCATTCTTTCGCCTCCGCTTAAGTCTTTGAGTTTCTTGCTAAAATTAACCCTCTGCATACCATAACTCTTCAATAAAGATGCCGCCCTATCTTGTATATCCCAATCCGATCCAACGGAAGAGATCAAGCTTTCATCCTTTGAACCATTTTTTACTTTTTCAATTGCGTCAAGCTTATCTTTTATTCCTAGCGCTTCTGCAACACTTTGCTTTAAGTTGAATTGGTAATCTTGCGGTAAATAAGCAATTTCTGAATTGATGGTAATTTTCCCTGATCGAGGCTTCACCTCATTCATAATAGATTTTATAATGCTGGTTTTGCCAGTTCCATTTTTGCCTATCAAACCTGTTTTTTCCATACCGAAAGACGCCGATATTTCATGCAGATTATCGTTTATCGCAATTTTTAGTTTATGGAGTATTATTTGTTGATTCATATAATTTAAAACACCTTCAAATACAAAAATGAAGGTGTTGTTATTCCAATATTTAGTTAACTGAAACATTACTCAAAATAGCCGCAATTCGGCCGAGATACAAACCTTCGTATCAAATTTTAGAGTAATGTCCACATGTAATTAACTACATTATAACGAACAACTCCTATTTCTGCAATACCTCGCAATGAACCTCTTATTATCGTACTACCTCAATAATTTTCGCTACAACACCATTTAAGTTTGTTTCGAGCATGTTTTCCACTGTTAATCCTTCTTTTGAGATGCTTTTTTCTAATTCAGTCTGGTTGCTCGTTAATAAAACCATTCTGCCATTATCTTTTAGAACGCGTTTGAATTCTTTAGCTATACTGTCGTAAAAAACGGAGATGCTAACATCCATTATTTCAATCTGCTTTCCAAATGGCAAATTGCAGATAATTTTATCTACTGATTCAGTCTTCAAAGGCAACTTAGTAGCGTCCCATTCGGCTAATTCGACTTTCAAATTTTGCTTTATTTCTTCCAAATTTTTACGGCTGGCTTCCACTGCTTCAGGATTAATATCCCCCCCTAATAACACCTTTGGTTTGAAAGTTGATGCTTCAAATAAAATAGAGCCGCTCCCACACATCGGATCTAAAACTACATCCTCTATTTTTATTCCAGCCAAATAAGCCATGCAGTAAGCTATGTCCGCTCTTAGAGTAGCCTTAGTAGTTTCTAATTTATATGGCCTTCGATGTAGGGGTTTTTCTCCAATTCTAACAGCAACAAAAGCTACCGAATGTTCTAGGAAAACCCGAATGTCAAATACTGAGTGTTTTTCATTGTCGTAAACAAAGCTAAGTTTGTTGGAGAGTTTTTTGCTTAATGAATCCTTAACTTCAATATAAGTGTAATTTCTTTTTCCCACAGAACTTGAGGAAATAGAAAACTCTTTCAAGTCCCTTAGCTTGCTAATTAAATTTATCGCTGGAGCGTAATCTAAATTAGCAATATTATCAGTTAATCGTTCAAGCATGTCTCGCGTATGGCCGATATTGTCTAGCTTGCCAATTGATATAAAAGCGTCTTCTATGGAACGAAGCTGTGTTACACTTTCAATGTCTCCATCATAGAAAAAAACAACCTTCCTGTAGGAGACTTCTTCTACTTTGACATCGGAAAGTTTATTTTCAATTTCGGATTTTGCGATTTGCTCTAACCCTCTTGAAGTTAGAGCCAAGTATCTATTCATCCTGTGTTATACCTTCTATTCCCCCGAAGAAAAAGAACTTATTAATATCATAATTTTTCCTGATTTTATCCAAGTGTAAGTTAATGGCTTTTCTGTATGTAAACTTTTTATCCAAAAGCAATTTAGCTCCTTTAACAATTTCAGGTATCTTCTTCAACAAAAGTTTATCAGTCATACATATAGCCTTTTTGTCTTCGGCCAGCAATTTGCCGCACCCTTTCTTGGTCTCGTTGATTGCCGGATACCAGCCGCATTCAGGCAATACAGAATAGAAAGGAATGTAATTGAACATATAGGCTGGCCAGCGGCAATTAGCCAATTCTAGCCAAGGTGTTCCTACTAACAGCGGCAGAAATGCAAAACCCGTATGGGGTGATAAGAAAATATCGCACTTTTGAATAAGTGCTAGTTGGTTCCAAAGCCCGATGTTATAGGCAACTTCAGCACTAGGAAGACTTTTAGCTAACGCTTCGATTTCATTTAGCTTATAGTCATCAGTTGCAGTTCTGCCCTTAATACTTTTATTTACGCCTGTAAAATAGATTTTTAGATCAGGAATAGCTTTAAATAAGGCCCTGCATATTTCAGACCACATGTGCATAGAAGGGCTTTGCTTTTCACCTGCTGAACCGCCAAGCATAATACAGATAGCAGAACCTTCGTGCTTATACTTTTTCGCAAAGTTCTTTGCAGAGTTTGGAATTGGTAAAGTAATTTTAGGATTGTTCAGACACGGTAAAATATCTGTATGCTCACCGGCTTGTTCGGTGTAGCCTTTTGCAATTCTAGCTTTTAATAAAGGTGATAATACGTCATGAGCCTTGATTAGATCATCTTCGTCCCAGCCTTTTTTAAAACGGCTTGCTCGATCATCTGTAATTATATAATCCCAGGTCTTTGGTATTTGCTGAACAGATTTAGCCTTTTTACCCTGTTTCCATATCTCATCTAATGAAACTGGGTATGTTTTTTTAATCCAATTACAAGCACTTGCCAGCTCTATAGGAGACGCGGCATTTAGTAGTAGGTAGATATCTATATTCTTGTTCGCAGCGTCATAGCCTTTTGCAAGCTTTAAAGCTTCGACAACATGTCCTACAGGTCGGTAATACAACCAATTTAAAAGAAGTTTCTTTTTCATATTATATAAAGACTTAACCTTCCTTTACGAGATTTTTAAGAGATTCTTTTGAATGTATTTCCCATGGACTTGGGTATCTCCATAAAGATTTAATCACGAAGTAAACATCAAAAACATCCTTATCATTGGCTAGGAAGTCGTAACCATATCCCTTGATAAAGTTATCCATTACCAGTTTGTCTTTTTGATTGTCCCGATGATCTGTTTGAACATAGGTTCCGTTGGGATAATGAGTAAGCAGGGTGGTTAAATCATAAATACTGTGGCCTGAAAAAATTTCTGAACTTTTATCGTATATCACCAACTCTTCGCCCTTTACCAAAAGATTTCCAGTATGCAAGTCTGCATGGAGCAAGGAAAATTCTACATCTTTAATTGGAAGACGCTTATTAACAAATTTTTCTATTGCAGCCAATAAGTTTTCGTCTATGTCGGTCTTTTCATCCCGTTGCTTTTTAATCCCCTGTTCCAGGGCATCCTTAAGGAAGTCGTTCCACCCCAACTGCTCTTTTTCTCCTTTGGAATTTATTTTGAAGCAGTCCGGATATTTTATCTCGTGCATCCTTCTGACAACTTGCCCAAACTTTATAAAATTCTCAGGAGTTTCGGATAATTTTGGCGAACCTTCTATATATTCTAAAAGTATTTGATCGGGCCGAAGCTCTGCATTTTCAACCACTCCTAAAGACGGAAGACCGTGTTCTTCCAATGCCCTCAAAAAATGTTTTTCATTTTCCGCCTCTTCTGCATCCCAAGTCTTTAGTACATACTTCTTGCCGTCTATTTCTACTAATTCAACCTTGGATGAATACGAACCAGGCAGCTCTTTAATTATTTTCATAATGCTTTAATATTAACGCAAAGCTAAGGCTTTAACAAATTACGCTGTTTATCAGTTAAAAAGTCAAGAATTAGCTGCAGCGTTGCTGCCTCATTTTTTTTGAGCTGGTGTTCCCATATCCTAAGAACTTCCCATCCATCCTTTTTCAATTTTAACCTATTTCTCCTATCCCTTTTGATATTAGTTTCTATTTTTTCTACCCAATATGTTTGGGGCAGTCTTGCCTTTATTGTTGAGAACTTCCATCCATGCCAAAAATCGCCGTCTATGAAAACGGCTTTCTTTTTTCTCGGTATTGCTATGTCAGGATTTCCAAAAGCCCTTTTATAATGCTTCTGGAAATATATTTTATTTGCGCGCAAAAACAGGAATACTCTCTTTTCTAACAGAGTATTCTTGGAGCGTATGCGAGACATTATCTCGCTTCTTTTCTTTTTTGTAAAAACGTCCGCCATTGAAGATTTGCTCCCTTACTGCTTTTGCGACATGCCACATTAGAACTGGTGGAATAGCATTGCCGATTTGGATATATTGCTTAGCTTCCGATCCTTCGAAAACAAAATTATCCGGAAATGATTGGATGCGTGCTGCTTCGCGAGGCGTAAGCCGCCTGTAAGAATCTGTCCTTATCAAAAGTACGGGATCGGTTCCGTTAAGGCTGACCTTTGCAAGATGCGTTGAAATTGTATTGCATGGCATCATCAAGTCCTGCGCCCTGCCTTTATTGAATGCTTTGTTGGCTTTCTTGAGACCTGCTAGCGCCCTGCTTGAAAAATAATATTTAGGATCGATTGATTTGTGGTCTTCAAGAACCTTGTTCAGCGGTACCGTATGATCGAAGGGCAAAGGAAAATTGAAATCAAGCTTTTTATCTTTTCTGATTCCTATGATAAACAATCGCTCTCTTTTCTGCGGAACTCCGAAATACGATGCATTAAGAACTTGGTGGCGGACTTCGTATCCGGCTTTTCTAAAATCTTCCAGCATTTGCTCCAGCACTTTGCCGTTGTTAACTGATTTTAATCCTTTAACATTTTCCGCAATAAAAGCAGTCGGCTTTTTGGCTTTCAGAACCCTGATCATATCCTGGTAAAGTTTTCCTCTGGGATCTTCCAAGCCTTTGCGCATTCCGACTATGCTGAAAGACTGGCATGGAAAACCACCGACCAATAAATCATGGTCGGGTATGTCTTTAGCCTTGATCTTTGTAATATCTCCCTCAACAATGTGGGGACCGAAATTTTTTCGGTAAGTCTGGACGGCGTGCGGATCGATATCATTCGCCCACACCACCTCAAAATCCAGCTTATCATATTCATCCCCAAGAAACTTGAAGCCTCCAGTAATCCCCAAGTCTCCGCCGCCGCATCCGGAAAACAAAGACGCGACTTTGATTTTTTTGTTTCTTTTGTTCATACGTTTTACAAGTTACAAGTCCAAATATTTTCCTGACTTGCTTGAATAGACCACTTTATATGCTATTGGCTCGATAATTAGGTTACCCTCTTTATTCTGCCGCGGTGGGTCCTGTATGGCAAATATCGTAATGCCCTCTTTAGTTATTATAACACGATATATGAAATAGTCATTACCGTGCTGCTCGGCCACCGACCATTCGTTTATGCTCATCATAAACGGTATGGCAAACTCCGACTCGTAGTTCTTCTTGGTTGTTTTGACCTCGATGTACTTTTTGCGCCTGCCGTCGTCCGCATGGATTGAAAGCAAGTCGTATCCGAGCCCGATCATATTGGAAACCAGCTTGACCATGTGCACCATATCTGGCCTTACCTTTGCTATCGCACCCTTTTCATATTCGAATGCAATCTGTTCGCCTTCATCTCCGATTTCTTTAAGCGCTCCGCCTCGCGCTTTGGCATCTTTCTTTTCCAGCATCTCCTTGATCTTCTGCATTTGATCCGGGAAGTTGGCATCGTCCTTGATTAATGCAGTTGCTGGCGTTTGCAGAGCTTCGTCTTCAATTTCATCGGCAAACCATTCTGCCCATTTCAAATCAACCTGCCTGTATTCTTCGGTGTCCCATGTGCCGTCGGGCTTTATGACCTTCGAGTAGCCGTCAAAAAATTCGTTGTCCGCAATTATATAATGGATGGCTCTTGCTTCCTTGTTGTTCAGCGTATATATTCCTTCAAATTCATTCAGCAAGTTAGCTTCAACCATGTAATTCAGAAAGTCGCGCGCATATCTTATTACATCGCTTGTCTTGTCCAATTCCGTTTTCTTCTGCCTGGTTTCCTTGATCCGCTCTAAAACTTGAATCGGTTTTTCATCCTGCACCGTTACGCGCTTGTCATTGAATATAAAATGGGTTACTTCTGCCGCGCTGATCCCGAATTCGCCGTATTTGGATTCCGCTATCTTCATCATCTGCAAAATATATTTGGCCGGCTTAAATTTAACTCCAGCCACGACAAGTTCTGCCACTTTGTCGGGCTTGAGGAATCCGCCAGGATATTGGAACTGCTTGCAGTATGATTTGAAGAATCTCGGAATATCCTGCGTCTGCGCAAGCGAAACGAGCCGGTTGCCTGGAATCGCCAAACCATCTACATATTTAACCAGCCCAAACAAGCGTATCATTTCAGTCCTCTGGTTCTTGATTGTCTTCTCGGCAACGGGGCCAGAATTCATTTTCCGGATAATATCATCTAGGACTTTTTCAAATTGCGCTTTTTCCATGATCCCTATATTGACGATTTGGCCGGCAAGAAGAAGCAGCATGTCTTCAAGCCTGCGGTTGAACCTGGATCGTTCAAAGTGGAGCCTCAAATGAAAATCTTCGGGAGTTTTATACATATTAAAAATATTTAATGAGTTCTTTGCCGATTGCAGCCGCAAGCATCGGCGGAACGGCATTTCCGACCTGCTTATATTGCGACGTTTTAGGCCCTAAAAATTTAAACGTATCAGGAAAGGATTGTATTCTCGCAGATTCTCTAACAGTAGGCACTCTGTTTGCTACGGGATGGAAGTGGTGCCTATGCCCCGTGTCGATTGTCGGCGAAGGCAAATTGCGGTGCAGCCTAGTCCAAGCTACATGGAAGTTGCGGATCTTCTTAAACTTTTCTGGAAGCGACTTATAATTTCCGCCTTCCGGAACCAGGGCGATTATTTCTCGCGTTATGTCCGTATGCGCGCTTGCAACATGGTTGTATATTTTTTTGCTGCCATTGCGCATGAGCTTCTGGTATTCGCTGAACGGCTTTGAAGGATAAGGCATTTCTTCCGCGCCCATCTCCTTATTAAGCATCGGCAAATCCCCGATTGCTTCCCAGACTGTTATTTTCTTTTTGCCGAGCAAAGGCGCTCCTTTTTCAGAATTGAAATGGGTCGGCTTTGGAAATTCAAACTTTTCCTTGCCCTTCAATCCAACAAAAACGATCCTGCGCCTGTTCTGGGGAACTCCGTAATCGGAAGCATTCATGATCTGCGCATTGACAGTGTAGCCCAATTTGGAAAATTCTTCTATGATCCGGTCTTTTACCTGGCCGTCGAACAGCGAAGCCAGTCCAGGCACGTTTTCGATTACAAATCCTTTCGGCTGCAGCTCTTTTACCACTCGCAGGAATTCGAGATAAAGCCTGTTCCTCTCATCGTAAAATTTTCTGGGTCCGGAAAGCGAAAATCCCTGGCATGGCGGGCCGCCGACAACTAGCGTTAAGTTTTTGCTGCCGATGCTGTCTTCAATTGCGCTTGTTTTTAGTTTCGTTATATCTGCTTCTAATACTTTGGCGCCTGGATGGTTGTTTGCGAAGGTTACCAGGGAATCTTTCCAAAAATCCGTTCCCATCACAATTTCAAAACCTGCCTGTTCAAGACCCAAGGAAAGGCCTCCGCAGCCAGAAAATAAATCAACCACCGTCAGCTTTTTGGTTGGAGGCATAATAAAGCAATAATAAGGCTCAATGTTGCATTAATTATACCATAAAACGCCGGCTATTTCAGGCCAGTTATGCACGGCCCATTTCCTACAAAAAAGCCGCTTTTTGGGGGAAGCGGCAAACCCTTGGCGGAGCCAGGAGGTGGGATTCTAGGCAGGATTTAAGAGGGCTAGTCTGCGGATACTAATGTCTTTCCACCGCTGTATAAACCCGAAGCCATCAAGCCGATTATGATTCCTCCGATCACAAATTCGCCTACAGCGACGCGAGGAAGCACCAGCCAATACAAAGCTATGCCGAACACAATGCTGATCACTGGCGCAATTTTGCTGTTATCAGCCCATCGCTTCACTACCTCAACCAATCCGATTACGATCGGAGTGAGAAAACCTACAACCGCTGCGTTGAAAATCAAATCGATTTCCATAAAATTTCCTTTCTTAATTATTTTTTATTAATTGTTAACAAAGTTATAAGCTGTCCGTATCCGGGAGCGTCGCTATGTCCTTTGGCATCTCCAAGCCTTCAAGGAACGCTTCGGTTCTCATGAAATCGGGGTCCGGCATGATCTTAACTAAATACCCTGTGCCGGTTTTTTTAGAGAAGATGAGGCGTTTCTGCGGCCGCAGCATGACTGGCTGTTCCTGCGGACTGTTGTTCAGCAAATCCCTGGCCCACGTATCGCTCAAATTCTTTCCGTAGCACGATTTGCTCGCGAACTTCCTATGAGGGACGATATTGTTCAACGGCACTTTGAATTTCTTTACCAAGCTGTCCAGAATTTCAGTTAGCGTTTTAATTTGTTGCGGACTTGGCAACTCCTTATCAAAGTCTCCGGCCAGACAAATGCCGATCGAACTGTTGTTTACATCCCAATTGCTAGCATGCCATCCCACTTCGTCTAGCTTCCGGTACTGCCTGATCTCTCCGTTGCCGTAAATCACGAAATGGTACTGAATGTAAGAACCCATAGAACTTGGCTTCGCGTAAACCGGCTGCGCGGTAGTCCCCCAATTTCTATTCTTATGCGTGGTGTTAAATGATTTTTCTGTTTGATCCGCTGATAAATCCCGCGGAGTAACCGAATGGTGAACCACAATATAATTAATTGCCTTCATTTTTTAAGCTCTCCAAGATAGTAATTACTCTTTCGAGTTTTTTATCTATCTCATTAATTTTGTCGTCTTGCTTGCCATTAGCATCGGCTTGATTTTTTAAGTCCGCCTGCACATGCATTAATTCGTTATTTTTGATTGTGTTTATTTCTTGCTCCATTCTCTGGATTGGCAAGATCACCATAGATATAAAGGTGTAAACAATGACTATGATTCCTATAAGCTGAGCGACTTCATTGCCCAACACTTTGCGCACTAGGCTCGCTTGGTTTGATGACGACATTATCGATTTGGTTAATTGTATTGAATCCTAACTCGGTTTGAATTGTTGCCGGGTCTTTTGTAGAAACAGAATCTTTCTCGGAGAATTTTTTATCTTTTGCCCAGGAGACATACAGCTCCTTAACTTTCTTCTTTACCGAATCTCCGATCTTATCTTTTGATCCAGCTGCGACAACTTCCGAAAAATCATTTTGATTTACTGACAATGCCTGAGTGATTTTCTCTCCCCCACTGTCTTCAATATCCACTACAAAATCCAACCCGTTTACTTCGCCTGCCGAATCAAATCTTTTTCTCAACTCCAATATTGTGGCTAGTTTAAATGCCATAAAATTCCTTTCTTTTTAAGAGGCTTCCATTAATACTTCGATCACGCTCAACCAAACCGATGCGCCAGATACATTCTTGACCCCCAAATAGCCTTTCTCATTGTTAACCGCAGCATCTGCTTGAACCAACGTCGTCCCCAAAGGCATCCCCAAAGTCGTCGATGACCCTATGATCGCCGCGTCATTATAAAGTTCTACTGTAACTGTTCCGCTGTAACTGTATTTGGCCGTATTCAGATTTGGACTCTGTTTGTGAAAAGCAAACATCGCTGTGCCTACCTGCCCGAAAAGCACATCGTATTCGTTGCCTCCGCTCAATGGAACAGCTAATGTGATGCCGGAACCCGAAACCTGAGATATGTTGTAGCTTGCATCTATAGTAAGCGTCGCCGATCCATAGGGCCCGTAAAAATCCACCACAGCAACTCCTCCCGAATAGCTTCGCAAAGTTGCTCTGCTGGGTTGAATATTGGAAGCTGACAACTTTCCGTCTTTAAGTCTCGATATAGTCGTTCCAGAAGTATCAAATACTTCTGCGTTCACATAGTTAGAACCATTATTTTCTGCGTTGTAGAATATCCATTTGTCGGTAGTAAACTGCACAGCTTCGAAGCGCGATCCAGCATAAGGACTTGACCCCTGTATTTCTACCTGGCTGTTTTGGGTGATTGTAGTTCCTGAAAGGGTTATAATCTGCGCATAGTTGTAATAATTTTGTCCTGTATTATTGCCGTGATAAACCATCAAAGCCTTGTCGTCCGCAATCCTATACAGCTTTGTATTGTTGGTATCGTTGCTGTCATTGCTTTCTGCTCCTTGCGTAATAGTCGTGCCTGATACTGTGCCGGCTCTCAAATAAGTTCTGTAACCGCCGTTATACCTCGCATAAGAAGCCAGGTACTTGTCTGTTCCCATTTTTACGATTCCATAACCCCAATCATGGCCCGTAGCATTCGCTGTTACTTGGGTTCCCATCGTGATTGTAGTTCCCGAAACAGTAAGCACTCGAATATATACTCCGTCTGTTCCGCCGTTATATCTGTAAACAAACGCCACTTTGTCTGTGTTGATGAGAACCGCTTTGAAATACGTTCGATAACATGATGATTGGCTTGTGCTAAAAGTAACCGGAGTGCCCCAAGTAATCGCGCCGGTTGAAGGATTGACCGTGCCGACAACAGCATACGATCCGACAGTTCCGCTGCTCTGCGAGAAGAATAATACGAACTTATTTGAACCCAGATCGACAATATCTCCGTAATCATTGACCAACGCACCCGATATGCCCAAAGCCGGACTCTGGCCACCAGCGATCAAAGCTCCAATAATTTTTGCGTACTTGAATCGTTTCCACTTATTAACAAACGCTTCCGCGACTTTATATTTCGTCTGGTTGTTTGTGTAGTTCCCATCATCTATACCTAAACCAACATCCACCTGATTAGTCCCCGATGATGGGAATTGCTCATTG
>CAZCTL010000031.1:0-12091 GCA_964501685.1 uncultured Candidatus Saccharibacteria bacterium
GTGTAAAATTTTCTTCGGGTGACATTTACGGTGGGGTTCGACCTTATTCCATCCCGAACTAAGTCGTCAAAACTACTCGTGCCGATGATACTCCGTATTTTACGGTGGGAAAGTAGGTAGTTGCCCGTTTATGAAAAGACCTTCTCACAAAGAAGGTCTTTTCTTTATGTTATTTGTATACATGATATACTTATTTTATAAACTTATAAAATTATGTTAAAGCGAACAAAAATTGTCGCAACCATTGGTCCTGCTTCCAGTAGTGTGCAAACATTAGCCAAGATGATACACGCGGGGTTGAATGTTGCTCGTATAAACTTTTCTCATGGTACACATGAAAGCAATGGTATCGCCATGGCACACGTTAAAACCGCAAGTAAAAAGACCGGTTTGCCTATAGCCTTAATTGCCGATTTGCAAGGTCCAAAGATCCGAGTTGGAGACATTGAAAAATCTATTCCCATAAAACCTGGCCAGAAAATTACCATTGGTGAAGATTTTGATATGGACTTTGATATTACAACTTATGTCAAACCTGGTGAGCGTTTACTTATAGAAGATGGTTTGATAGAGTTTAAAATCTTAAAAGTACAGCCTAGTACTAAAACACGCAAAGGTAAGATTTATTGTCAGGTGGTAAATGGCGACGCCGTTAGACCTCGTAAGGGTGTAAATATGCCTGACACACATACCACTTTTCCTATTATGACGGAAAAAGATATGGCAGATTTGAGGTTTGCCTTGAAACAAGAGGTGGACTATGTAGCATTGTCGTTTGTTCGTGGACCCGAGGATGTACTTAACTTAAAACAACAAATAAAAAGATATTTACCTAAGGGGTTTGTGTTTCCAAAAATAATAGTGAAAATGGAAATTCCTGCTGGTGTAGAAAAGTTTGATAAAATTTTACAGGAAGCAGATGCAGTCATGATTGCTCGTGGAGACTTGGGCGTAGAGTTGCCGGCGGCCAGAGTGCCGGTTATCCAGAAAACTATGATTCGTAAGTGTCTACAAGCGGCTAAGCCAGTTATTGTGGCAACGCAAATGCTTGATTCCATGATACGCAATCCTAGGCCAACTCGTGCGGAAGTCAGTGATGTAGCAAATGCAGTGATAGACAGAGCTGACGCAGTAATGCTTTCAGGCGAAACTTCTACGGGGGAATATCCGGTTGAATGTGTACAGACTATGACAGATATTATTTGTGATGTAGAAGCTTCAGAGTTTATGGCTGATGAATGTTTATTTATGGGTGAACCAACTGAGGCTCATGCTGCGGCAGTAGCTGGTAGCGCTTGTAATTTGGCTCATGGAGTGGGAGCTAAAGCTATCATTGGAGTGACTGAAAGTGGTTTTACTGCCAGATTTTTGAGCCACCAGCGTCCGCACGCTCCAGTTTATATGTTGTCTGCGAATCCCACTGCTTGTAGGCAAATGGCATTGCTTTGGGGTGTTCAGCCAATAATAAAAAAATGGTATCATTCGGTTTTTGATTTACTGGACAGTGCTATTGGTGTGGTTAAAAAAGCCGGCTTTATTAAAACCCACGACCGTGTAGTTCTAGTTGCTGGTCGTCCTACCGGTTCTCGCATAAACATTGTGGAAGTGAAAGTGGTGGGGTAGTGGCTAGTCGCCCACTCGGCGACCAGCCGAGGAGGCAGTGAGTAGTTTTCAGTATGTAGTCCAATTAAATCGTGAACATGACTATTATTGTCTATAATAGTCATTTTTTATATTTAAGTATACTTACCGAACATCCTTGCAGAACTTTTCATACATATGTATGAAAAGTTCTGCAAAGATTATTTTGTCTAAAAGTTGTCACACAGAGAGGCACTTTTAGACAAAGGAGGTTGTTGTGTCTGGTTATCTTTGATATCGTACAGCGTGTATATAACATGTAACATATACTCGGTAATCACTTTTTGGGAATTTAAGTGTCGGATATCACTTTTGAGGCAGACAAACAAGCTAAGGCAATAATAGTTGCACAAGTGGCTGAAGCAATGAAGGGGGCGGTCGCGCCAAACCACGCGAGTAATATTCCAAAAACTAATTGGCCAATTGCTCCACCACTATCTCCACTTAATACATGGATTGCACTACCTCGTCTGATTTGTGACGGCTCAAGCTGGTCAAATCCCATAGCTTTTATAACCGGTGAAGTGCCACGAGAGAATATACCAAGTAGAAAGCATAGTGCATATATAATAGTTGAAGTAGGTGTAACTATTAATAGGATTATAGTTATTACCATACCACTTTCTGCTATGCCTACAGCTAGGGCTCCATTTAGACGTTGTGCTAACCAGCTAACTAGCCATCTGCCGCTTAAATATCCTCCAAATACTACTGACTGCATAATAAGGGCGTTTTCTATAGTAAAGTTTCTAAAAATAAGCAATGTGGGAAGAAAAACGAAGAGTTGAGCACTGGCAAATGAGTCCAAAAATTCCAGTGCCATTATAAACACAAAAGGTTTATTTTTTCTTATAGGTTGAGTGCTTACTGTGTCATTGCTTGTAGGTGAATCCGGTTCGTTTCCAATTCTATGAGAATGTATAAACAGGAAAATAAATATGCTAAAACTTATGACTGCTATAAGAATAAATATAACTAATCCTCTAAAGTTAGTAGTTGCATAAATGATTCCTGCTATGAGTGGATATATAATTCTACTTACATCCATGAGCATGGCCATGTTGCCAAGAATTTTGTAGCGCTTACCTTTTGTAGTAGATTGTGCAATTAGCGCATTTACGGTAGGCATACCAATGCCGGTAGCCAGTCCAATGAAAATGTAGGCGGTGGTTAATAAGAAGATGTTTTGTTCCCAAAATAACAAAAAAGTACCACTAAAAAGTAGCAACAAAGATGTTTTTAGGAGATGCGTTTTTTGTTTTGCATGGAGTTTATAGCTAACAAAAAACGCACCAGCTAGGACTCCTACAATTAGTAACGCACCTACATACCCGAGTTGTTTGGCGGTAATTGTATGTATAGCGAAAAGAATTGGAAGTAGTAATAAGTAAAACACAGAAAAGCCTTTTAATAAGGCTTGTAAGATAGATATATAAAAAAGTGTTTTTGTATCTGGCTGTGAGATACTATTATTCATGTGGTTTATAAAATTTATTCTGTCTAAAAGTTACCGCATATGCGGTAACTTTTAGACAGAAGTGGGGTTATTTTTTGTGAGGGAGGGTGAGTTTTAGGAGGCTGATTACACAGCCACCAAGGGTGCCGGCGAGGAGGTCGCCCATAGTATCGGTTAGTGATATCTGCATGCGGGAGCCAGCAAAGGTGTCAATTAAAAACTCCATCCACTCCCAAGCGACGGCTGCAAACACCACAACAGCAACTACTGCCACTGCAACTACTAGTGGGTGATTGGTCCCAACCAATTTTCTTTTGTAGAGTAGTGCATATGCACTAATCACACTCACAGCAATACTCATGCCACCAAGCGTGTGCATGAGCTTATCAAAATAGTCTATGGCGTACCAGTTTAGTGCTGTGGCAAGCACATGTACTACCAGTACCAGTAAAGGTAGTTTTAATATTTTGATTATTTGTTGCATATAGCTAAGTTCTCTACTTTTGGCGGAAGCGAAGGGATTCGAACCCTTGGAACCGGTGAAGGTTCACGAGCTTTCCAAGCCCGCGCACTCGACCACTATGCGACGCTTCCACCAGAAGAAGATAAAACTTGGCTCAAATAGGGCTGAATTTACTCAGTTATTTTACCATTCTTGAAAGGGCTTGTCGAGGTTGTATTCTTGCAAGTTGTATCTTTGTAAGGGCATATATAATATGCTATACTTATGTTGCAAATCCTCAAATTTACTAAATTAGATGTTATTTAAGCGGAAAATATTTAATAAAATAGTGCCGTGGCTTGAAAAACCACAAGCAATAGTGCTTACGGGCATGAGACGAACGGGTAAGACAACTCTTGTCAAACAATTACTTGAGCATGTGCAGTCAGATAATAAAATATATTTTGACTTTGAAGCTATAGAGCAAAGAGATATATTTACAACAAATAATTATAATTCTATATTAACAAAGCTACAGGAATTGGGTCTAAATACAAAAACTAAAATGTATGTTGCAATAGATGAAATTCAGCTACTGCCGAGCATAGCAAGCAAGGTCAAATATTTATCTGACCATTATCCCATTAAATTTATACTTACTGGTTCTAGCTCCTACTATCTAAAACATTTATTTTCAGAATCGTTAGTTGGTAGAAAAATTGTTTTTGATATTTATCCACTGGACTTTGGTGAATACTTAACTTTTAAGCAAGTAATAGCTACGCCTTGGGCAGAATTGAATACTGTAGCTAATACTAGCCATTATGCTAAGTTAGGCTTATATTATGAGGATTATATACAAAATGGAGGTTTTCCGAGTGTGGTTTTGGAATCGTCGTCAGAAAATAAAAAACTAATCTTGAGTGAAATAATAAGCTCATATATAAATATTGATGTGCGGGTATTGGCAGATTTTGAAAGTATCGGAAATTTACAGAAGACTATAGAACTACTTGCTACTCGTGTAGGTAGTCGGTTGGATGTTTCTAAGTTAGCAGTTGCAGTTGGGGTTGCTAGAGACACTATGAATAATTATTTAGAATTTTTAGAAAAGACTTTTGTAATATATCGTGTCCCAGTATATTCTCATTCTAAAGACAAAACTGTAACCAAAGCTAAGAAGGTATACTTTTGTGATACAGGGCTAGTGTCATTTTTGGCTTCTGCCTCATCTGGCGCATTGTTTGAAAATGCAGTTTACAATCAGTTGCGTGCCTTTGGTAGAGTTTCCTACTTTGCAAAACACAGCGGACAGGAAATTGATTTTATTGTCAATGATACCTATGCTATAGAAGTTAAAGAAACTCCAACCGTAAGTGACCTACAAACTCTTAAACGCAGATCAAAGGCTTTAAATTTAGGTAAGTTAGCACTTGTAGGTCGGTTTGCTCCCAATGAATTTAGAGAATATGTGTGGGGTGGAGAAATCATATAAGATATGGTATACAAAGTAGTACAAGATATAAAGGATAAATTGGATATTGTGGAGGTGGTGGGTTCGTATGTTCAGCTAAAGCGGGCTGGAGTAAACTGGAAGGCCAACTGTCCTTTTCACAACGAGAAAAGTCCAAGTTTCAATGTAAACCCAAGTCGGCAGATTTGGCACTGTTTTGGCTGTGGCGAGGGTGGAGACATGTTTACTTTTGTGCAAAAGTACGAGCACTTAGAGTTTCCAGAAGCGTTAAAAGTTTTAGCAGATAAAGCTGGTGTGACTTTACCGGAAAGAGTTCCAGGGAGCAACGCAGAAGAAGCCAGACAAAGGGACGCACGTGAGCGGGTGTATCGGGTAAACAGCTTTGCTACCAAATTTTATAATCAAATATTAACGTCTAAGGCGGGAGCCAAGGCGCTAGAGTATCTAGAGCATCGCGGACTTACAAGAGCTACCATAGAAGCATGGCAAATAGGTTATGCCCCAGATGATTATAAGCTACTGGAAAAATCGCT
This sequence comes from uncultured Candidatus Saccharibacteria bacterium, assembly GCA_964501685.1. Lineage (GTDB taxonomy): Bacteria > Patescibacteriota > Doudnabacteria > UBA920 > UBA920 > JAEUSE01. The sequence goes on from CAZCTL010000031.1 coordinate 5,547, forward strand.
TATTCGGAAAGGGGCACATACGCAAGATTTAGTTTTGGCTGGGGTTTCCGGACAGTCTGACAGGGGCACTTATGATAGGTTTAGGGGGCGCATTACTTTTCCAATTATAGACTTTGCTGGTCAGGTGGTGGGCTTCTCGGCACGTATTTTAGAAGACTTAGATGTGGCTAAGTACATAAATAGTCCAGAGAGTCCGGTTTATAGTAAAAGTCGAGTCTTGTTTGGCCTCTTTCAAGCTCGGACAGCTATTCGTACACAGGACTACGTGGTGGTGGTAGAAGGGCAAATGGACTGCATAAAGGCTCATCAGGCAGGTTTCTTGAATACCGTGGCTACCAGTGGTACAGCAGTAACAGTGGAACAACTAAAGCTTATTTCCAGACTGACCAAGAACATAACTTTATGTTTTGATGCGGACGACGCAGGGCAACGAGCAGCTAAAAAGGCCGGTATGCTGGCGCTGGCTCAAGGTTTTGCGGTGAAGTATTTGAAGATTAATGGTGGAAAAGACCCAGACGAACTAATTAGTCAGAGTCCGGACTTGTGGAGAGAAACTTTAAAAAGCTCTGTCTGGTTTATAGAGCACTACATATACGAGGCAGAACAAAAGTACCCATCCAGAAGCATAGAGCAACAAAAGTACGTAACAGCTGAGGTGCTCCCACTTATTGGTTTGCTTACAGACCCGCTAGAGCAAGATAGGTATGTGCAAATGGTGGTGGAGAGATTTGGTTTTAGCAAGGCTGTGGTAACTTCGGCAATTACAAAAAGTATTCCAAATTCTACCTCAAAAGCTATTGAAGTATTGAGTCAAGAAATTAGAGTAGATCATAAAACTATTTCTGCTCAAGAAAAAAGAATATTGGGCATATTATTATCTAACGAAGCATTAATGCGGGAGTGGGAACAGCTAGGCGGGTCGCTTGAGGACTTTAGTAGTGTGGAAGTAGCTAAGTTGGTGGAGGCTAAGCAGGAAGGGATGCAGGAGATATTAGATGCCAGTCCTCTTGTCAGTGAGGTAAGTTTTATGTTAGAATCTCTACAAGATAACCAAGATGGAGATACTGCAGATAGCCTACATGGCCTGCAAAATAGTATATATATATTCCGTCTTGGTGCGCTAAAAAGTCAGCTCATGCAAGTGACGGCAGACATAAGAACTGCCGAGGCTAATAAAAATGCCAATCTATTGAGTGATTTACAGCGTGAATTTGCAAAACTAAGTAGTGAGAGACTAAATTTAGAAAGAAAAATACAATCTATGTGACGTAAGTTTCTCTAATAACACAATGCCATGCATTGAGTTGCGTGGTGTGTTGTTATAGTGATTTATCAATTACGTATCGTCATCCTGCCTGTCCGCCAAAGTTTTAACGACGGAGGGAGGAGTCCGAGACGAGGGATCTGGTTTTTATGCATGAGAGATTCTTCATCCTCACCAAGCTTCGGATTCAGAATGACGGAGCCCAATCATATATAATGGGGCCTTCTATAAATAATCATCTATTAATATTTTTTTGATATGCCAAAAAAGGTTTTGAAGAAGAAAGTAAAAAAGAAGCTGGCTAAGAAAAAAGCTACAAAGCCCAAGGCTCGGGTTAAGAAGCATGTGCGATTTAAGTCCGTAAAAAAATCCAAATCCGTAAAGAAGCTAGCTAAGGCTAAAAAAGCTTCACTTATCTCTGGGGTTCTTACTGACTTGGAGGAATCTCCTTCGGTTAAAGTTGCCTTGGCCGATATCCTAAACAAGGGTGCAGTGCGTGGTTTTGTAACTGAGGCGGAAATTTTACATGCCTTGCCGGAGTTTGAAAATGACCTCCTGGCTCTAGACCAAGTTTTAAATGTGCTGGAGACACGTGGCATAGAAATAGTAGAGCAAGAAGTAGCTAGTGTGTGGGAGCAGGGCAGAATAGCCGAAGAGGCGACTACGGCAGTCCCACAAAAAGGTCATGGTAAAAAGAAAAAAGAAGAAATGCCAGAGGCCTTTGACCTGAGTGATATTTACGATGACTCTATTCAAATGTACTTGCGGGAGATTGGAAAAGTTCCACTCTTAAATGGTGAAGAGGAAATAGATTTAGCAAAGCGCGTGACTAAGGGAGACGAAACTGCTCGGAAGCGCTTAACCGAGGCTAACCTGCGCTTAGTTGTGTCTATTGCCAAGAAGTATATGGGACGCAACTTAGGGCTCTTAGACTTAATCCAGGAAGGCAACCTCGGGCTTTTCCGCGCGGTAGAAAAATTTGATTGGCGCAAGGGTTACAAGTTTTCTACATATGCTACCTGGTGGATACGTCAGGCGATTACTCGGGCGTTAGCCGACCAGTCCCGTACTATTCGTATCCCTGTGCATATGGTAGAGACTTTGAATAAGTACGCCCAGGCAGAGCGTCAGTTGGTGCAGGATCTTGGCCGTGAACCATTGCCAGAAGAGATAGCTGCAGAAATGGGTATAGAGGTAGAGAAAGTTTACCACTTGAAAAAGATTTCACAGGAAACGGTGTCTATAGATGCCAGTGTGGGTGATGAAGATAGCGATGATTCCACGCTTGGCGATTTTATTGTAGATGAAGACACAGTGAAGCCCAACGACTCAGCAGGCCGGCAACTCCTAAAAGAGTATGTGCAAAATATTTTGCGAGACCTGGAACCTCGTGAACAGAAAATATTAAAGATGCGCTTTGGCTTGGAAGACGGGGTTACGCACACGTTAGAAGAAGTGGGCGAAGAGTTTGGGGTAACTCGTGAACGTATCCGGCAGATAGAAGCTAAGGCTCTTGAGCGGATTAAAGAGCATCCAGAAATTTATAGGCTAAGAGATTACTAATATGATTGCCTGATAAATGTAAGTTCAGGCTGGATTGTAAAACCCATACTATATTCCCCAAATACTTAGGCTGGGGTACCAGATGCGTATTTGTGAAAGACAGCGGAGTTTTTTATGGCTACATTTGTGTACTGTGTAGTACCACTATAAATAGGTTTCTGGAATAACCCAGGATTTGTCATCCCGGAATTTTGGGCTTTGTAAAAATATCCGGGATCCATCTTAAAATCCTGGATCCCGTGTCGTAGCACGGGATGACAAGACCAAATCATATAGTTACGCAAGAGATGTATTGTCCCTTATATAAGAGAAAATATATCAGTATTTAAAATCTTCTCATAGCTACGAAGGGTTTTATTTTTTCTATCATGGCCACGAGTAAATGTTGGGTTATCCACTGCTGTGCCACTAGCCAATCACTCAAGCAGGTGGTATCGTAAAAGTACGAAAGGAACAATTAATAGATGCAACAACAGGTTATAGCCCTGTAGTAGTCTCAATATTGAGCGAGACATTACGGCCGTGTAGGCCGGCATCATACCCTTGTTGGTATAAAAACAATCTCTCATGAGACAAAACAGGAATACTTAAACTCCCATGCGCTGACGAAGGCACGGGAGTTTATTTATTATCCAATAGTGGTCACGGTCAATCCGGGACAATAAATAGCAATAATCCTCCGTAGCCTTGGCGAAGGTGGATATATATGATTACTTGTACACGAATACACTAATTTCACGAATAGCACAAAGTAGGATTAGTGAAATTAGTGTGATTTGTGAATTAGTGGAGGATTACTCAAACTCCGCAGTAAAACCTTCAAAGTTTTTAAGTTCTTCTGTGGAGGTGTAGTCTACTTTTTCTATACGTGCACCTTGGGGGCCTGTGTGGCACCACTTGAGGAACAGCTTAAGGCTTTCTACTTCGCCTTCGGCTTCTATTTGAATCTTGTTTTTGTCTACATTCTTTACTGTACCGGTAAGCCCGAGCTCTAGGCCTTCGTCTATGGCAGAGTACCTAAAGCCCACGCCTTGTACTTTACCGGTAATTGTTATGTCTAGATGTTTTATCATAGGAAGTAATTAGTAAGGAGTAATAAGTAATTAGAATAGGAAAGAAATAACAATAGTTCAAGAAGCGGATTTTTGATTATATATTAACTTTGATAGCATTTTTTGTATTTCGGTAATTAGACTATGCATTTCTGAATAATCAATATCGGTATAGCGGTCTTCGCAGATTAGTATTTGAGTTTCTAATTCACAACTGGATGCATAAGCAATCTCTAAGAATCTAATAAACTCTAAACGTCTATTTCTTGACCATTCTTCTGCAATATTAGACGGGATAGAAATAGCTGCTCGGAGCATCTGAGAGACAAGAATGAACTGTTCGTGTTTAGGTAATGTATCTCCAATCTTATAAACTAGTTTAACCAATAACATGGACTTTTGCCAAACTAGTAAATCTTGGTAGCCGTTTAACATCTTAGTTTTTGCTTATTACTAATTACTCCTTACTTATTACTAATAAGTCTTCCAGCACCTCACTTGCATGCAGCTCTGGTTTAACTCGTTCATAAATCTTGGAAATTTTACCGGTTGGGTCTATGAGGAAGCTGGTGCGCAGAATGCCCATGTACTTTTTGCCTAAGAATTTTTTCTCAGCCCACACACCATATTTCTCTAGCACTTCGTGGGATTCATCGGAAAGTAGCGTGAAGGGTAGCTTGTATTTAGTTACAAACTTTTGGTGCTTAGCTTGCGAGTCTGCACTTATGCCTAAAATAACTGCGTTACTTTTTTTGAACTTAGGAAAGTTGTCCCGTAGGCCACAAGCTTCCTTGGTACAACCCGGTGTATCGTCTTTTGGGTAAAAGTACACCAGTACCCACTGCCCTAAGTAGTCCTTTAGCTGGTGCACTTTGCCACATTGATCCGCCAAGCTTATAGCCGGCGCCTTTTGTCCTGGTTTTAGGTTCATGCTTGTTGTGCTTAGTTATTATGGCTAGAAGGTTTACGTACATTTCAAGGGTCACCCTTGCACAAGTCATTTATCTATTTACAAATATACATCAGTAGCCCGATGGACACACTATATTACTGGTAGTCTCAAGCAAAGGTGACCTTTGAAATGATATCTGTTAAAATTCTTGAGTTTGTCCTTCAGGAATAAAGATAAATTCTATTCCAGCTTCGGTAAGTATGCGTTTTTGCCAGTTGCTAGCATTTTCTGGGTCTTTGAACATAAAATCGTGAATGGGAAAAACCATTTTGGGTTGCAACCGTTTTGCATAGCTTATGCTTTCCATAGTTTTATTCCATGGACCGCCAGTGGGTAGAGCTAGCAGCTCTATTGGTCTATTTGGAAAGGCCCAAGTATCGCCGGGAAAGAATAATTTGTTACCAATTAAATAGCTGGTATTGATAGGTACTGGTACGCCAGGGTAAATGGTGTTATGTTCGTGTTCGAATGCAGTGATAGATACAGAACCAACCATAAAGTCTTGCTCGTGACCCACTAGGGTGTATGGTATGTTTGCTTTGTCTAAATCTACGCCTACATTAGAATTTGTGTACACGCTGGCTTCTGGATTTTGCGACAAAATCGTTTTAAGTGAATCTGTGCTTAAATGGTCTCCGTGGTTGTGACTAATGAGTACGGCCTGTACTCCGACTAGATTGTTTTGGGCTGTGGTGTAGTCTCCTGGGTCGGTCAGAATCTTTACGTCATCAACCTCCATAACTAAGCAACTATGTCCAATTTTGTTGATTTTCATAATTATTGTATTTACACCCCTAATTGAGACGGCCGTCTGAATTAGGGGGATATTACTAGGTTCGAATTTGGAAAATGATAATGCCCATCTCGGCAACAAACTAGCTATATTCTAGCACAAAGTGGCTCTTGAAAAATAACCAAAATAGGAGTAAACTGCGTAATGCGCGCAACAAAGGACTGTCTTTATTTGTGCGTTATGCGATGCAATACAGTAGTAGAAGTATATGAATTTCTAGGAGGAATAATTGTGAAAAGGGAAACACGCAGATTATATCGTCGGGTGCTGGTCGAGCACTCAAAACTAGGGCTTATGTTTTGTCCAGACCCGAGGTTTGGGACTCCAACAAAACAATGGGCCTTTGACCAGTTCAATGTGAGACCACACGAAGTTTTTAAGTTCAGGCCACCTGGGGGCATTAGAATCTTCAATAACGGCAGTGATGCTGTGCGACAGGAAGGCTTGGAATGGATTCAATTGCTTGTTCAAAAGCACGTACCGATTTTAGCAATAGTGCAACATGGTGACGTATGTGCTGCATATGGAAAGCAGTTTCCAAGCGTAAGTAAAGAAATTGAGTTTCATAAATCGGAGCTTGAAAAGGGTCTGAGGCTAATTCGTTCCAATTTCAAACCTAGCCACATAAAAATAGTAGCAGCAATTATGGTGCCCGAAAAGGATGGCATCCATACCTACGCTACTTATCCATTGTCCGCTTTTAGACCTTAAGTTTTCTCTCTGCATCTGAATAAGGCACACACAAGTTTGCTCCGCAAATTTGGTTGTGTCTTATTTAATTTATAACATCCAGCACCCTGGTATTCATGTCCACCGTGGTGGTGAGGTGCTCTAGGTGGGGGAGGAGGTCGGGGACTTCGGTAGTTATAACTTCTACGGCAAAGTCGTGCAGGAACTTAGTTTTTTCCTCTGCTAGGTTGC
>CAZCTL010000032.1:0-11510 GCA_964501685.1 uncultured Candidatus Saccharibacteria bacterium
GATGAGTGGGTACGGGGGTTTGTACTAAAGACACAGGACTTGGGTGAAGCAGATGTTTTAGTAACTTGGTTTACATGGGAATTGGGAAAAATACGAGGCGTGGTGATTGGTGGAAGAAAAATCACTAGCAGGCTCTTGGCAGGCCTAAGCAGCGGGGTGGTTACAGAATTACGGCTGGTTGCTAGAGACGGACATGGTTTATATAGACTAGCGGGCGTGAGATCTGTGGAGTCTAGCTTGGAAATAGTTGATAGTCGGGGTGTGCTACTCCAGTGGTTTTTGGAAGTTGTACTACGTGCTGTACCGGATATGCAAAAAAATGAAACTTTGTTTGTAGTAGCTGAAGACTATTTTGCGCAGTTACGGCAAATTCCCAACCAAAATTCTTGGTCACAGTTATTGTCTTTGGTATTAATTAAAGTTTTGGAAGCTTTAGGTATAACTGTGCATACAGTTTCAGATAATATACCAATGTATGTTTCTGTAAGCAGGGGTGGTTTTTTTAACACCAATGAGCAATTAGATAGCCAACCAGTAGAAGCTCAATTTTATTTGCGTTATATGAGCTTAAAGGGTAAAAGCCTTAAAGACCGAAAGTACTTACCCATAGACCAGAAGAGAGACAAGCAACTATTTTTATGGTTACATAATTTTTTAGAGTATCACATAGACAGGAAAATTCGCTCACTGGAGTTTGTAAGTGGTATACTTAATCAGTAAGCATATAAGCAAATTAACATTTAAACATAAATCTAAGCCTGATACCATATTCGTCATTGCGAGGAGGAAGTTCTCGCCCGACGTGGCAATCTCGTGTTTATTTCTTTTTGTTTAAATGTTTATATGTTAAATTGTTAAATTGATTTAATTATGGAAGACTTTTCTACAAAACCAGTGCAGAGTTCGTCGCTAGACAGTACAACGCGGACTAAACTAGCTCCAGCCGAAACTTCTTTACCGGTAAATGGGGTGGCAGTTGAACTTGGAGGAGCAGAGTTAGGCTTTTTTGCAAAAAACAAATGGTTTATATTGTTACTTATTTTTGGGCTATTAATTTTGGGAGTTTTGGCATATTTTGCATTTTCTAAACCCAAACAGGCAGTAGAACCAAAAGTAACTGTAGAAATTGTTATTCCAGAAAAAGTAACGAGCGGATCGGAAGGGATAGTAAAAGCCGTGGTTTCTAATGGTGATGGAAGGACTATAACTAAGGGAGAATTGGAGTTGGTGTACCCATATGGAGTGCAGTTTTCCAGTAGTAACCCAAATGCCGAAAATTTATCTGGTAGTTTGTTTAACATTCCAGACTTAGCGCCAGGGGCCAATACGACAATATTTATAAAACTCAAGTTTTTGGGTGGAGTGGGTGAAAATTTAAAGTTTACAGCTAAGTTTAGTTTTGCTTTATCTGGTCTTTCCGCTCAGTTTGATACTGGGGCAGAAGCTTTTACTACATTGACAACAGCAGGAATGACCGTAGATTTAAGCGGACCAAACACTACAAATAACGGTCAGGTGGTTAGTTATACTATTCGATATGCAAATGCCAGCTCGGAGAGTTTTGAACGAGTGAGAGTAGAAGTAAATATGCCTGTTTCGTTCCAATTTGCCAACAGTACTCCTCTGCCTACTCAAGGTAACAATACTTGGGATATTGGCAAACTTGAAGCTGGTAATTCGGGCGAGATAGTAGTGAATGGTGCATATGTGTCCGCCAGTCAAGGATCTAACGTACCATGGCAAGTTAGACTACTTGTACCAGATTCACTCGGAGCTTATTATCCTCAAAGTACTGGAGAGTTTACAACAAGTATTGCCTACATACCGCTTGGAGTATCACAGACCGTACAGAGTGGCCAAAATTCTGTTGTTAAGCCCGGGGATAATGTGCAATACCAATTGGAATATAAAAATAATGCGACAGTGGAAGCACGTGGTGTCCGTATAGTTATGACGGTAGATTCTTCTACTGTGGATTTATCTTCTATCCAAGCCGAAGGTGCTTCAATAAGTGGCAATACCATTACTTGGAGCGCTGCTTCAAAACCTGAACTGGAAGTACTTAATCCAAATGAGTCTGGGAAATTAAGTATGAGTGTAAAAGTTCGTGATGTACCAGTACAAGACAGATCTATTAACCCTTTGGTGGTAACCAATGTAAAGATAAAATCGGATGAGTACGATGCCTTTTTACCCGGCAATAAACTCCAAGTTAAAATTTCAACTCAATTTAATATGGAAACTAGTGTGAGTTATTATGATGGTGCAAAACCTCCACGGGTTGGTCAGGTAACTAGGTATAAAGTCTTTATCCGCCTTAAGAATACGACAAATGATATCACCGGTAGTATCATGACCATGTTTATAGCGAGTGGAGGCAGTAGTTTTGATATAAATACTGTAGGAGCTGAAGAAGCAAAATTGGTGAATTATGATCCTTCAAGTGGAAAATTGACCTGGCGTGTAGATACGCTGAAGGCTCATGTTGGAGATTTTTCTCCACCTCGGAGTTTAGAGTTTATAGTTAAGGTTAATCCTGCGCTGGCAAATGTTGGATTACCTGTAACCTTGGTCAAAAATCTCCAGTTTAGTGGCGTAGATAGTAGCACGAATGAAGTTGTAAATAAATCCGTTCCCCAATTGAACTCCTCAGAGCTTGGGAATAGTTCAGATGGAGTTGTGGTGAAATAGAAGCCTAATCTATAGTCTAAAGCGTAAGAATTCTAAGCGTTATAACTACTTTAGAAAACATTTACAATAAAAGACGCCCTAGGTTCTAACAGATAAAGAATGAGACTAGGGCGTTTTACTTTTGACTCCGTTATTATTTTGGATATATATATCCAACCACTTCGTTGGCGGGAATAGTCCGAGTACTTCTTATACCCAAGCCTTCGTAGTTCATTTCAGAGATGGTAATAGTATTGTCTGAATTTACAGATTCTACGTAAGCTACATGGCCATATTTGCCTTTAAGGGAAGTAACCACCGCACTGCCTGTAGCTGGGACTTGGCCTGTGCTATAGCCTGCAGAGATTGCGTTTTTTAACCAATCTTTGGCATTGCCGTGAAAAGTAATTTTTATCTTTTTAGCAACATACCAAGTGCAGTTGCCTTTAACAAAAGAATTTACTGTGCCTGGGAGGTCGGGAATAGATGCGTAATTGACACCTATATTTCTATTCGGGTTAGTTTTTGGAGTTGTTTTTGGAGTTTCAGCTATGCTTCCGCCCGGACATATGATATATTGTCCCGGCTCCACGCTGTCTGCTCCATCTAGGCCATTGTAAGAAATAATACTATCTACAGAACATTTGAACTTTCTTGATATACCCACAATAGTAGTATCGTTATCGGCTTGCACTAATACACCTTTAACAGAGGGAATAGCAAGAAACCACCCAGGCTTAATAGTATTGCTGGTTAAGCCATTGGACCATTTAATAGTGTTGATATCAATATTATAAGTATCGGCAATGGAACTTAGGGTGTCCCCGGCAGTGGTTTCATGAATACGAATTTGGCTGTTTAGGAGGGGTTTAATACTGTCTGGAATGGCAGCCGATAAACCATTTTCATCTATTGAAGTTATGGAATTAATCTGTTCTTGCATGCCGGCAACTTGAGTGACTGCTGTCACGGTTTGTTGTTCGCCTGCTTGGGCTGCCGAAATGAGACTTGGGTTTGAAGGAGTGGTGGGACTCTGCCAAAGCTTTGTATGCAGAGCAATGTTTCTATTTGCGTGGTTGGCTAACCCCTTAGCAAAAAGGCTGTGGTCGTTATGGGGGGTGAGTGAAAGATTTGCAATTATAAGTGCAAGAGTGAGGCCGGCTAAAACTGTTTCATCAGTAAATTTAAACGCCAATTTCTGCCACGGTAGTCGTGCCAATTGAGTGGCTGGATAAGATAACAAGCTGTTGTTTGAGTGAGTGGTTAGTTCCAATAACAGCTTCTTAACCGCCAAAAAGAACGCTCCAAATCTAGTTATGGTGCGAATATTTGTACGACTAGTAGGGGAATGTAGTCGTTCTATATGTATTCTTGGTTTGGAAGGTTTAGGTTGAAAAATATGGATCCGTTTCTTCAGGCTTGTTATGTGGGCTGGAGCTGGATTAACAAGACCTGTGTACCTTAAAGCTTTAATTTGCAGACTAGAGAATAATAGAGTTAGATGTATCTACAAATGACTTGCTTAAGTAAATCTAATACATGAGTATTTTCATTAAGATGTGTCACCTTCGTAATTGTAGAAGTACTATGTTTCCAAAGCAAGCCTAGTTGGGTGTGTTATGCTTATAGTGGCCAAGCGTAAGCAGAAAAAAGTATTTTACCTCTTATATATGAGCTGTATGGGCAAAAGGGGGGAATTATTGGCTTTTTTATATATATGTCCATTGATCTATCTAGATTAAATACGCAACAGAGAATTGGGGTGACTGCGCCACTGGTGCCTGTCTTGGTATTGGCTGGTGCTGGTAGTGGTAAGACTCGTGTACTAGCATATAGGATTGCTTATCTACTTGAACGTGGTGATTATAAATCGTATGAGATTTTAGCATTAACTTTTACGAATAAAGCGGCTAAGGAAATGCAACAACGGGTAAACACGTTGTTGCAGAATCAAGAATCATCCACCGTCGCCAACCTGCGCTACGCCGACGGCTTCGGCAAGGCGAGGGCAATGGTGGGCGAGAGAATAACGAATCAAGACCAAAATCTTTCTACTTTAAACTCGTCGGCTATGCCTACTATGGGCACTTTTCATGGTTTAGGGGTAAAGATTCTACACCAATTTGGTCATTTACTTGCTTTACCAAAAGTATTTACCATAATAGATTCCGAAGATGCGCTAAAGATAATTAAAACTGGTTTAGCAGAGCGGGGTGTAGGTGAAGCAATAAAGCCACAAGCTGTTTTGCATTTTATCCACAAAGTTAAAAATAGCGGATTTTCTGCAGAAAAACTAGCTGAGGAGTATAGAGGTTACCTGAAGCGAATATATTTAGATGGATATGAACAATATCAAAGGGCCTTACAAAAGCAAGGAGTGGTGGATTTGGATGATCTTATACTTTTACCTGTTCAACTCTTTCGCTCCTTTCCGGAAGTAAGAAGTTATTATCAGAATAAGTTCAAGTATATTTTGGTAGATGAATATCAAGATACAAATCCAGTCCAATATCAATTTATTAGGTTACTTTGTCCACCTTCTGGGATTTTTGTTGTGGGTGATGATGCTCAAAGTATTTATGGTTTTAGAGGTAGCGACATAACCAATATTCTTAATTTTGAGCGAGATTTTAAAGACGCAAAAGTAATTGTTTTGGATCAAAATTATCGTTCCACCCAAAATATTCTAGCGGTAGCAGATACCGTACTTAAACATAGCGCCGAGCAAAAACCTAAGACCATGTGGACGGAAAACCATGTGGGACAAAAGGTGGTAGTAAAAGAGCTGGCCAATGAGTATGCAGAGGCGGAGTTTGTGGCGGGGCGGATTGTGGAGATGGCTACTTCTTCTCTGCCATTGCGAGCTTCGGAACTTTGGTCGGAGCATGGTAATCTGGTTTCAACTAAACAACTAAACAATATAACAATTAAGCAAAAAGACGAGATGGCCACCCGCCTGCCATCGCTTGGTACTGACGGGCAGGCGTCGCAGACTCCTCGCAATGACAATACACAGGAGAGGCCGTTTTCGGTTTTGGAGTATATGCTTGGGCAAAGGAATGGTCCAAGGTCAAACGTCCAAGGTCAAACGTCAAGAATAAGATTGCCGGAGAAACATGGGCCACTGTCCAAGTTTGCAGTGCTTTATCGTACGCACGCACAGTCTAGAGCTTTAGAAGAGGCATTGCTAAAGGCAGAAATACCCTACAGAATATTTGGAGGACTAAAGTTTTATGATAGAGCAGAAGTTAAAGATGCACTTAGTGCGCTTAAAATCTTACTAAGTATACGAAATGATTTGGCTTTGGGGCGAGTCTTGTCCAAACCCAATAATGGGATTGGGGAGAAGACAATTGCGGGGTTGAAGGAGATTGTAGCGGTGAGTTATGAGTCACGAGTTATGAGTCAGGAAGTACCCGTCGTCGTCCCACTTAGCCGGACTATGGCGAGGCAAGGTAAGAATTACATACAGGAGAATTTGGAGTTGGTGGGATTGGTTAGGCAAGAATTCGAAACACTACCACAAACAAAGAGCAGGACGGCAGTAATAAATTTCTTAAAACAGCTGGAAAGTTGGTTAGAGGCTCCCGTAACTACTTTGCTATCTGAGCTACTTCTTCGTATAATTAACGAATTGGGATTTATTAAACTTTATTCCGATGGTACAGAAGCGGGAGACGCGAGAGTAGAAAATTTATTGGAGTTGGTTTCAGTGTCGCGACAATATGACGAAATAGGTTGGCAAGAGAGTTTACCCACGTTTTTAGAAAGTGTAGCACTGGTAAGTGAGTTGGACGCCAGTAGCGATGAAGCAGAAGTTGTTACACTACTTACACTTCATTCTGCTAAAGGTTTGGAGTTTGATGTGGTATTTTTTGTAGGTTTGGAGGAAGGTATTTTACCACATAGTAGGAGTATGATGGAGGAGTCGGCATTGGCCGAGGAAGTTAGACTAGCTTATGTGGGCATAACCAGAGCTAGACACGAGTTGTATATGACTTATGTGCGAGAGCGGGGGATTTTTGGGGAATCTAGGGCTTCGGTGCCTTCTAGATTGCTAAAAACATTGCCGAGTCAGGCAGTAAGTACCAGTGGCTTGCGCGCACATTTTTTACCCAAACATGAGCTGAGTGATGGTGGGGTGGAGTATGAACCGTTTGAAGAGTAGAAATCAATTTAACAATTAAACAAGGTAACAATTTAACAATGGGAGATTTGGTAATTTTAGTTATACTGTGTGCATGTTAAATTGTTTAGTTGTTAGTATGTTAAGTTGTCTATGTTTCCTATGACCCAAGAGGAACTAACAAAATTACTAAAACGGTACGGATTAGAGCCTAACAAGACTTTTGGGCAGAATTTTTTGTTGGACGAAACAGTGTTGGAAAATATCGTAAGCTCTGCAGACCTAAGCAAAACAGATACTGTATTAGAGGTGGGGCCTGGGATTGGGAATTTAACTGCTTTGTTGGCAGAAAAAGCCGGTCAAGTGCTTTGTGTGGAAAAAGATCTTAGCTTTAAGCCGTTGTTAAACGCACTATGTAAAAAATATAAGAATGTGCAAGTGGTCTATGCTGACATTTTAGATTTTGACTTTGTGTCCGCACTAAAGACCTGTCGCAGTTCTTATGATGTCATCCCGACCAAGTCTTCGAGCGGATCTGTCCGTCGAAGCTTTAGCGAAGTCGGAGGGATCCATACACTTCGCAAAAACTTTGGTCGGGATGACACAGACATATTAAGAGGTGTATCGAAGAGTAATAATCAAATATCTTACAAAGTAGTAGCGAATCTACCTTATTACCTAACAGGGGCGGCTTTCCAATTATTTTTACGGTCAGTTCCAGTTAAACCTAGTAGTATCACTGTACTAATTCAAAAAGAAGTGGCTGAGAATGTGGTGGCTAAACCCGGGAAGACTAATTTACTCAGTTTATCTGTACAGTTGTTAGGTGTGCCGAGGATAGTGCAGGTGGTGCCGGCACGAAGTTTTTTTCCAGCACCCAAGGTAGACAGTTGCGTGGTGCACATAGATGTACCAGCCACGCCTGTATATTTAAATGTAGATGAAGTTTTGTTTTTTAAGGTGGCACGGGCTTGCTTTTCGGGCAAACGTAAGCAAATTCACAATAGCTTACAGGCCGGACTTGGTTTATCTGCGGAACTAATTCGCCGTATTTTAATGGAGGCTAAGTTGGTACCGGAGGTGCGACCGCAGCAGTTATCTTTAGAGCAGTTTATTTTGTTAACTTGTGTGGTTAAACCTTACGTTGAACCTTACTTAGTAAAACAGTACAAATAGTAACACAATTGTGACGGCCGTCATAAATGCGTTACGGATGGCGTGATATACTTTTAGTGTTAGGACTTACGCATTTCAAGGGTCACCTTTGCGCAAACCTACCATCAAAATGGAACAGCTATTGATTTTTTTGGGTATAACTGTAACAAAACAACTTACTTGTGCAAGGGTAACCGTAAAATGGGCTGTTGCGTAAGTTCTAAATGTAAAATTTTTCTTGTAAATTGGTATGGAAGTTTTTTTAGCGATAGTTTTTTATCTAATTACTTGTCTATTTAGTCTTGTTGGACTTTTTTTTGCTAGGCAGATTTTTCAGAATAAAGTGTTAGTCTATGTTTCAGCAAAGTTTGTAGGATTACTTTTGTTTGGTTATGTGGTTTGGCTATTGGCTTCTTTGCGCATCTTAAACTATCAAAATGTCTGGGTAATATCTATATTGCTGTTACTGGCTGTATTGGCAAGTTTGTTAGGCATAAAGCGATATCGGGTACAATCAACATCCTCACATCCTCAAGTTTATGAGGATGTTATGCAAATTCTAAAATTGGAAGTGGTAGGCTTGGCAGTATATTTAGGGTATTTATTTTTGCGTGCGCACAACGCGGAGATAAATGGTACGGAGCGGTTTATGGATATGGCTTTGCTGTCTGCTTCCGGCAACGCTCATTATTTTCCGTTTATAGACCCTTGGTACGCGGGCAAGACAGTGAATTATTACTATTATGGAGCGTATTTAATGAGCCTACTTAGCAATCTGGCTCATTTGCCATATGCGCTAACTTATAACTTCGCTCTTGGATTTATTTATACCCAGGCTTTTTTGCTGGCTGGTGGGCTTATTTATGCTATTGGTAAGTCTAAAGTATTCGCAGGTCTGGGGGCGTTGGTTTTAACTTCTGCTGGTACTTTATTTTTTGCTAATTGCGTCTTGCAGAATTGGTTGAAGGGTGTGCAGACTTGTAGTTATGCTTCTTCCACCAGATTATTTAGTCCTTCTTACATTATTAATGAAATCCCGTCTTACAGTTTTACGGTAGGCGATTTGCATGCGCATTTGCTGGCACTGCCGGTATTTTTGCTGGGTTTATCGCTTCTATATGCTTTGTGGATAACTAAGAAGCCCAGTTTTGGTTTATTGCTTATTTTGGTTGTTTTGCTTGCAAGCCTAGGGCTTATAAATCCTTGGGACCTAATTACGCTTTCTTGCTTATTTGTGCTGGTTGTATTTTTTAAAGTGTTACCACTCGTGCGCGCCAAAGATTGGTTATTAGTTAAGGACTGGCTACTTTTTTTGGGCGTAACTATGTTTTTTACTTTCGCGCTCATGTGGCCGGGTACCCGGAGTTTCCACAATCCAGTTTTGGGCTTAGGCTTTGCGCCAAGTTTTGTAAAAGTAAATAAACTGGTTAATGTGCAGTGGCCTACTCCATTAACTGCTGAAGTAGGTATGTGGGGCGTGTTTATTTTGCTTTGTGCTTATTTATGGATAAAACGTTCTAGTTTACCACATACAGAAAGTATATATTTATTTTGTCTAAGCCTACTGTCTCTGGGTATAATTGGGGGTGTGGAGCTATTCTTTGTAATGGATATATATAGTGTGGCCAATCCCAGCTACTTCCGGGCCAATACCACTTTTAAGTTTGGTTATCATGTTTGGAGCATGTTATCTGTAGTCTTTTTTGCGGGTCTGGGTTTATTGTTCGGCATATCTAGAAAAAGAATCAAACTGGCGATGATAGGATTTACCGGTATGGCGTTGCTTGGAGGTATAGCCTATCCAGCGGTGGCCATAAGGCAATTTTATTTGAGTAATGCCTCAAGACCTACTTTAAATGGAGCGAGTTGGATGAAGAGGAGTAGCCCAGAAGATTTGGCAACTATAAACTATATTAATGCATATATTAAAGAACGTTCAGTCATTGCTGAGGCGGTGGGCAATAGCTATTCTACTTATAGCCGGATTACCACTTTTAGCGGGCAGATAACCCCAATGGGATGGCAAACGCATGAGTGGACTTGGCGGTTTAAACCGGTAGGTGCGAGTAGTCCTAGCAGTGGACAAACCGAGACGGGGTGGAGCGCTGTAAGCAAAGTTGCCGGCGACATGAAAATACTTTACGAAACCGCGAGCAAAGAAGAAGCTAAAGCCATAATCGCTCGGTATGGTATACAGTATATATATGTAGGAGGTTTAGAACGTACGACTTATCCAGCGTTAGACGAACGGAAATTTGCTGGCATTGCTAATCTAATTTTTTCTCTGGGTACTAGTAAGCTGTATGCAGTGGATAACTAAAGTGACCATGCATGGTTATTGCGAGTGCATCGGAAGCAAACCCATACTTAAGGGAATATTGTTAAACTCGGGTCTTGTTATTGTGAGGGATTCCGATGTATTTAAATATCGCTTAGTTAAGGGATTGCTACGTCGCAAAATCTTCTCGCAATAACAAATTTGTTTATTCGGTGACAGTCCCCTTAAGCTAGATTATCGTTTCATAATGCTATGTTTGTAAGTTTAGGAAAAATATGTCATCATAATTATAGTTTGCACATTACAAAGGTCACCCTTGCGTAAGTGAGTTACCTTTTACAATATTTTCAAAGTATCTAATAATTCCCAGTGTACACAATTAGGTAAGTCACGCAAAGGTGACCTTTGTAATAAAATGTTGCGTTAGTTTAATTTTAAGAATAAAAATAAGTAATTTAAAACTAAATGGTCATGAATAGAAACAAACAAATTTTAATTGTGGTTGCGCTTGTGTTGCTTGCGGTGGGATGTTCTAAAAAGAATTCTCCGCCTGTTGTGAACCAAACAAATAACCAACGGACTACAGTGATAGCGTCTGCGACGGTGCCCAAAGATTGGATAACCGTAGTGGGTATTGGGCATGAGCGTTGGGACTTTGCCATGCCAAAGACATGGTTGCTGGATGATGGGGCGAAAGATAAACCCATGGTCATACGGTCTAGGAGCAACGCAGATGGTACAAAAAAAGGAGATGCTCTGGTTGTATTTATTAGTAAAACACTTAGCGAAGATACTATTCAGGCACAAGTTTTGGCAGATACTAAAGAATTTAAGAACGTGAGTCAGCCGGTTTTGGGACGTACGCAAACAGAGATGGTGTACGCTAAAGTTACTTATACCGATCCTGCCAGTACTGTAAAAGACTGGTCAGCCTATGCGGTTAGGCTTGGCGGACGCCGGTATGTGTTGGTGCACGCTAGCAGTGTTGGGATAAATCCCGATATAGAAAACATCATTAAGAGCATACGCAGTTGGTAGGACTGCTACTAATTTTACATTTATGATGAAACAAAAAATATTACTTTGGAGTAGATTGGGTATTTTAGTGGCAGTACTGATGTTTAGTGCTCTAGCAATAAAACAAAGTGTTAGACAGGTTTGGAGTGCAAATCCTCCTAGCTGTTTTGGAAGTAACATTTGTAGTGGTACTGTAAAGTTAGAACCGAATGATCCTAACGGCATTACTCAGTGTCCAGCAGGGCAAATTAATACTGGCAATTC
>CAZCTL010000033.1:0-10671 GCA_964501685.1 uncultured Candidatus Saccharibacteria bacterium
ATGCAGTCTTTACATCCAATATCGCCCCGGGACTCGTCGTCCCGATGCCGACATTGCCGTTCTTGTCTATTCTTAAACGTTCGCTGGAAGCGCCTGCGGTACCACTCGGACGGGTGTAAAAGGAGAGATAACTGGCCATGGTTGCATCTGTCCAATTTTCTGCCGCGGAACCCACTATTTTAGCGGAAGAACTCCCGTTATAACTAGTTGCGCCATAGCCATACCAAACCAGTTGGCCTATTGTCTCATCGGACAGTAGGGCGGAAGGACTGGCGGTGGTTCCGTTCGAGCGACGGAATGCCAGAGCATTATCACTCGCAAAACTATCTAATGATATAGAGGTTCTAGTAGTGTCTGAATTACCAAGATGCAGTAACGATGTTAGGGTGGGAGCTGGCAGAGCGGCTGTATTGGCGCTAACGGTGAGTTTGGTTCCAGGGGATGTGGTGCCGATGCCGACGTTGCCTGCCGCTGGGAGACTTAATTGTTGTGCGCCACCAAGTTGGAGCAGTCCAGCGGTACTGATACCTACTTGGGTCTTGGAGTTAGCTACATCGTAGAGTAAGAAAGAATTGTCGGTTTGTTTGCCTAGCAACCATTTTTCTGAACCTGCGTCCAAAAAATCAACTACTGCCTGCTGCCCTGTTGTCGCGTTATCAATATAAATTCCGGCTCGATTAGAGCCCGTACTCTGAAACCGTGCTTGGCCAGTAGTTGCACCCACTACATCCAATTTAAACCCCGGCGCCGTCGTCCCGATGCCGACGTTGCCTGCATTTACAATAAGTCCGTAATTGGCAGTAGTGGCACCACTGGCATTTAGGTACAAGGCAATGTTCGTGCCACCGGTGGCGTTAGTGTGAGTATTGGAAATTTGCGCGCCATAGGTGGTAATGCCGTTAGTAGCAGTTGCGCCTGCAGTCAAAATATTTAAAGCTGTTTGGCTTGCATCGGCAGCAGTACCGGATATTTGAATGTCCAATCCTTTACCTGTGGTCAAAGATGAAGATGCAATGCTAATACCTTTACCGGTAGTGAGGGAGTTTGCAACATAAGACAGTCCGGTAGTAGTATCTCCGGTAAAGTTTTGAGTCCAGGTGTTTGTGCCTTGGTTGAGGACGAGTGCTGCATCTAGGTCTAGGGTGTCTTGGAACTCGGTGAAGTCTAGAGTGTCGGCGGTTAAGTCGGCACCATCAATGTTAGTAATGGAGTTACCACTACCATTGGCATCAATAGATACTCCAGTAATTGCTCCCGCAGTACTTATGTCCCAGTCATCGGAATTAATGGAGATGAGTTGGCCGGCTGTGCCTCCGCCTAGAGTAATGTCTCCAGTAGAGGTACCCGTTGCAATGTTCACATCAAAGTTAGACGATGCGTTAAGAGATACCGCAGCACCGGTAATGGTGAGACCAAGAGAGCCGGTAATGAGTGCGTCTGCAGTTAAAGCTCCAGCTGCAGTAATAGTTACACCAGATGAACCTGAGCCGCCAGCAAACAAGATGCTCCCTGTAGAACTAGCACCAAGGCTTACTGTGCCACTACCTTTGGCGTCTAAGGTTAGGTTTTCGTTGGTGCCGGAAGAAATAGCGGCTAGAGCAATACCACCCGCAGCTGCAGCAGAAGTGATTTTTAGTCCAGTAGCGGCAGAGCCAGCACTAGTGTCTACTTGCAAGCCGTAGTTACTACCTGCCTTGGCAACGGTGAGAGCGGTAGCAGAAGAAACTACTGTGTTAATTACGCCATCACCAGATACGCTATTGGCTACAAAAGCAAAGGGGGCAGCGACCAGTTGTTTGCGCGGCGACATTTCACCGTCGTAACTGGTGCCAGTAGGCGCAAAGTTTACAGAAATAAAGAGCGAGCCGCCAGTCATGTCTATGGTAAGTGCATTACATGACCCAAGTTTTGCGTTAAATACACCATTAGTAACGGTAAGCTTGCCACAAGCACCACTGGCTTGATCGAAGGTTTCTGTCCAAAGCAGGCTACCTGCACTTAGGGCGTCATAAATTTTAAATTCAAAGGCATAAGTGCCATTGGTCATGTTGGTGCCGTCGCTGACTTTAGTTAGCTTGCCTTGGAAGTTAATGTATTTGGGGATAGTGGCCTGAGCTGTAGAGGCTTGAAATGGGAACTGGCTTACTATTGTTACAAGCATTATTAAGCTTATTGCTAAGCGTTTTATGAAGTTCGTATGATATACTGGTGTTAGGTGGGCCGGGTCGAGTGCAGAGTCGGACTTATCATTCCAGACTCTGGGGGTGCAAATCCCCTCCGGTCCACCACCTTGGATACTATTGACATCGTTTTTATTTGTTGCTAATATACTTGCAGATGATAAGTCCGACTTCTGTATTTGATTAGAGTCTGACAATACCGCTTCGTAAGGGGCGGTTTTGTTTTTGGGTATATGTTTTGCTATTATATTAGTGTCTGTCAAGAACGCACTATCACTCCTTGAGTGAGAAGCTCCAAAAGTCGCTTGTAATTGGGCGGCTTTTTGGTTTATTAAGAGTTTCTTTATCGTGAACATTACCAACGCCACAAGCCAAGGTTTTGCCTTGGTGAACTTAGAGAGTTTAAATTGTGGTTTTAAGAATTTCACGATTTTTTGTTTTTGGTGTTAGTGTTTGACAGAATCTTTATTTAGGTGGTATACTGTGTTTACAAATGGCTTCGGCCTCGCCCTCGCAGCAATGCGGGGGCAAATAATTTCTACTCAAATATTGCCTGTTGTAAGGCATTTTTTAATGCCTTAAATTGTCTTTCATCTAGAATTGTCATCTTGCGAATAAGTCTTTTGCTATCAATTAGTCTAATTTGGGATAATACTGCGCTTGAATCACGGTCTGCGAACTTTCCTAAATAAAAGTAGTATTTGCCTTCTCTTTTTTTCCCTGTCAGGGCAACGCCTAAGAAGATGCTACGATTGAACCCCTTGATAACGACAACTGGGCGGTCAAAGTTTTTTCCTGTGCCGTCCTGCTCATCGCCAACATTAACACCCAAAGCACACCACCAAACTTCACGTTCATGATAAAAAGCAGCCCCTGGTTGCTCGTGGATTTCTTGTTTCTTCTTATTCCATTGGTCAAAATCTTTTTGCATGTTTATTTTGGTTTTTCCTATAAGTTATATAGGACACATAAGTCTGATTGGTTTATGGTGATAGTGTTTATCTCGGGCACGAAAAAACACCCAAATTAACTTTAGGCCATAATTGGCTCAGTTAGGGTGGTGTAAATAGTGCTTAACGCCTGTTTAGTAAACCGACGGTCGCGGCGCGTACCAATTCGTACGGCTTGGAGTTTGCCGTCTCTTTCCCAATTTCTAAGCGTATTTGGGTGCACGCGGAGTAGCTCACAAGCTTCTTTTAGCGTAAGCAACTCGGGGAAGGTTGTATTTTGCATTTTTGTTTTTTCACGGATGCACAGATTTCACGAATAGAACAGATTATTCCATTAAAACTTTGAAGTTTTGGAATAAAACCTGTGTAATCCGTGTTATCTGTGAATACGTGGATAATTAAATTGTATTTTTGCTTTTTGTTTCGGACTAGGAAACTATTTGTTAATTTATGGTAAGTTATTTTGTTACCTTAACTTAACAAATCTTAACCTTATTATAGCATAGTGTACAATACCTGTCAACAGCCAAAACTGCCCTTATTTGAGCAGTCTTTTGGCAAGATTCAATATAGAAATTACGTGTCCTAATAGCCTTATAATGCTTATGTTTATAAGGGTTATTTATTTTTGTAGTGCCGAACCACCCAGTAATTATATAATCTCAGCAAAATGCCCAGAATACTAATAATCCCTATAAATAAGCCAAGCTTCTTGATTGGGAACACCCAAAAACTGAAGCTTGATCTAATTTCCAGTTTTGGATTACCAAAATAGTAGGTTAACTCGGCTTTGTATCTGCCGAAAAGCCAATTCTTTTTAAATTCACCTTCAAATAAGCGGGAAGTATGTGGTAAAACAAATTGTGCGTTTTCATTTAAATAACTTTCGCCAACAGTTTTACCAAAAATGTTCTTTATTGCAATCTGTCCTTTTGGGGAAAGGTGGTTATTTCCGTTGTTGGCAAAAATACTTGTGAAATATATTTCGGGTTTTGTATATATAGGTTTATCGGATTTGAACTGCTCAATCTTCCCAGAACTATTGGTTTTGCCAGTTGAAACTAATATTAGTGCGCCAATTTTTCGGATAATTGTTGTTCCGTTGGTTGGCGCCTCTTTGTTTCTGGCCGAAAAGAGTAGGCCACCGTAATGTGTCCCCGGCTCCGCATTCACCGGTACTGTAATAGTAAATTCTACTTTTGTTTCGCTTTTTGGGGGAACTATAAACTCTGGTTGGTTGGTAATGGTGATCCAAGAAGCTAGCGAAAAAGACGAATTGGATTGCTCATTGTTTTCCAAGAATCGCACGCTACCATGTTCGCCACTAGGTACAAAATCGTTAATGCTTAGGGTAATTGGCAATGAAACGTTTGTAATATTTGAAACCGTTATACTTTGAACTTGGCTCTCTCCGGGTTTTATTGTTGCATCAATTAAAAAAGGCGAAATGGCAAGACTGCCTTCCGATAGCACACCGTATTCTGCCGCAGCGGTTGGTATGGCGCTGGTTGTTAGTAGGACGAATATTGATAGTACTGTAAGCTTAAAGGTGTGCATATAAATCCAAATTTCAAATATCAAATTTCAAAGCAGATACAATAATTGGCAAAATTACTCCTTTTTCTTTGAGTTTATAATTATTTTGGAAAAGATTAGCACTAGTTCGTGAGCTTCTTTCCACAACATTCGGCATTCTTGTTTTCGATTAGGATTGGCTTTGGCAATCATTCGCAACCAATGTGTTGTTTCTTTTGCCTCTTTTTTGGTAATACCCATCTTGTGTTCGAAATCTTTCTTTGATTCAGCTCCATCTGCTTCCATATAGTTTGCTCCGATACTTGTACTTGAACGAACAAATTGGTTAATTAGTGGACGGTTCACTGCGGTTTCTGGGAGCGATAATGCAAACTTTATTGCACTTTCTCCAAATAAAGCGGTGCGCTCTTGTAAATCGTATTTAGGATTTTTTACAGGATTGGGTATTCTGTTTGACATTTGCAATTTGACATTTGGATTTGTTAGAATTGCGCGCTGGTTATATACGTAATGGTATTGGCGTACTGGCCTGCATCTTGTAAGTTTCCAACTTCCAGTTTATAAGTAATGGTTGTAGTTTCTCCACCGGTTACTGGGCTAGTATTGCAACCTACTTCATATGGTGAAGTGTCTAGAGCCGCCCAAGTGTCGTTAGTGGAGAAGCGAGTGGTGGTACCGGTGCAAAGGGCTTCATCCGATGTATGGTAGCCAAATTTTCCCGTTGTAATTCCGCCAGGCCAAGTGCTGGGCGCGGCGTTGGTCCCGCTGACCCCACCAATGGAATCGCTACCTGTACGTAAATTGCCGTCTTGTCTGGCCGTGGTAACATAGCCACCACTTGCATTTGTGGTTACTGTGACTTGATGGGCGGCTATGGCTGGTACGCTGGTAGTGAGTGCGCCGTAAGAAATAGCTGTGCTTGTGGTGGTAACAGTGGTGGTTTCACCGTCAAAGGTTGTTCCGGAATTGACTCCGGCAAAGACAATAGCCAACGAAGGAGCGGTGGTAGCGGCCGTAGCCGTAGCGGAATATGCGGTTTCTGTATCGGCAGCATAGCGAGCCTTTACCTTTATTTTGTAGGTAGTGCTTAAAAGTAATCCGGTTAGTCGTTCGCCACTGGCCCCACCCCAATTAGTATAAGTTTGCCAAGCCGGGCTTGAACCAATAGTGTCGTCGGTTTGAATGTAGTTAACGGTAGCAAAGTCATCGGTAGAGACGGCAATGGCGTAAGTTGTATCGCTCTGCTGACCGTCGCCTGTATTTACTACAAAGTCTAGCGCGTTATATAGCGTGCCTCCAGTATTGGTAAAAGTTGGAGTAGCGGGCACACCCGGGTAGGCGTGTTGAATGAACCCCGGGAAAATTTTGTAGTTTGTAGACTCTGCGCTTGAATCATTCTGGTCGCCAATAGATTCGCGCGAGGTATAATTGGTTGAACTACTAGACTCCCCACCAATGTCTATGCTCGGGTTTTCTATTTGGTAATTCGTACTCCTAAGAGTTTCTGCAATTGCCAAGTGCGCCTGCGTCAGTAATAGTATTATGAAAATGATAACCAATTTTTTCATCTACCACCATTATAACAAAAAACTCCGCTTTCGCAGAGTTTAGCTGGATGCTATTGACAGACATCAAATCTTTGTTCGCTTTGGTATTATTTTACTTGTTTTATTGTATCATGTTGATACGATTGTCTTTTTATTTACCCTGTAACTTACTTTGTTTTGATTTTGGTAGATAATTACTTTTAGTCACTACAGGGCGGCCAAGGCGGTGTTCTAGTTTTTTACGGGCACCGCCGGCAATGTTGCCGCCAGCTTTTGCGTCGTTTTTTAGCTTAGGTAGGCCTTGAGAATCTTCGTTTCGGTGGATTTCTGTGGTAGCGGCTTCGCCAAGCATACCAAAAATAAGTTCAAGGTCGTTCATGTGGTCGCGTAGGTTTTCGTGTTTAAGACCTTTGAGTTTTTTGTGCTCGCTTGGGGTAACGTTAAATGTGGCTTTAGCTATTTCCGCTGTTAGAATTTCATAGTCTTTTTGTTCTCGTGCGCCTCTGTTTTTCCATTCATCCGTGAGTTCTTCGCGAATAGCAATCCCGCGCATGCGCTTTTCTATCCAAGAATCCGGGTATCCTTTAAGCTTATATAGTATGCGTGTGCGCTTGGTTGCCAGTTCCGGGTCTGCTATTTCTTGGATTCGTTCGTAGCCAACCTTAGCTAACCAACGCTTAAATGGCTCGGCTTTAGGAGAAGTTACAGATTGGATAATACGGAAAAGACCTTCGGTGTTAGCACAGTTCATTTGTTGTTTACCTCCGGCTGTATCCACTGCAAGGGTATGGACAATTTGTCCATACCCTTTAGATAATTCCTCATCTCTAAGACGCATTTTGTTAATATAGTCTTTAGGATTTGGAGTATCTATTATTGCGGATACTACATCTTCAACCACAAACCACCATTCCTTGTTATGGATGGTTTTTCTAATTTCTTTGCCCCTAAACAGGGCTATGGTGTTTGTTTCCATAAATGTAAGGTTAAGTATCTGTATTAAGTATACGCCCGTCCACCTATGTGTCAAATAATATTTGTGGATAAAAACAAATCACCGTCAGTTCGGACGGTGATTTGTCTAAGCGATGTTATTTTCGTTTTTGGGCTTTGCGGATAATGTAGCGGTTGTAGTGTTTGAGGAAGAAGTAGAGAATAATTAAAATTATGAAAATACTTGGTATGGCAACAAGCAACAAATGCCAAGGGATTATCCAAAAAGCAGTAGATGCTTTTTGGGTGGTGGAAGTATCGTTGTTGTATGTAAGGGTGAGATTTACGGTATATCGGCCAAGTCCAAAATAGCGCCACTCGTGTTTTACTTTGTTCCAAAAGCCCTTGGGGCTGTTTTCTGGACGCTTAGTGTCTTTATCCTGTATTTCTTTTCCGCCACTTTGCATCCACGACACATCAAACCTGCGGATGCTTTTTGGCAAAACATTGCTACCGTCTGGGTTAGCAGGAATAATCTTAGATGTTGCGCCAAATGTGTTTTTAATTATTACGTCGCCAACTGGTTTTACCCATGTTTGTCCGCTGTTTTGAAAACGAAAATATAGGTCAACGGGTAGGCTGGAAAACCAAGATCCGTTTTTTGTTTTAAATTCTAAAATATTTACCCCTTCAAAGACTGGACCATTGACTCGTAGTAAGGCCAATGTCCCAACTTCACTACCAAGAGCAATGCTTCCATCCGCTTCCTCTTTCGGGGGGAGGTTAGAAGTTAGAATGCTGGCAAAGTAACCGCCGGGTTCGGTCCCGCTTGGTACGCTAACGGTGTAGTTGATGGTTTTTTGTTCTCTAGGCCCAAGGGTAATAGTTTTTGGTAAATCTATCCAAGTGGCAAAACCTTCTTTTTTTGGACTCAACGCTGGCAAGCCGCTTTCGTCTTTTGCGGTAAAGTTTTGGACTATTAAGTAGAGAAGTTTTGTATCACGGTCGTCGTTAATTACTAAAAATTTCCCTGCAATGGTTTGTCCGGGATCGGCGGAAAGCTCGGTGCGCACGGGGGAAACGGTGATAGCATGCGCTACTTGCGGTAACAATAAAATTGCTCCCAGTAATATACTTAGTATGTATGTAGTAGCTCGATTCATATGAACAACAAATAGCTTACGTCGTCTCGGTTATAATCTTTCTTGTCATCCCGGAATTTTTGGTTTTACAAAAATATCCGGGATCCAAAATGTGGATTCCGGATAGCCCTCGCAAAGCCTCGTGGCTTCCGGAATGACACAGAGGATCTACAATAGGTATTCTGCCGTTATTATAATTATCTATAATATTGTATAAGGTTTATTAAAACACTCCGGTTGCTATGTAAGTAATGTTGGTAGAGTAGCTACCCGGTTCAGTAGTGCCGGAAATATTGGCAAGATAAGAAACACTAAAAGTTTCGGTAGCGGTAGGAGCAGTTTCAGAAATAATAGTGGTGATAGTGCTGGCTACAAATTTAAATGGGCTGGTGCCGTTGGCTGTTCGGCCGTAGCCGGAAGTTATGGTGGCGTCGCCGTCTGTACTTACGGCTAAGGCAAATTGTTCTGTGCCAGGCGTACCGTCGCTGTCTCCGGCTATGGTGGCTACGGAAATGGTGTCACTAGTGTCATTGGTAAGCGTGGCACCGTTATAGGTAACTGCATAACCGTCTGTTGCATTAGTGGCCACAGTCATGGTATGGGCTACTGTTGGAGTGGCTGCAGAGGCGTCGCCACCACCAGAGCTGGAACCGTCGCTGGTGGCCCATCTGCCGGTAGTAACAGACAGCGTGCCAAAGCCGATGGTGGTGTCGGAAATAGTGAAAGTAATACTGGAGTTAACCGTGGCAGTAACATTTACCGTATCGTCGGCAATTATGTCTACGGCAACGGTGCCGGTGTCGCCAATGCTACCGGCAAAGGCAACGGAGTCATCATCGTCGGCAGCGCCATTGACTATAGTAGAAGTGGAGCCAGTGCCACCGGTGGTGGCATCATCCCCAAGCTCAATTCGGATGCAGTATCCAGCTGTAAGTGTATCGTCGGTTTCTGGGCTAAAAGTAATAACATTGCCAGCCACACTGACTCCCCACTCAGTTGCAGATGGGCTAGCCGCAATAGTTTCTTCTGTGTATACGGCGGTGGTGCAATTGGCACTGTCTCCTAAGGCTAGGTCAAAGTTTCCAACTGCTGTGGCTGCGACGGTAAAGTCTGCGCTAAAGGTCAGGGTAATAGTATCACCGCCACCGGTTTGTATGCCGGTGGGTGTGGCAAAGGTAAAGGTAATGCCACCCGTGTTGGTACTGGCTTCTATGCGGTCAAAGACTCCCTTAAGGCTGGTTAGGGGAGCTGCATGAGCAATTTGCACCCGTGGAAACACTAGGGCGAAAAGGCTAATAAGACTTGTTAGAATAATAATCTTTGAACGAATTATGCGCATCTGTAATTTTGTTTCTAGGAATCTGGAATTACTTTATAAATTATACCGATATTTTGTTAATTTTACAAGTTTTTCGGTGGATAACTACCTCTTGTGTTTTCTTTCTTTAAGTTTTAGGTAGAGATGTACTAATAGCAATATAATAATTATTCCAAACAGGATAAACGCAATATAGATTAAAGTATTATCTTTTTGCGGGATATTAACTAGATGTAGTCTGCTCATTACACTGCTGTTGCCGGCTTTATCTACTGCTTTTAAGAATACCAGAGTATTTTCCGTTTGCCGGACTAGTTGATAAGGACTAGTGGCAATGTGCCAATCCGAGGCTTCCGGGTACTGTTTAGGGCTATTTATTTCCGCAATTTCGTAGTGATCTATACCACTCTCTGTGTCTTCCGCGGTAAATACAGCAAACCATGCGCCGTTAAACAAGTAGCTGTCACGGCCAACAAGTAACTCTAAATCCGTTGGAGGAGTGATGTCGGCTAACTCTTGTGGTTTGGTTGGCTTGGGAGTAGGAGGAACCAATGAGGGTTTAGTAATAGTAACCGAGAGAGATTTGTTATTCCAAGGAGTGGCTGTTCCTTGGCCGTCGTTTAGCAACACCTGAGAACCACCTGTAAACGCAATTGTTGCCACTCCTTGTTTTAGAGCCTTGAAAGTAATATCTATGAGTTGGCCGCTATTCCCGGTATAACCTGGGTTAGGCAGACCTCCGGCAAAGGAAACAACGCCTGCGTTATTGTTTGTCTCCGGTTCTTTTGGCCAAAGTTTTAAAATTGACGCACCCTTGCGGGTAGCCGTGACTTGAAGTAATTCAGTGGGGAAGGAAATATGACCTTCAATAGAATTTATTGCATCGGTGGTTGCTACTTTAAGGTGCACTGTAAAAGCATTGCCCGCGCTCACAGCGCTTGGTCCGGAAACAAAGAGCTGGGTGCCTGCGGCATTGGTAATGTGTGGAACTGTTAGTAAAATAGGTATTAGTATAAAGAGTAGTTTTCTCATAGGGGTTGTTAATAAATTTCAAATAACAATTTT
>CAZCTL010000034.1:0-5127 GCA_964501685.1 uncultured Candidatus Saccharibacteria bacterium
CTTAATCTAGCCACTCCTAAATCCGTTTGTCGCATTTGATGTGGAAGAGACCGGATAGTTGACAAACATCGATGGTGTACGGTGAGCGTCCACGAGCGAAAATGATGTATTTCCTACCATTCTTGAACTTTAATCCCCAGCCGGCTGAATCTTCTGAAACTACTCTGACAATCTTTCCGACATCTACGCCTTTCCATGATTTTTCCACCTTTATCTCTGCAGTAGTTCCACCATCAGTTACTTTTTCAGCTGTACCCATAAATATTGCGGAAGATGCTCGAGCTTCCTGCTCCAAGGTTGTAGAAGCACAACTCAGTGCATGAACATAGTGTGTCGGAAAAATAGCAGTAAACAGTAATACTATATACAGATACATAAGAAGTTTTGTCATAATGTAGTTAAATAATTTACTTCTTAACCTAAGTACCCCCAGACAAGCATCATATAGACATGTGCCGTGAGTGCTAATACTGGAATTGAATAGACACATACATACCGCCTTTAACGGCATCACGAGACCCGATTTGTAAAACAAGGGGGTGATTATCTTTAACATATAGATAATCGTTGTAGGCACTGCCTTCTGTTGGACTGGCTACCAATTTCCAGCCATTTTCTGTTAAAGCTTTTCTTGCCGAGCTTACCAGGGCGGTTTGATCTAAACCAGCTTGTTGTATTTGCTTATTTATATCATCTGAATCTGATCCAGAAAAACCAGTGCCATTAAAGGACTTGGACAGCTTAAATATCTTACCCTTAGCATATTTATTCAATAGGCTTTGGTCTAAACTCACCAGTCGCCAGTCAGACAAGTTTTCGTTTACTTCCCAAACCGCTAAATTCTTAAACTGATTATAAACCGCGTCTTTCCAAGTTGGATTTTGAGTTTGGGTGTTAGAGGTAAACTTGAAAGTGGAAAGGATGGTTTTTTCCGTATCTGATAACTTGGTCTTGCCGGAAAAGATAAGGTGGTAAAAATCATCGTTATTTTTGGCGACATAAGCAATAAATGGATCACCACAACCGGGACCATCACAGTAACCATTTGGGGCTTCAAAAACCAAAGCCTCTCTCCCCCCAAGAGTGGACCTAGAGGAAACGGGAAAGTCTAAATAATTATATTGATTTAAAGATGTGGACTTGATCTGTTTTAACATCACTTCAAAGTACTCTTTGTCGCTTTTAAAAACTACGAGTCGATTATACTGATCGTTTAAAACCTTATCAATAGACACATAGGAAGGTATTTTTAACTCAAAACCGAGTTCCGTATTTTTATAAACTTTCCAGTTAGCTGTTTCGTCTGTTTTATCTGGAATTGTACCATTTACAGACTGTTGAGTGTTTGTATTAGTTAAAGGCTGTGTAGTATTACTGCTATTTTTTGGACAAATATAAACTTTGCCATTCTGACGGATTATTTGAGAATCAGGCGAAATAAACCTCAACGGTAAACTGTCTTCTCTGACTTTTGAGCAGTTGGCTAAATTACTATTCGGCGTTGTATTCTGCTGACTTAAAATATCTGTTTGGACATTATTTCTTAAAGCCATGTAGCCCACTACTCCAAGCAGGACTACCACCACTACCACCAAAACTATATTGAGTTGTTTTGAAGTCATATGATATTTTTTAATTCTTCCCAATAAGGGAAATTATTTACAGATAAAGTATAACCCCCCCCCCATCATGTTTCGCAACTTACTAAAAATGTCGACAAACTATATATAGTTCTTTAAATGTCTAGATGATGCCCATCTAGAAATGTCTACCCATAGCCAAAACTGCTTTCCCACAGACCAAACATTTTCTTGATCACAACTAAAAGATTAGGGGCTTAAATTTCAAACCTAACTGCAAAATAACTGATACAACTATGCCTAAGGCGGACAAAATATAAGTTGAGAAAATCCAAACTGGTTTTGGTTGCAGTTTGGGAAAATATGGGTGCAAATAATGGTAGTAAAAAGACTGATATTTTTCTTTACCAAGCTCCGCGTGAGTTAAAACACACCCACCGAACAAATAATACTGCACTTGCAATAACACCACACCCACTACAACCAGCCAATAACTAAATAGTATTGGGGTTGCATAGGTAAACAAAATCAATACCAAATGAAGCCAAAAAATCCAGCCAAATTTTTTTCTTTTAACTTGCATTATACTTTCTCCATCTCGCCCCAATTATTGCCGACTTTGGCTTCTACGGTTATGAAGATAAACACTGCCGTAGAGGATACATAGATGTCAGGGAAATAGGTACCGAGTATAATTCACCAGCACACCTTCGGACACTGTTTTTGTGCAGGAATATACTTTGATTATTTCCAAAGGCTTTGCCGTTCGGTAAGCCTCGTCATTGTCGTGAATATTGCTATTGCAGTCATCCTCGGCTACCCACTCCCACGCACCACAGACTGGGGGCGTTTCGTCCGTACATGTTCGTTGTTTACGCATCAGCATGCCATTCCTAACCATGGTATTAGGTTTATAGAAATACTTTTCACCTTCCCGGAGTATATCTATTTTTGTTTCCCGGTACTTTTCTAGTCCCTGAATTTCCGATAAATCATCATTATACATTTTGGCTGATTCCAATAACTCATTGGCGCATTTCTTCGCTAAAATTCCCGTAGCCAATGTATAGCATAAAAATTGTTTTGACCTAATGGAACCAGTCGCGAGACAGCCTGCTTTTTCATAATCATATTGGCCATAATTTAAACAAGCAGTATAATCGCCTGCACCAATTTTCGCGGAGTTACATAATCTTTTTTTTGGGTGATACGGTACATCGTCGCCCTTAAAGGCTATTACGCCTACCTCCGCATTGCAGTCAATCTTTGCTAATTCAGATGGAGACAACGCAAGGTATGGATCTTTATCTGTATTTACCCTCATAACAGGCTGTTTAATATATACCCAAACTACTCCTACAAGCAACAGGGTTCCTAAACCTAACAATATTATTTTTCGCATATCTCTATAAATAATGAATTAACGCAAATGGCTACTACAAACCAAATACTACAATATTTGTCCGGTCCAGACAAAGTCTGTAAATTACTGGTGTCTTATCATAATTCCATAGAATTTATCAAGTGGACTTTCCAAAATCTTAGAAAGCCAATGTTCACTTATAAATATAGGTTATTTTACCCAAGAAATTTCTCCATCTCGCCCCAATTATTGCCGACTTTGGCTTCTACGGTTATGGGGACGGATAGTTTAATGGCAGTTTCCATGAGAGGTTTTATGAGATTGATGTAGTCTTGTACTTTGTCTTCACGAACTTCAAACACCAACTCATCGTGCACTTGAAGAAGCATTTTGCATTCCTCTTGTCTCTTGTCTCTTGTCTCTTGTAGCTCCTTAGCGATGTTAATCATGGCGACTTTAATAACATCAGCGGCCAGCGACTGAATTGGAAAATTAACCGCAGCGCGCTCCGCGGCTTGTCGAATAAAAAATTGCGAGGATTTTATTTCCGGAAACCTGCGCTTGCGACCAAGCTCGTTAGTTACAAAGCCTTGTTCATTAACTTCTCTTTTTATTTGCTCAATATACTCTTTTACCTGCGGGTACGCTTTAAAATATTTCTCTATGTACTCCTTGGCGTCTACATGCGCTAGTTCTTGAATACGGTAAGACAAACCAAACGCGGACAAGCCGTACAAAATACCAAAGTTAATGGTTTTGGCTTGACGCCTCATGTCTTTTGTAACATTGGTAGATGTTACATTAAAAATTTCTCGAGCAGTATTATCATGAATATCTTCTCCCCGTTCAAATACTCCCATCATATTCTCATCTTGCGACAAATGCGCCACAATTCGCAGTTCAATTTGCGAATAGTCTAGACTCAACAATTTATACCCTTGTTCCGCCACAAACGCTTGGCGGACTTCTAGCCCCAAACGATTACTGCGTACCGGAATATTTTGCAAATTTGGGTCCACGGAACTCAAACGGCCAGTAGCGGCAATAGTTTGGTTGTAACTGGTGTGAATGCGTCCGGTTTTTTTGTTCACCATTTCCGGCAATGCAAGTAAATAAGTGGATTGTAATTTAGAAAGCTCGCGGTACTCCATTATTTTTTCTACTATTGGATGAACCCCCAGCATTTTTTCCAGCTCCCCTGCGGCAGTGGAAAACCCGGTTTTGGTTTTACGGTTGCCTTCGGTAGAGATGTGCAATTTATCAAACAAAATTTCTTTTAACTGCTTAGGCGAATTTATATTAAACT
Source organism: uncultured Candidatus Saccharibacteria bacterium (assembly GCA_964501685.1). Classification (GTDB taxonomy): domain Bacteria; phylum Patescibacteriota; class Doudnabacteria; order UBA920; family UBA920; genus JAEUSE01. The sequence continues at coordinate 4,250 of CAZCTL010000034.1, forward strand.
CTTCGCCTGCCAATTTGTAAATGTCTTTCTCTAAAGCAAAAATGCTTTTTTCTGCTTCATGCGACTGCTCTTTTAGTAAACCGGTATCCACTTTAATACCAACGCGCTCCATACTAGCAAGCACGGGAATAATCGGCATTTCAATATCGCGGAACAACTTGTCTAGTCCTTCTTTTTTTAATTCCGGCTCATACAAATTTTTTAGGCGCAGAGTCATGTCTACATCTTCTGCCGCGTACCAACTCACTTTTTCTACCGGAACAAGGTCCATGGTAATGGCGGTTTTGCCTTTACCAATAAGTTCTTCTATGGGTTGCATCTGGTAGCCCAGTTCATTAAATGCCAAAGTGTCTAGTTTATGCTGGCGAGTACCGGCGTTCAGCAAATACGAGGCAATCATGGTGTCAAAATCTATGCCACCAAGGTCTATGCCTGCATTTTGCAAAACTAAATAGTCATATTTTATGTTATGACCGGTTTTAGGAATGCTACTACACAAAAACTCTTTAAGCTCATCGCTCTTTGCAAGCACCCCGGCTGTAACATAGTAGGCATCCCCCGGGGTAACTGCTATAGAAACACCAAGCAGTACCGCATCTACTATATTTAAAGATGTGGTTTCAGTATCCAGCGCAAAACTTTTGGCTTTGCGTAATGCTTTTATTAATGGTTCTAGGCGTTCTAGATTGTCTACCAAGTGGTAGTCCTGTGTAAACTCTGGTTTGGGATTTATGCCAGATTCAGAAACATGGATTTCCTCCGCAGTATCAATTTTTTTGGCCTTAATAGACCCACCAACATAATTTTTAGGTAACTTATCCAACAAACTCCTAAACTCCAGTTCTTTGAACAGCTCTGTAACTTGTGTTAAGTGCTTT
>CAZCTL010000034.1:5227-10503 GCA_964501685.1 uncultured Candidatus Saccharibacteria bacterium
CAAACTCCTAAACTCCAGTTCTTTGAACAGCTCTGTAACTTGTGTTAAGTGCTTTTGCGTAAACTCATAAGCTGGGATTTCTATTTCCAGCGGCACAGTGGTTACAATGGTCGCCAGCATGTACGATTGTCGGGCAGATTCTTCTTGATCAATTAGGAGCTGCAAAACACGGGGGCGAATATCCTTAATCTTTAATCCTTTATCCTTAATCTCTTTATAAAGATTATCTATGGTGCCGAACTGCTTAAGTAAATCTATTGCCCCTTTCTCGCCAATCCCTTTCACGCCTTTAATGTTATCCGACGGATCGCCACGCAGGGCTTTATAGTCTATCATTTGCTTTGCGGTTAGCCCATTAAAGCGCTGTTTGATAGCCTCTTCATCGTAAATAGCAGTGTCGGTAATTCCTTTTCTTAAGGTATAAATTTTTACGCATTTGTTTACTAACTGCAAAGTGTCCATGTCGCCGGTTACTATCATTACATCGCACGAGTGGCCATTGCTCTTACAAATTTCTGTTGCTAAAGTGCCCAACACATCGTCTGCTTCAAACCCCGCTACTTCAAAAATTGGGATGTTAAGCCCCCGCACAACTTCTTTCACTTTCGGAATTTGGTCGTATAGTGCTTGGTCTGCCTTAACCCGAGTAGCTTTATAGTCCGCGTACTGTTCATGCCTAAATGTTGGCCCAGCTAAGTCAAAACTGCAGGCTATGTGCGTGGGCTTTAAGTCTTTAATTGCTCGAAGTAATATAGACGTAAATCCGTAAATAGCACCCGTAGGCTCGCCCGCTTTATTTGTCAGCCCCGGCACCGCATGATACCCGCGGTGAATAAGCGCATTCCCGTCTATTAACATGTACCGATTTTTTGCTACTTTTTTTATCATACGAACATTATATACCTAATTCCCAAACTATCTAAAACGGTCGCCAAAAACGCATTGACATACGTATGGTAATTGTATACACTTCTTATATACGTTACATAAACGCTTATGAAAAATGTAATAATAAATGTAAAAAGTGACAGGTCCCTGAAACAAAATGCGGAAAACTACGCTCAAGAACTGGGGTTGTCTTTGTCAGATTTAGTCAACTTAGCCCTACGCTATGTAGTGACAGTGCGCAGTGTGGTGCTTGACACTCGACCAACGCCAAATTTAGAAACAACCACTATTCTCAAAGAAGTAGCGAGAGATATTAAGGTCAGACGTAATTTATCGCCACGTTTTAAAACAAGCAAGGAAGCTTTTTCGTGGCTTGAAAAACAAATCTCTTAAGAGTATGGAAATAATATTCCATAAATCCTTTATTAAGGATGCGGCTAAAGTGCAGGCTAAAATTCGCAAACAAGCACAAGAGCGTGTGTCACTATTCCAAAGTGATCGTTTCCATCCTCTCCTGCACTTCCACGCTTTAAAAGGCGACTTTGCCGGATACTACAGTATTAACGTAAATGCGGACGTAAGGATTATTTTTTATCTGGCTAACAACGCCATGCACTTGGTACGAATAGGAACACATAATCAGCTTTACGAATAAAGCTGGTTTTTTAATACTTAATCATTACCCCTTTACTTATAGAGACTTCCACATAACCTCAAAAGCCATGCGTTGCATTTGATTTATTTCCTTACTTTCTATAATTACCCCCATGAAATTGTCGCGATAAGAAATGAGCGCGACTTTGTTGGCATAAATTTCCGTATCTGCATTAAACTGGAACGGAGTATTTTTGATTATCTTAACTTCGCGCAGGTCTTGGATAGATTTTGTGTTCCACTCTCGCGCTATAGCAGAATCTGGTGCTAAAATATTAATTTTTATTCTTCGTTTTACACGTTCAGCTACGTAATACTCATAATAGTCTTGCGGCATCATTTGAGAGAAGTCAGTCAGTCCAGTATAACTAAGCAATATACTCCCTGGTGACAGACTATCTAGCGTATCTTGATATAAATCTTTCATGCCACCAACGCCTTCATAAAAAGTAATGCGTGGCTTGTTTGGTAATACATTATGTATTGCCCGCAATTCCGGTAAAATATAATCAACTAACTGTACACGCTGTACTGCTTCCTGTTTTAACACATTTGGATTTTCTATATAAAAAAATCGGTGCTTGCGCTTTACCGCAGTTTTAATAAGCCCCTGCTGAATGAGTTCGGGAACAATGTTATAAACCGTGGTTCGCTTAAGACCAGTTTTGTGCGCAAGTCCAATAATAGTAGCCTCTCCAAGCTCTAATAACGCTACATAGACCTTTGCCTTTTTGTCCGAAAACCCTAGTTGAGCTAATGATTTTTCTAATTTCTGCATATTATGTCTACTATTCTAGACATTAGAATCTTAACATTTTATCTTTTATTTGTAAAACTTTTTAAACTAATATAAAAGAATAGCCTATATATCCGGACATATAAAATTATTTGTTCTATATTCCTGAATACCAAGCAAGGTGCTTGAGAATAACACTAAGGAGTGAGTTATGTATCCTATGTACAATGAACGGATCGCGAAACTGAAGCTGAGCGATGAGCCAGCTGGTTGTTTGGGGACCAAGCATGCCACAGACGTCCGTGACTGGCTAAACACAAACAAGCGCCGATGGGTAAACCGTCGAAAGTTTTTCCTTACATGTAAGGACCATACTGGTTATGAAATAATTTATTGGAACCGAAGGCTACACCAATGGGAAATACTATCCCATATGTCAATCTTCATGCATGACAAAGTACGGTACCTCATACCCTAGGTCCTCATTAGGCACAGGCATCCTACACAAAGAGACGCCCTCTTTGTGTAGGATGCCCTTTTTCTCTAAAAAATAATTGGCTTACGGTCAATGGCAATAGACTCAACTGTTCTGATTTTTCATTTTGTCTGTTACAGACCTTTTTTAATAGAGTGCGAAACCGGTCTACAGAAATATCTAAATATTGCTCCAAGCGCAGCTAAACCTAGTCTATAGAATATGTATTCGTGCGGACTCTTTTCATAAAACAATCAAGTCTACAATATGGCATATTTATAAAGTAACGATTATACTTAAAACATGGAAAATAAAAAACTACAATCAACAAAAACTTGGTTAATACTGCTTTCTGGATTGCTTGTGATTATTTTGGTTAGAATACTACCGGCAATTGGTCAGCCGTTGTATGCGTATGGGTATGATTACGGATTTTACCGGTACGCGGCGCAACATTTAGCTCCTTTGAGTTTGCATACGGTTTTTACCGGCATTAGCGGTGGGTATAATAATTCGTTATTTTATATATTCAATTTCCTGGGTCTACCGGTAGACGCAAGCCTAACTGCCAGCCATTTTTTATTTGCCGTGCTACTGGGACTAGCAATATTTTGCTTCTTAAAAAAATACGGACTGCTAACTGCGTGGTTCGGCACACTACTTACCGCTTTCTCTTTAGTTCAACTGGAAAGTTACACCATGTTCCTCTGGAAAACCGGGCTGGCACTACCTTTGTTTGTCTGGGGACTAAAATGTGCGCGAAACAAAAATTATCTCCAACTGCTAATTGTAATTCTATTGCTTCTCATTACCCACCGCACCTCGGCAATCTTTTTTCTCTTGAGTATTGGAGCACATCTACTCGTCACACAAATACAAACCAAACAGTGGAAGTTGCTTGCTTTAGAGGGAAGTCTGTTGGGAATAAGCATCGCAATATTCTGGACTCGCCTAATTAACTTGTGGAATAATACTTTTACCTCAACAGACCAATATTTTGTCCGGGACGGAATATTTTTTTACGGCCAAAATAAATTACTCATTGTCTGGCCGTTGCTACTGCTTGCCGCTTACGGACTATACCGTTTTTATAAAGACAAACAGAGCTTACTTGTCCCTTTGCTTGGACTAACTACGCTTGTGTGGATGCTGATGCGCTTACCGTTTTATAATCGGATGTTAATTTATTTTGACCTTGCGCTTATTTGCCTTGGCGCGTATGCGCTCGCTATATTATTCCATCGATACAAATCAAACATGGTTATTACGGGAGTACTTTGTGTGTTTATTATCTTTATCGGCTACCGCGGTGCTCACGCCGCGTTAACTAAGCCACCGCTTATTACCAAAACAGAACTAGAAGAACTAAAAAACTTTAAAACCAACACACAAGTGCCGTTTGTACTCGCCACTTCTGCTAATGATGCGCCATGGCTACTTGGCTTTCTACAAAACTCCCGACTTGGCGCGCCCGGCCTGTTTGAAGACACGCACCTAGAACGCGAATGGCAAACCTTTTGGCAAGGTCAACACATGGAAGAATTCTTATCTAGTTTCCCTCAACCACTCTACCTATACCACCGCTCTTTCCCCATCAACTTAACCGATTGTCTCATACCGGTAAGTCCCCACTTTACTCATTTCATCTGTTCACCATAGATTCCCCCAGACTCCAGACCAAAGCAACAAGTTAGTGAGCATACCCCCTAATTCTGACGGCCGTCAATATTAGGAGGATATAGATACAATATAATACTCCGGATTATCCCGGAGTATTATATGTTTCCAAACTGTTTACACTGCCGTGTAGCAGGGATTCTATTGTCTCAACACGCCACTTCCACTACCCCCGCCACCACCAATACTAGTGCTACCTGTACAACCCAACATTGCCGATGCTTTGTTTGAAAGTACTAATAATTCAGCACCTTGGTTAGCAGTAAAGGCTCGTAGAATAACGTCGTAATAATACATCTAATTTCACCAGATTAACACAAGCAAGCTTAGTATTGTTTTTGGGAATATTATCAAGCACAGTATTGGCAGTACGCAACACCAGTCCAGCTTGTACAGTAAATAGTGTTGGCAACGGTCTTCTCTTATCCCATTTTTCTAAAGCCGGATACAACTGCTTAACTTTGGCAATTAGACTCTTTACCGCTACGTCCGCACCTTCGGACTGACAAGTGGTAACTTTCAGAGCAGACACACCTGTGGGTAGCAACTGCCCCTGTGCCCTAGTTTCCAATGTCCTAACGACCGATAATGCATCTTCTGCCGTATTTGCAGGCACGACTTCCTTAAAACTAAAGCACCAAGAGTTAAACACGTCCAAATTAGGAATCCCAATTAAACCTTTATCTCCCACTAAATACACCGTGCCTTTACTATTAACCAGCTGCCCCACCCGAGACGTACTAATATCTACAGTTATTTGACGACCATTGAGTGGTATACCGCCTATATAATTTAGGGTCTTGCATAGGAAATTTTGCTACAATGTAGCAAACACCTATGAAATAC
>CAZCTL010000035.1:0-2544 GCA_964501685.1 uncultured Candidatus Saccharibacteria bacterium
TCCATAAATATATTGTATTAATGTTTACATGTTAAACTCCGACGCTTTGGTCGGAGCTCCGACCAAAGCGTCGGAGTTGCTTAATTGTTTAAATGACTCCTATGCTTATACAAGTAAAAAACTTAAAAAAAGATTATATAAATGAAGACGTGGTCACGCCTGTTTTGCATGATGTGAGTTTTGGTATTGAGGCGGGGGAGTTTGTGTCTATTATGGGACCTTCCGGTAGCGGCAAGTCTACGCTCATGCATATTTTGGGTTTTTTAGACCGGCCTACCAGTGGGACATATCTTTTTGAAGGAAAGGATACTACAGGTTTTTCCGACGAAGAGCTAGCGCATATTCGCAACGAACGGGTGGGTTTTGTGTTCCAATCTTTTAACTTACTGGCTAGAACTAGCGTATTGGAAAACGTAAAGTTACCGCTGATTTATGGCACTAAGAAGAACCAAGATGCTCTAGCGCGCAAAGCGCTGGAGTCGGTTAGGCTTGGCCACAGGTTAGATTTTTTTACTAATCAAATTTCAGGCGGAGAAAAACAGCGGGTGGCTATTGCCCGGGCACTAGTAACTGACCCAGCAGTAATTTTTGCCGATGAACCTACCGGAAACTTGGACTCTCGGAGTGGCAACGCCGTTATGCACATTTTGCAAAGCTTAAACGAGCAGGGCAGGACTATTATTTTAGTCACCCACGAGCTAGACACAGCAGAACACGCCAAAAGGCTTATTCGGGTGAAAGATGGTAATATAGTTTCCGACGAACCAATTAAAAACCGCACTATTGCTAGTGCTGATGGCGAACTTTTAAAATAATTTCCAATACCCAATTACCAATTACCAACAAAATGCAAGAAGTCGAAAAACCAAAATACGACTTGGAAGAGCGTACGGCAAAGTTCGCTGAAGATGTCGTCGCTTTTGCGAAACTAATTCCAAGGAACCCAATTACTATACATATAATCACTCAGTTTGTAGACTCAGGAACGAGTATTGGAGCTAACTATTGTGAGGTAGATTGTGCTGAATCAAAGAAAGATTTTGAACACAAACTTGGTATAAGTAAAAAAGAAGCTAAAGAAACAAAACATTGGCTTCGGGTTATTTCTGCGACCACACCTGAACTTAAAGAAGCAGCAAGATTGCTGTGGAAAGAGGCAGATGAATTGCATCGAATATTTATATCAATAATCAAAAAATCTAGATCAAATAGGATTTAGCCATTTGATGTTTGGCATTTCATTGGAAATTAGTTATTGGAAATTGGTAATTATGAAGTTATATTCAGAGTTAAAACTGGTTATTCGTGGACTGCTTTCCCGCAAGGGAAGGTCGTTTTTGACTATTTTAGGAATTGTCATTGGGGTGGCTGGAGTTATAACCATAATTGCACTGGGGGCGGGAGCCCAAAGTTTAGTGCTATCTCAGATTGAGTCGCTGGGTAGTAATTTAGTGGGAGTACTGCCAGGGAAATCTGACGAGACCGGTCCGCCGGCAGCGGTATTTGGTGTGCAAGTGACTACACTTACTTTAGAAGACGCAAAGGCCATGAAAGATAAAACTCGTTTACCCAACATTGTAGCTGTGGCTAGTTTTGTTAGGGGTAGTGGGACTATTGTTTATGGTGATAAAAGTGTGGATACTTTTTATTCGGGGACCGAAGCTAGTATGCCCGAGGTACAAAACACACCCCTGCAAGACGGAAGATTTTTTACTGAGGCCGAAGAGCGTGGGGGAGCGAATGTTATGGTACTGGGCTTTGATGTGAAAGAAGAGTTGTTTCCCAATTCCAATCCATTGGGAGAAGTAGTAAAAATTAAAAATGTACCTTTCGCGGTTATTGGCGTAGCCAAAAAGCAGGGGACAGTGGCGTTTCAAAATCAAGATGATCAGGTGTATATTCCACTGGTTATTGCCCAAAAACAATTACTAGGTATAAACTACTTGCAATTTATTCGTGCTAAAGTGGACTCTGGAACAAATGTAGCTTATACCATAGCAGGCATTGACCAGTTACTGAGAGAGAGACACAGAGTAGGTAAGAATGAAGACGTAGATTTTTCGGTACGTGATTTGGCAAGTGCCATTAAGTTATTGGGGAGTATAACAGATGCACTTCGCTTATTTTTGGCGGCCATGGCTAGTATTTCGCTGGTGGTGGGGGGTATAGGCATAATGAACATTATGTTGGTAACAGTGGCTGAACGCACCCGGGAGATAGGATTAAGAAAAGCAGTGGGTGCAACCAATGGCAATATTCGCAATCAATTTTTACTAGAGTCTGGTACAGTTACGTTACTTGGTGGTTTGGTTGGAATTGTGGTGGGGGCTTTGCTTTCTTATCTAATTGCCGTAGGGGCGAGATATGCTGGTTATACATGGGCATTTGTAATCTCTCCTATTTCCATAATTGTAGCTGTAGGGGTTTCGGTGGCTATTGGGATAATTTTCGGTTACTATCCAGCTAGAAAAGCTTCCAAATTAAACCCCATAGAAGCATTAAGATATGAGTGAAGAATTGTTGAAGGTCTTAAAGTCGAAGGTC
>CAZCTL010000035.1:2644-10007 GCA_964501685.1 uncultured Candidatus Saccharibacteria bacterium
AAGGTCATAAGGTCGTCATAAGGTTGAAGGTCGTAAGGTCATAACGTCAAAGGTTTAAGGTTATAATGTCAAAAGTCATAAGCCGTAAGAATATATGATAATTACAAAGTTTGAGGAGATAAGTTCGTGGCAAAAGGCAAGAGAATTGACCAACTTTTTACACGTAATTTTTAGAAACAATAGAGACCATAGCTTCAAGGATCAGCTATTTAGAGCGTTGGTTAGTATCTTAAATAACATAGCTGAGGGTTTTGAACGAAATACTGATAAAGAGTTAAAGTACTTCTTTTATATTGCAAAGGGTTCTTGCGGGGAAGTTCGGTCTATGTTGTACCTTGCATTGGATTTTAAGTATGTTTCTCCAGAGGAGTACAAAACTGCTTATAACTTATCTATTTCTATTTCTCAATTACTTTCTGCATTTATAAAAAAACTTTAGCCAGAGAAGCTTTATCCGTAGTTTGTTGTTCTTACGACTTTTGACGTTATGACCTTTAACTTTCGACAACTCTATCTATGACTGCATTAAAACAAGCTTATAGGGGACTCACTATAAATCCAGCGCGTACGGCGCTGACGACTTTGGGTATTGTTATTGGGATTGCCACTGTTATAGTGGTGCTTAGTGCTGGGGCGGGTTTTAGAAGTTTTATAAACTTCCAAATTGACCAGTTTGGTAGTAATGCTATATATATAGAAACCAAGATTCCACCTACTACTAAAGCAAGGGCAAGTAGCGGGGTGGGCAATGCTACTAGTAGCAATGCCGCCAGTCAAGCGGTACAAATTACTAGTCTGAAAGAACAAGATGTGCAAGACATCCAAAGGTTGAACGGGGTGAGTGGCGCTTATGGTGCAGTTATTGGGCAAAAGGTTACCAGTTATAAGCAAACTAGTAAAAACGCATTTATTTTTGGCTCCGATCCGGGTAGGTTTAAAATAGACAAAGGTGTTTTGGAACAAGGTAGAGCTTATACAGAACAGGAAAACAGAGCTTTGGATCAAGTAGCTATTTTAGGTGCCGATATTGCCAAGGACTTTTTTGGCTCAAATAATCCAATAGGTGAAACCATACGCATTGCCGAGTACAATTTTTTAGTGATAGGAGTGTATGAACGAAGAGGTAGCTTTGGCTTTTCCAACGATGATCAACAAGTGTTTATACCCTTGCGTACCGCCCAAAAGAAATTATTAGGTATTGATCATTTGTTGTATGCTGTTGCCCAAAGCAAAGATGCTAATGGGACTGCGCCAGTAGTGGAGGATATTAGGTTGTTACTTAGGAAAAATCACGGTATAGTAGATCCAGTTAAAGATGATTTTAATGTTCAAAACCAAGCACAGGCGTTAGATACTTTTAACATTATTCTGAAAGGAGTAACATTTTTGCTTATTGCAGTAGCGGCTATCTCTCTGCTAGTTGGTGGAGTGGGTATTATGAATATTATGTATGTGATAGTTACTGAACGCATAGCAGAGATAGGACTTAAAAAAGCCTTGGGGGCAACACCTAAAAATATTTTGCAAGAGTTTTTGATTGAAGCCATCTTACTAACTACTGTGGGCGGTGTGTTTGGGATTATACTCGGGGCAATTATTTCTTATATCATTAGCTTGTTGGCAAATAAGTTTGGTTTTGCGTGGGTGTTTACTGTACCTCTGGCTGGGATTTTGCTTGGACTTGGAGTGGCTGGAGGAATTGGCCTAGTCTTTGGAGTGTTTCCTGCTAGAAGTGCCTCTAAGTTAGACCCGATAGAGGCTATGAGGTATGAATAGGAATTAGTCGAGGGTTGTAAGGTCGTAACGTCATAAGGTCGAAAGTCGAAGGTTGTAAGGTTGTAGTTACTATAGTCGTAAGTGAAAGTATTAGTGTTAAATAGTTTAATAAGTTAGTTTCTTTAGTAAAATTGGTAAGTTCATTTCAAGTTATAAATTAGAATATATCGCTTATATAAAAGAGAAATTATTTATACATCGTATAATTGTAAAAAATTGTGCAAAACCCCTTGATTTTACAGGGGGTTTTGATATGCTGGTTATATAAGTGCCAGTGTTTAGGCACGCATAATTAAACAGCCCATACGGGCAGAAAAAAAATGACTAAATCAGAACTATTGCAATCTCTTGCAGAAAAGCTAGGTAGGACAAGAAAAGAAGTAAGCGAAATGCTAGAGGCTATTGCTGAAATGGCTTACGCAGAAACTAAGAAAAATGGTGAATTTACATTGCCAGGACTTGGCAAGTTAGTAAAAAAGCGCCGTGACGCACGCCAAGGTCGCAATCCTGCCACTGGGGAAACCATTCAAATTCCAGCTAAAACAGTAGTGAAGTTTCGTTTAGCAAAACAAGCTAAGGACGCTATACTTTAGTAAAATTAAACAGAGTCCTGCTTTGCGCGGGACTCTGTTTTTTGTAAGTTGCAGGGTTACTCTATGTGTAAGATGGATTTTTGAATACTTTGGATTACGCAACGTCGGAATTACTCATATTTCCCCATCTGGCTCAGGCAGGAGTACCTGATTCGCATCTGGGGAAATTGTGAAATTCCTAGTGCATTGATGAAAGTAGTGGGTTACTCTATGTGTAAGACTTTTTTAACGGTAGATAAGATTTGCTCGGTGGTAAAGTAAGCTTTCATCATGTAGTCGGAAATTTTCATAGCTCTAACTTTAAGAATGTCTTGGTCGTTCCAAATGTTGGATAGAATTATTACAGGGGTATCGGCTATTTTAGCATCTGGATGACTACGAATTTTCTCTAACACTCCAAAACCGTCTACTTTGGGTAACATGAGATCTAGAAGTACAAGGTCTGGATGTTCCTTCTCAAATAACTCTAAACCTTCTTGGCCGTCCACGGCTTGGACTACTATAAACCCACCCATCTGAAGCTTATGGGTAACTATGTCCCGCATAGCCCCCTCATCTTCCACTACTAATATTTTTTTTGGTTGATCTGCCATATCAAATAAAATTTGTTAGACTAAATTAATATATTTTTTATAAATTAATAATATCATAGTAGGCTATTGAATAGAAGGCCGAAAGTAAAATTGGTTGAAACATCATGAATAAGCCTATTTCTCTAGAATATAATCAAACAACTAGAAATTATATTGTCAATATTTTTTGGGTAGTTGCCGTATTTCAGTTTGTACTAAATTTACTCTCCAAAGCTCTTTCTCCCATTTTTTGGATGCGACTTGAAGTTCAATTTGAAAAAGATCAGAGCCAGTTCCAGGGCAAGACTATTATTATTGCAAACCATAAGAGCTATTTTGATCCGCTAATTGTAGCCAACTCTGTTCCTATGTGGTCTAGGCTTAGACCTATATATTTTTTTTCTAAGGATCAGCTATTTATAAAACCTATTTCTAGGTTATTTTTTCTGTTGAGTGGCGCTTTCCCAGTTTTTTATGGTGCGGGGATGGAAAATTCTCTCAATATTCCAAAACTTCTACTAAACAATAACCAAACAGTGCTGATATTTCCCGAGGGAAGGTGCATAAGGGACGAATCTCTGGGGGAGGGTTTTTTGGGTGCTGCCACCTTGGCTTTGGCAGAGCCAGATGCGCAGATAATCCCAATGGCTATTCGTGGAGCCTATAAAATTGGTTGGAAATTTTTAAATGTGCCTAAGGTGTCCGTAAAGATTGGCAGTGGTTTTTCTCTCGCAAATATTAACTCCACAGACCCCCGGGAGATAACGAAGGTGTTCATGGAAAGAATTAAAAGTTTATACGATACAATATAAAATATTCATATGTTCAAATTCTTACGTCGTTTGTTTATAGACTTATGGCTTACTTACATACCCACAGGTAAAACCTTAGAGGGTTTTGCTTTCATTGTTCATCCAAGGGATTACGGAGATGTTGTTTCTAATGTTCCACTACTTAAGAAAATACCTAAGGCATGGGTAATGAAGTATTTCCATCTAGTGTGGCCGTTTACAGTCTCCAAAATAAAAGGTGTTAAGTCTCTTAAAACTGGTCAAGACATAACTGGCTGGGTTATTGGCGTGCCTATTTTTGCTCATGAGATGATGGAAAATAGGGAACTGGCAAAGAAGAAAATTGCTAAAGGGGTACGTTTAGCAAGGCATAGAGGCGCTGCAGTGGTGGGACTAGGAGGACTTACTGGTTCTATGACAGATGGAGGAGCCGGACTTACTAAGCGAGATGGGTTTACCGTAACTGCAGGTAGGGCTTATACTTCTTATGTGGTTAAGAGCTATGCAGATGATGTAATTCTGAGATTTGGTTTAAAAAGAGAAGATTTGACTATTGCAATAGTGGGAGCCGCGGGAGGCGTGGGCACTGCGATTACTAATTTAATTTTTGAGGAACCATACAAGCACATTATTCTTATTGATTTGGAAAGAAAGCTTGAGCATGTGGAGAACTTAATTAAAGATAAGAAGAAAACCGGGTTTCAGGTTACGCATCAAATTGGAGCTGTAAAAAAAGCTGATATAATAATTACAGTGACAAATGCGCCAGAAGCAATTGTTGGCTCTGACGATATTACTCCAGGTACGGTCATTATAGACGATGCCCAGCCCTCGGATATTTCTAAAGAAATTATAGATTCCAGAAAAGACATTTTAGTTATAGAGGCAGGTGTACTTTCTGCACATGAGCATATTAAAGTTGGCACTAACTTTAGGCTGGCAAATTCTAACGAACTCTATTGTTGTTTAAGTGAGGCCATGGCTATAGCTGCAAGTGACTGGAATGGTACATATGAGCCAAGAAATATTACACCAGAACTAATTTCTACTATTTCTGGCATAGCCAGGGAGATGGGTTTCAAGCTCGCGCCATATCAAGCTTATGGCAGAATTGTAGAAGAAACACAAATACAAAATGTAAAAACACTTCTAAGACAAAAACTGTATAGTCAGAATGATATTATTTGATATAAAAACTTCTTTCGTACTTACCACGGGAATACTTAATTTACTCCTGGGATTAGTCATATATTTTCGAAATAGCAAAGACCTAGTTAGCAAATCGTTTGCAGTTATGACCATCTTTGTAGGACTATGGTCTTTTGCTGCTTTTGCTTTTCGAATTATTCCCGTTGAGTCATATAGTTATTTGGCTGGCTATATTTTGTACGTGACAGCTGCTATACTGCCGCAATTGTTTTTTGTAATGACGCTAGCTTTTCCGCCGATCTCTTGGCTGAATAAGAGAATTCTTTTCTTTGTTGCTTTAGAATGTTTGGGTATAGTAGTTGTTACTTGTTGGCCTGGATTAGTAATAAGATCGCTTGAACTTAGAGGGACAGAGAAAATTTTACTCTGGAATCCTTTCTATTTAATATATGCCCTGCATCATTTCATGTTTTTTGCTTTAGGCTATGGAGTCTTGGCTAAGAAATATTTCCTAGCAAGTGGGGTACAAAAAAAACAGGTACTGTATGTAATTTTAGGTACCATACTTCCAGCAAACTTAGCTCTTATAAGCAACCTTATATTGCCTTGGTTTGGGTATTATAGTCTATATACTTGGTTTGGGCAGGTGTGCATGATACTCATAGTTGCATTTTCGGGATATGCTATTTTAAAACATGGCCTATTTAACATTAAAATTATTGCAACTGAAATTTTAGTAATTGCTTCAGTGAGCACTCTGTTAATTAGGTTTTTTTTGGTTAGAGAATCTGCCGACAGGTGGGTGAGTGGTATTACATTCTTATTGGTGTCTGTGTTTGGTGCTTGGCTGGTCAAAGCTGTATGGCGAGAGGTTGAGCAAAGAGAGTTGCTTGAAGGTTTAACCAACGAGCTAGCAATAGCTAACGCAAAGCTAAAAACTTTGGACCAGGCGAGGGCGGATTTTATTACTTTAACCAGTCATCAATTAAGGACTCCGCCCGCAACTGTAAAGTGGTATTTAGCAGCTGTGCAAAGTGGTGACTTTGGACCTTTAACCCCAGAAGTTAAAGACCCTATTACAAAAGCGGAAATTGCCAATAATTCACTTATTTCGTTAATTGATGATTTACTTAACGCTTCTCGCATTGAACGAGGGAAAATGGAATTCTTATTTGAACCCATATCACTACCAGAGCTTACTAAGTTTACGGTAGAGCAATTACAGCCGCAAGCTTCCATTAAAGGATTGAAGTTGGTTTTTAGGGCTCCAGTGGGTGCAGTTCCAGAAGTACAGGGTGATAAAGAAAAAATTCGTCAGGTTATAAACAACTTCATAGATAACTCTATTAAGTACACTCCATCGGGGATAATTGAGGCCAGTGTAGTAGCAGATAGCGAGTTTGTAACGGTGGCTGTAAAAGACACTGGTAAGGGCATGGAGGAGGGAATTGCTCCATCGCTCTTTGAAAAGTATTCACGCGGAAAGGACTCAGTAATGCACGCAACGGGTATTGGCATAGGCTTGTATGTGGCAAAAATAGTTATTGAGAATCATAACGGCCAAATAGGTGCTAACAGTGAAGGTGTAGGCAAGGGCTCGGTATTTTATTTTAAATTGCCGATTAAGAGTTCTTTACCTCGTACCAAGATGATGGATTTGGCGGATTCTGCGTAATCCCTCACTACACTTCCGTCATTCTGAACTCCGACGCCTTGGTCGGAGTGAAGAATCTGAAGTCTAGGGATACAGATCCTTCGTCGGCAGACCTCCTTCCTCCGTCGTCACTTAAGTGACTTTGGCGGACAGGCAGGATGACGAACTATAAGGGTGTTTGGAGCGTAGTGATGGGTTACGACTCCGTTAAGTAGTTTTTACGCAAATATTTGCTATACTACTATTATGGCAGTACTAAATACACAAGTACACATAGAAACAAAAGCTCAGTTTGAGGTGGTAAATTTAACTGAGCATGTAGCTCAAACAGTTAGTCAGAGCGGGATTAAAAATGGATTAGTCAGCATCTCTACACCACACACCACAGCGGGAATTAAGTTAAATCATTTTGAGCCTATGCTATTGCAGGATATGCTTCGTACGCTCTACCGTTTGGTCCCACAAGACATAAGTTATAATCATGACTTGTTTGAACTGCGCCAAAATACTGCGCCAAATGAGCGGAGTAACGGTCACGCGCACTTAAAAGCTTTTCTCCTTGGTGCATCGGAATCGTTACCCGTGGAGTCGGCTCGGGTAGTGCTGGGAGACCGGCAAAGTATTTTATTTGTGGAGTGTGATGGTGGAAGGAAGCGCGCGGTGAATATTACTGTGGTAGGGGAGTAATCATTTAAACATATAAACAACTTAACATTTAAACATCTAAACATTGAATGACTTGATGGGCACCATCTAACACAACGTTATCTACGTTAGGGTCTTGCCTAGAAGATTTTCCTCTTCTTCAGCACTTTAATGATTAAATCG
>CAZCTL010000036.1:0-9933 GCA_964501685.1 uncultured Candidatus Saccharibacteria bacterium
TCGGGCGAGTCTGCGAGACCCGGGGATCCAGCATTTGGCTTATATGTAAGCCTTGTGTCAAAATGGATTCCCGCCTTCGCGGGAATGACACGAAATGCGTAAGTCCTAAAGAAATAATAATTCACACAAGTACAGAACCAATAAAGGTTTTATTTCCGTTTAAGAAAGATTTTATATCTGTCATCTGTTTACCTTCTAGCTGGAGCTTGGTTATTTGGAGGTAGGTATTTTGCCCGCAGATGACAATGCCTCCATCTACAACAGTGCCAATCACCGCATTCATATTCCCGCGCAGGCTCGCCTCGCTGAAGCTCCGGCGAAGCGGGCGGGAATCTACGGTCCCGTCCCACGGAACACTTGATTGCTCGCTGGTAGGCGAACTGGATCCCCGCATCCCGCCTGTCACAGCCTGAAGCCGTAGGCGATGGCGGGCAGGTCGCGAGGATGACAGAGTAGACCCATTTTGGGTAATTGATGCTACGTCTAGAGATTTACAGTTAATAATCTTTAACAATTTTCCATTCCAGGTGGTGTAAATCCCTGGCCAGACTTCGTAGGCGCGCCATTGATTGTAAATATCTTGCGCAGTTTTGCTCCAGTCTATTTTGCCATCTTCTTTTGCAACTATTTTAGTATAAGTAGCAAGCGTGTGGTCTTGGGTGGTGGGGGTAATGGTGCCAGATTCGTAATCAGCCAAAGCGCTTATAAGCAGGGGGGCGGCAACTGTAGCGAGTTTTTCTGTTAAGCTAACATTTGTGTCGTTCGGCTCAATTAGAATGCTCTCTTGAGCTAAAATGGGACCGTGATCCACTTCTGCGTCCATAAGTATTATGCTTACTCCAGTTTCGGTATCGCCATAAAGTAGTGGTGTACGGATGGGTGCGGGTCCACGGTATAGTGGCAAGAGAGAAGGGTGCACGTTTACGTTACCTCGTGGTGGAATATCTAAAATATTTTGAGGAATTATTTTGCTGTAAATAGCAACTACAAAAAGCTCAGCATCACACGCTTTAAGTGTTGCCTCTATAGTCTCATCTTTTTTTAGGCTTGCGGGTTTAAAGGTAGGTATGTTTAAACTACCAGCAAGTTTAGAGACCGCAGACTCTTCCAGTACTTGTTTCCTTCCTACCGGTGCGTCGGGCACAGTAACTACACCTACTACTTGGTGGTGGGTTATAAGCTCTGCTAAAACCTTAGCTGCAAAATTATCTGTCCCAAAAAAAACTATTTTCATTGTGTATATATGTTGTCTAAAAGTTTACGCATATGCGTTAACTTTTAGACTGACTAATAAACTTAGTGGATTATATGGATTCTACTCATTAGTCGGCGAAGGACTTCCGCTTCTACTTCGCAGTCTGTAAGTGCATCGTGGTAGTTGCCTTCTGTGGTTATCCCTAGTAGTTTGGCCGTATCGGAAAGACCAAAACCCAACGGCTTTTTTGGATTTACTTCATGTGGTACATTACACCAGTAATAATAGGCAAAAGCCCAAATGTCCACACCGTGAAAATCATAGGGCATAGGTTTGCCTAGTCGTCTGTATGCTTCGTATAGAAAGCTAAAGTCAAAAGGTAAGTTGTACGCCGAAAGAAGAACTTCTTGGGGTGGAAATTTGGCTTCAAAAACTATTAGCACTTGTTCTAAACTAGGCGCATCTTTGATAGTCTCATAAGAAATCTTATGTACCAAAGCTGCTTCTGGGTCTTGGGTTTCCCATTTTTGGGGTTTTATGTAGGTGACAAATCTATCTATCTCAGTAAGTGTTTGATGCTCCAGTCTGATAGCTGCTATTTGAATAAGCTCGTGCATATCTACATTTAGCCCCATGGTCTCGGTGTCAAAAACTACTAAATCTTTGGTGAGCATACGGGTTTAGGTGTTTAATTGTTAAATTGCTTAAATGTTTAATTGATTACATTTCTTCGCAAACGCGTTTAAAAATTTTGGCTTCTACTTTTACCCGTTCAAACGCATTGTATGGATTTTTAAGAGTTAAGTGAAATTCTTCGGCAAGAGTGTGTAGGGTAGGTATTTTCTTAAGTCCTTTACTCATACTGCGTACGTAACACATGGTCCAGAAGTCCAAGGCGTAAAGTTCAAACGGGAACGAAATGGTTTGTTTTTTATAGGCTTGTTTTAAAAATAAAAATTTCAAACTATTTGGAACTAGAAGGGTACAGCCTATTCCTGCAAACTGGGTAAACTGTTTTAAAAAGTCTAAGGGTTTTAGCCCTGATTGCAGTATTTCAACACTCAAGTGACTAGTCTTGGCTTGTTCGGTTAAGGTTTCTGCGAGTAAACTATTCCGAACGTAGGCAGTAAAGAATGCCTTTTCTAGCAGGTTGTCTTTGTCTAGCAGGACTGCACCAATTTGCACAATAACATCTTTATCTGGGTCCAGTCCGCTGGTTTCTAGGTCAATGAATAATAGGTCTTTTATAAAACGCATGAAAAGATAATCGTTAATCCTTTTTCCTTAATAATTAACCAGAAGTACAGCTCTAGATTAGTTACGGATTAAGGATTTAAAGTTAAGGATATTATTTACTGTATTTAGGAAGTAATTCCTGCCCTTGGGTAATTTTTTCTAGCTTATCGATAATTAGAGTTTTGAGTAAGTGATCTACTTCGTGTTGGCAGACTCTGGAGACCCAACCATCGTCTGTAATTGTTTGGGCTACGCCATTTATATCCTGATACTCTATGGTAATTTTCTTTGGACGTTTAACCATTCCGTACACTCCGGGCATGGAGAGACAACCTTCTTCTATTGGTACAACATCTTTGGAGTAGTGGGTTATTCTGGGGTTAATAATAGCGAAGGTTGGACCACCAGTTTGTTCTAAGTATATGAGAGCTAAGTTTAAATCCTTGCCTATTTGCGGGGCGGCTAGGCCTATTCCATCTGCTTTTATGACTGTTTCAAGCATGTCTTTAAGTAGACGGCGCACAGTTTTTGACAGTGGGAAAGTGACATTTGTCACTGGCCTACGAAGTACTTGGGCAGGGAGTTTTACTATGGGGAGAATCATGGGTTAGTCATTTAAACATATAAACAACTTAACAATTAAACATAAAACAATGCACTAGCTATTTTACTCTTTTGTTAAATTGTTAAGTTGTTTACTTGTTAAGTTGATTTTTTTTGACTAGAAACATAAATAGCTTGGCCGGAGTGGTAACATTTGGGTTCTCCAGTACGTCTCCAGCTATCTTCCTGAGTTGGGCGTGGTCGTGTGTAAGGGCAAGCTTAAGATATGCGCCAAAATGTTTAGGATCGGCAAACTTTTTGGAAAGTTCATCGGCCAGCAAATGAGCAGGGGAGTGTAGGTGTTTTTTTGAAAGTAAATGTTTATTTTTATAGTCAGCCAATTTATTCCCTATATCCATATACTAAGCATATCAGTTTACCGCTTGTTTGAACAGGTTTTTTGTGTATAATTTTAAGCAGAAAACTTCAATATTTGCTATACTTTTCATATGCTAAAGGGATTTTCTAAGCTTATATTAAGCATACTGACTGGGCTGCTGGCAATCGGGCTTGGTATATATTTGTATAAACAAGCAGAAGCTCCAGAACGTACAATTGGCACGGGTTTTTTTGAATCTTTACCAGTCCAGCTAGATATTGAGGAAAATTATCCGGAACCGCTTCGGAAGTTACAAGATTTACTACCACAGGAAAAGCCTAAATTAATAACAGTGTCAGAAATTATTCGTATAACAAATATTGAGCGCCAAAAATTAGAAAGACCTAAGTTAAAAGAAAATAAGCTACTTACAGTGGCTGCAAAGGTAAAATTGGATGATATGTTCCAAAAACAATATTTTGAGCATATTTCACCAGATCGCAGAGGACCGTCAGATATTATAAAAAGTACCGGTTATGAGTATATTATGGTAGGAGAGAACTTAGCTGAAGGTAATTTTAAGTCAAGCGAGGAATTGTTGTTGGGGTGGATGAATAGCCCAGGTCATAGAGCAAACATTATAAACCCGAAATATACAGAGATAGGCGTTGCCGTGCGCGAGGGTGAGTTTCAGGGTAAAAAAGTTTGGATGGCCGTACAAGAATTTGGAAGACCCATTACAGATTGTCCTCAAGTAGAGAATGGTATAAAGTCAGATATTCAACTACTAGAGGCTCGTATGGGAGCCACGCAAGATTCGTTGGCTAGTCTGAATAAGCAAATGCAAACAGCTAAAACGGAAAATAATATTGAGTTGTATAATTCTCTGGTTCCTCAGTACAACAGTCTGATTGTGGAAGCAAATGGCTTAGCATTAAAAATTAAAGATTTAGTTTCTAAATATAATAGCCAGGTAGAAAGCTTCAACGCTTGTTTAAAATAGCTCATTCACTAATACCACAAAGTGGACCCTTCGGGTCACGAATTGCACAAATAACACTAATATTGGAACTTTTGCGGTAGCCCATTTCAAAGGTCACCTTTGCGTCACCCTATTGTCTAAATAGAATAGCTATCGGATTCTTTACGCATACCTGCGATGAAACAACTAACTTGCGCAAGGGTGGCCCTTGAAATGGGCAAGTCCTAATATATCAAAGTGCAGAACTTTTAGTACATATGTATTAAAAGTTCGACAGGTGTAATTTATACCTAATTGATTGATTGACAGATAACTATAAAAATAAGATTATGCTACAACAAGTTTCTGTTGCCGGAATAAATATTACGAAAGCTACTAAGGGGGAAGTCTTGAGGGAAATTGAGATGCGATTAGAAAACCAAGAGCAGACTCTTGTGGTTACTCCTTATTCCGAGTTTTTGCACGCTGGTCTTCAGAGTAGCGAGACACTTAAGCTTTTGAATAGTTTCCACATCGCCATAGCAGATGGCGTAGGCATTTTGTGGGCGTCTACTTACCTAGCTTTGCCACTAACAGCGCGCATTGGGCTATTTAGGTTAGTACAGGCAGTCTGGCAGATGGTATATACTGGCGCTTGGATTTTGCTCAATCCAAAAAGTATTTATAAAGTGTTACCAGAAAAAATTCCAGGTTCGGATTTTTTTTGGGATCTAGCAGACTTAGCCAATACAAAACAGCTATCTATTTTTCTCGTGGGTGGTTTTGGTACGGTACCGGAACAGGTAGCAGAAAAATTGAAATTAAAACTTCCCGGTTTACGCATTGCAGGAACCTCAAATAAAGCGTCTACAGATGAATCTTTAATTATAGATATTAAGAAAGCCCATCCAGACATGGTATTTGTGGCCTTTGGGCCTCTGGTGCAAGAAAAGTGGATAGCAGAACATTGTCAGGATTTATCTGTGGTTAAGCTATTTATAGGGCTGGGTGGGACATTTAACTACGTGGCCGGCAAAAAGCTTTCACCACCAAAGTTAGTACGTAACGTGGGTTTGGAATGGCTGTTTAGATTACTAACTGAACCAACCAGAATTAAGCGGATATACAACGCGACTTTCGGGCTTATAACAGAGCTGGTAAAATATAAACTACTTAGGTGAGTGATATTCTCACTTTGAAGTTTGTCATTCTGAAACTAGATGTTGCATCTAGACGAAGAAACTAACTTTTATTTAGCGGTAGATTCTTCACTCCAATCAAGGCATTGGAGTTCAGAATGACGAAGTTGAGATTATTGTGCCAACGTTTAGACATTCGCAAGTTTTCGCGGAATTTGATACAATAACCCATATAATACATAACTTTATGGCTAAAATAACAGGAAAAATTCGGACACGGTTTGCCCCAAGTCCTACAGGGTATGTACACATTGGTAGTTTACGGACAGCTCTTTTTAGCTTTCTTTTTGCTCGGCACTCTAATGGGGTTCACGTCTTGCGGATAGAGGACACAGATCAAAGTCGCTTAGTAGATGGAGCGGTTGCTAATCTCTTGTCGGTAATGAGTCGTTTGGGTGTGGAGTTTGACGAAGGTGCCTACGTTACTGCTGAAGGTAAGGTGCAAGAAAGAGGGGAGTTGGGTCCATATTTGCAATCAGAAAGATTATCCATATATCAAAAGCATGTACAAGAGTTGGTTACGGTGGGTAAGGCTTATTACTGTTTTTGTACACAAGAACGGTTAGACGATTTGAGAAAAGAACAGACTGCGCTCAAAAAACCGCCCATGTACGATAAACTTTGCAAGGGCTTATCTGAGGAAGAAGTGCGTGCAAAATTAGAAGAGGCCAAACAAACTGGCCTACCTCCGGTGGTGAGATTTGCCATACCAGATGCAGGTCAAACCACAGTTCATGACTTAGTGTTTGGAGATATAATATACGAGAATAAATTATTGGATGATCAGGTAATTTTAAAGTCCGATGGTTTTCCCACCTATCATTTAGCTGTGGTTGTGGACGATCACTACATGGATATAACTCATGTAATCCGTGGAGAGGAATGGATTCCTTCTACACCTAAACACTTATTGCTCTACGAGGCTTTTGGTTGGAAGCCGACAGAGTTTGCACATCTACCCCTTATCTTAAATCCCGACAAGAGTAAGCTCTCAAAGCGCCAAGGTGATGTGTCGGTGGAAGATTTTTTAAATAAAGGATATTTGCCAGAAGCGTTACTAAACTTTGTTGCATTCTTAGGCTGGAACCCAAAGACAGAACAAGAGATTTTTTCTCTATCAGAACTTATAGAACATTTTGATTTAGCTAAGGTTAATAAATCTGGTGCAGTTTTAGACGCAAATAAACTGGATTGGCTAAATGGCCAGTACATAAAGCGGAAGTCTAACGCAGAATTAGCTAATTTGCTTGTTCCTTACTGGTTGGAAGCGTGTTTAGTTGAAGGACAATTTAACAATTTAACAATTAAACAATTAAACAATCAGCCGGCCAAGCCAGAGTATCTAGAAGCTATAGCTAGCTTAGAAAAAGAGCGGCTAAAGAAATTGTCTGAGATAGGGGAGAGGACAAGCTACTTTTTTACAGAGCCAGAGTATAGTTCAGAGTTGCTAGCTTGGAAGAAAAGTACTCTAGAGGATGCTAAAGAAAAACTAGCTTTAATAAAAGAGTTTTTAACGACTGTGTCAGACAAAACATTTAAAGATGCAAAATTACTTCAAGAAGCGCTTATGGCCTACATTTTGGAGAAAGGTTTTGATGTAGGCGCAGTCCTGTGGCCACTTAGGGTTGCTCTTACAGGTTTGCAAGCCAGTCCCGGACCTGCGGAGGTGGCTAGTACGCTGTTTATTGGCTTGGGTAGGGAAGCGCTATTGTCTAGAATTGACTTAGCTATAGGCTTGTAGTGGTACAACGTAACAACTAAACAAATTAACAATTTAACAGAATTATAGAGTTACTGAGCTGTGTTTATGTTTAATTGTTTAATTGTTACGTTGTTTAGTTGATTTGCGTGTTATACTTACAGTATATGGGTTTTTGGAAAAACAAATTACATTTTAAAATAATTAGCCTATTTGTTGGGGTATGTGTATCCTTAACCGTTTTTGGCTATCTATTTGCGCAGGCTGCAGATGTTGATGAGTTAAAATTTAAACAAAATCAAGTTCAGGAGAAATTAGATGCAATAAATAAACAAATTCAGTCTTTTCAGAGTCAAATAGACGTCACCCGGAAAAAGCAGGCCTCGCTTAAAAATGAGATATTTATTTACGATACGCAAATAAAAACCACGCAGCTTTCTATAGATGCAAAGCAAACACAAATTGAAGAGGCTAATTTGCAAATAAGAGAATTACAGCTTCAAATAGATAGGCGAGTGGCTGAAATAAATAAAAATAAGCAAGTACTAAAAGAACTTATTGTTCAATTAAACGAGCTTGGGGACAGCTCTTTTCTGCGTTTAGCTTTTGGTACTTCAAATTTTTCAAATTTTCTCGATGAACTGGAATATACTAATTCCGCACAAGATAAAATTTATCAAATTGTTCAGAATATTAAAACCGTAAAAGCCAAGTTAGAGGTAGAGCAAACCAAATTAAAAACAGAGGTGAGTAAGCTACAAGAGTTAACCGAACAGTTAAAAGTAACCAAAGCTGGCTTGGTTGCACAGGAAAGAGACAGGCAAAATTTGTTAGATAAAACTAGAGGAGTAGAAAAAAACTATCAAAAACTTTTGAGTGTTAGCAAAAATGAAGAAGCTAATTTGCAGAAAGAAATGGAAGATTTAGATGCGCAAGTGCGTGCAAAATTGGGTGTAAAAACGGTTACAGCTAAAAAGGGCAGTTTAGCTCAGCCAATGCAAGGTATATATACGCAAGGTTATGGTAAAACCGGATTTACTGCTTTAGGCTACAATTATCATAATGGGGTAGATATTGCTGCTCCGGCTGGGGCTCCAATTTATGCTGCCGCAGATGGTACGGTGAATGCTTGTGACTCAGGTGAAGCTTCGTACGGAAATTGGTGTTCTGTGAAGCACAACCTTAAAACGACTTCTGGATCTGTGTGTATAATAACTTTGTACGCTCATATGCGCACATTTAAAGTAAAGCCAGGTCAAGCAGTTATGCAAGGAGATGTTATTGGCTACGAGGGAAATACTGGCAATACAACGAGATTGCTTTATGGACCAGATAGAGGGTACCATTTGCACTTTACTGTGTTTGACTGTGAGGGTTTTGGAATAGCGCCGGGTAAATATTCTAAGACTTATGGAGCGTATACCGTACCATATGGTTATACTTATAATCCACGAGACTTTTTGCCATAGTGTAGGATGAGAATTATGAATTATGAGTTAGGAATTATGAAGTATATCTTGATGGGCACCATCTAACATGCGGTTTTTTAATTAATTAAGATGATACTTCCACATTAAATTATTTAAATAGCATTGTGTTAGATGGTGCCCATCAAGTCAAACCTATGACATTAAAGAAACAAAAAAATAATATCCTGTCCATCATTTTTCTAAGCCTATACAGCCTTGTACTACTATCTGTGCCTGTGTTTGCCTACGCTGCAGAATCTTCTAAGTTTTTACCTTGTACGCCTACTGAACATGCTGCTCAGGCTCCGGGAGAGACTAGAACGGTAGCTAACACCGACCTATTTGACTGCGTAAACCAGCTCTACAAGTATGCACTAATTATTTCCAGCATTGCTGCGGTGTTTATGATTATCATTGCTGGCTACATGTACATATTTTCTGGTGGGGATAGTGGCAAAGTTAGCACTGCTAAAAGTTTTATTACCACCTCACTTTTAGGTATTGCCGTACTGCTTACGGGTTTTTTACTCCTCAAGCAAATTAACCCCAACCTGCTTGTTCTAAAAAACATCACTCCCCAGCAAATAGGACAAAGGAATTGGGCATATATTGGAAGTGGTGGAATTACTTATGGCAGTGCAGATAATAAAGTGCCAGGTGGGGTAGGACCAGCTGGAGGTGGGGTTGTGGGTAATGTACCCGGCAATAACGGAGTCTCATGTAATGGTGGTATAGACAAGTCACCGAGTGTGCATGTTGATTGTAACTGTCGTTCTACTGAAATAACTAATTCGGCAAATAAATATAGTATAGACCCAGCACTGCTTAGAGCGGTTATATATCAAGAAACAAAATGTGGAGCAGATATAAGAACTTCCTCAGCGGGCGCGGTAGGTATAATGCAAATTTTGCCCAGTACAGGAAACAATGCCATATATGATGGCAAGAAATGTGCTTTAAATTGGGCGAGCGATATTCAAGCCAACATAGATTGTGCGGCGATTATTTTAAAGAACTTACAGCTTCAGTACGGTCGTGATGGAGTTAAGTATGTTTTGGCATCTTATAATACTGACCCTAGGAAGAGTATGCCCGCAAGTTCTTTTTGTCCAGGCATGCGAAGATTTGAATGCCCTTTTGATAATGCAGAGCATACTATTTGTAATGATAAGCCCGGGTCGTACGACGAGACGCGGAATTACGTTGTAAGCGCGCAAAGGTTTTATAACGAAGCTCAGGCGTGTAGGTAACC
>CAZCTL010000037.1:0-2264 GCA_964501685.1 uncultured Candidatus Saccharibacteria bacterium
AGCGGCCGGGGCAGGAAAGGATACTATTAAGTGGGCGGTTATTGGGTTGGTGTTGGTGCTATTTGCGTATGCATTGGTGACTATTGTGACGAGGCTGTTGACGACGAATCAAATCTTTTAGTTGTCCACTAATACACGAATTTCACTAATGACACGAATACCATGGAGTTGCTTCATCCAGAATTAAGCTACCAGATAGTGGGTGCGGTATATGATACTTTTAATGAGTTAGGATTTGGTTATCAAGAAAAGTATTATTATCGAGGGATAAAATTACAATTAGAAAAGAGAGGTCTTAAAGTAAAGACTCAATTACACAGTCCATTAACTGTAGGTAATATTTCTGTGGGTAGATATTTTTTAGATTTTCTTATAAACGATTTGGTAGTACTTGAGGTTAAGGTCGCCAATGCAATCTATCCGCAACATATCAAACAAGTTTTGGCCTATCTAAAGGCGAATAAACTACAACTTGGAATTATTGTAGTTATTAGTAAACAGGGAGTATTAACAAAACGAGTAGTATTTTAGATTTGTGCTGTTAGTGAAATTCGTGTATTAGTGGACAGGCAAGTTATGTAGTTTTAGTGTTAAATTTGAAATTTAAAATTTGCAATCTGCAATTGTATTGGCTATGCAGGATGTGTTATAATCAAAAGGTATTAAAAACTTATGGACTTTGTTGCCATAAAAATTGAAAGGTGGTGAAAACGAATTGAAACAAAATTTAAAACAGTTTAACTGGTTAGGCTGGGCACAAGTACTTATGGTATTTGCTTTTGCTTTTGCTCCTGTATTTTTCTCTCTACATACTGCGCAAGCCGTGTCTGGAATTCCATCTACTCCCGGACTGTGTAGTACAGGTTTGAACTGTGCAAATGAAGGTGGTTCAAAGATAACCGATTGGATAAATCGTATTATCACTATTATTCTGGCAGTTACTTTGGCAGTAGATGTGCTGTTCTTAATTATTGGTGGCTTCTTGTACATTACTTCTGCTGGTAACGAAGAACGGGCAAAGAAGGGTAAGACTACGGTAATCAACGCTATTATTGGTCTTATAATCATTGTTCTTGCTTACGTAATTGCTACGTTTGTGGCGAACTTCTTCTCTAACCAAACGTCTACGGGTGGTAATATTTAACTTTCTTTCCTCGCGTTGCGCCTTATGCAGTTGGAGCTCCATGGCGCAACGCGCGGAAAAAAGTGTGTTCTGTCATCCTCGCGAAGGCGGGGATCCAGTATTAATAAAAACATCATGATGGATTCCAGATAGCCCGCGAAGACTTGTGGCTTCTGGAATGACAAACCCATTTTTATGCAACTAAATACTTTAGCAAATAAAATTAAATTACTACCCTACGCTGGTTTGATTTTGTTTGCTTCTGTGTATAGTCATGCTACTGCTCTTACTAGCACTGATAATCCGGTAAAAGATGGTATCGGCGAAGTAAAAGATAAATTTCCACAAACAAGTGAAGTGGCAAAAGCAGAGACGGTGGGTGGGTTAATTATTGCCATTATTACCGTACTGTTAAATATTTTACTGGCTGTAGCAGTACTGGCAATTATCTTTGGCGGCTATTTGTACATAACTTCTGCTGGTAATGAAGAACAAGCTAAAAAGGGAAGGAAAACTTTGCTTTATGCTATTATTGGTCTAGCCGTTATAATTATGTCTAGGGCGATAGTAGTAACGGTGTATAGTGAATTAGGGGATGTGTAAAATATTCTTATGAAAAAACTTTTTTCTTATATATTATTGGATGCTATTTTAGTTGTATGTACCATCGCTTTCTATGTGCCCACAGCATTAGCGGTAAATACACCAACTATTACCGGCATTTTATCTTTTAAAGAGCCAGCTGGTGGTGGTGGAGCACCACTTGCAGATGGAGTCAATGTGGGAGATAGGTCTTTTACCATTGAAGGGACGAACATAGTTCCTCCCCTAGATGTATTTGTAAATGGTGTGCCTGTGAGTGTTAGTGGTACTGTACCAGATAGCAATCCTCAAGAAATAGATATAGAATTGCCAGCACCAGGTGCTGTGGCTGGGGATTTTGTTGTGAAGATTACGAGGCAAGTAAACGGGAGTCTAGTAGCGGCTACAAAAACATATGTTGTGAGACATGGAACAACGCCCACACCAAATCCTACCCAACCGCCAGGATTAACTCCTACTCCTCGTGAAGGTGGAACAGTAGAATCCAACTTAACCTGTACCGAGCAGGGGTTGGTGAAAGACGCAAATACTGGGCTGT
>CAZCTL010000037.1:2364-9741 GCA_964501685.1 uncultured Candidatus Saccharibacteria bacterium
TCCAACTTAACCTGTACCGAGCAGGGGTTGGTGAAAGACGCAAATACTGGGCTGTGTTTGCCGGCAAATCCGTTTGGTTCACAAACTGGTACTGTGGCGGGGAGTAAGTCTGTTGGCGGACTTATTAAAAGTATTTTAGATATTTTGCTTACTTTGGGCGGGGTGGTGGCCATACTATTTATAGTCATAGGCGGGTACCAATATGTAACATCTCGGGGGAACGAAAATCAGGCTAAGGAAGGGCAAAAGACTATTACTTACGCGGTTATGGGCTTGATAGCTATGTTGCTTGCATATATGCTGGTAACGGTGGTGACCAATTTGTTTACTAAGAGTAGTGTGTTTTAGAGGTCAATTAAACATTTAAACAACTTAATCTTAGGACTTACGCATTTCAAAGGTCACCTTTGCGTAAATCCATTATCCAAATATAATCATCGTCGGATTGTTTGGGAATATGTATGATAGAATAACTGGCTTACGCAAGGGTGACCCTTGAGAAGACCCTTGAAAATGGCTACTGCGTAAGTCTTTAACACACTTAAACATAAAGAAAAGCCTTCCCGCCATGGCAGGAGGGCTTTTACTAGCTTTTTTGGGCAATACTTGTTAGAATACGCCTATTGTCTGTATTTGGCTGTAATTTACAGCGAATAACAAGGATTACAGTTTTCCTTCCATATGCTCAGGCAGGAGTACCTGTTTTGCATCTGTAAGAAAAACTGTAATCCTGCAAATCTTACATCTTGCCCAGGTGGCGAAACTGGCAGATTCACCCCGCACTAAACCAACTCATTTACGTTTATGGGCATATGGCGGAATTGGTATACGCGCCAGCCTTAGGAGCTGGTGGGAGTAATCCCGTGAGAGTTCGAGTCTCTCTATGCCCACCACAAATTAAATAAGGGTTAGTGCGGGGCGAGAGCAGTTTCTATGAGGGTTCCATGTACCACGTAGGGTACATGGCCGTGAACCCTACGTGGTTCACTGGCAAGTCCTCTCCTGGGCACCAACCTAATTCTAGAGTTATGAATTATGAGTCATGAATTAGGAATAATAACGACTACTTCATAACTCATAACTCCTAATTCCTAACTCGTCTTGTGCCATAACTCATAACTCCTAATTCATAATTCAAGCCTCAACACTCTATGATGAAAATGATTCGAAATATATCTATAACAGTTTTAGTGTTCTTGCTCATTACCATGGGCATATCGGCCATTACTAATAAGACCGATGTGAGGCCAGTTAATATTGGTGAAATTGTTAACTTAGCTAACGAGGGTAAACTAGAGCAAGTATCTATTACGGAAAATACCGTTACTGCCAAACTCAAAGATGGTGGCAGTTTAGTTTCTGCCAGTCTAGGCAAAAATACCGAATTTATTACTTTGTTAAAAGACACTGGTGTATCCGCTGAGGCTATTCGCGGTCTTAAGATAGAGTATAAGCAACCTAGTTGGACAAGCTCGGTGCTATCTAATGTTCTGCCTATATTATTGCCATTTTTACTAATTGCATTGTTCATATATGTACTTATGCGCCAGGTTCAAGGTACAAATAATAGGGCTATGTCTTTTGGCCAGAGCAGTGTAAAGTTGTCTGATGATAAAAAAAATAAAGTGAGGTTTGAAGATGTAGCTGGTGCCAAAGAAGCAAAGGAAGAATTGACAGAGGTTGTAGATTTTCTTCGGTTTCCACAAAAGTTTTTACAACTTGGGGCTAAAATTCCAAAAGGTGTCTTGCTCTTGGGCAGTCCGGGTGTAGGTAAAACCTTGCTTGCTAGGGCGGTTGCTGGTGAGGCAAATGTGCCGTTTTTCCATATTTCCGGTAGTGAGTTTGTAGAGATGTTTGTGGGTGTAGGTGCGAGTCGGGTTAGGGACTTATTTAGGAAAGCTAAAAAGAATGCTCCTTGTATTGTGTTTATAGACGAAATAGACGCAGTGGGCAGGCAACGTGGTACTGGTCTTGGTGGCGGGCACGATGAACGCGAGCAAACTTTAAATCAAATATTGGTGGAAATGGATGGGTTTGAGACCGATACCAATGTAATTGTTATTGCTGCCACAAATAGGCCAGATGTACTAGATCCTGCCTTACTTAGACCAGGTAGGTTTGACAGACAGGTTATGCTAGATTTGCCGGACATCAAAGATCGTGAGGCTATTCTAAAAGTGCATGCAAAGAATAAACCACTAGAGGCAGGCGTTAAACTTCTCAATATTGCAGAACGCACGCCTGGATTTTCTGGCGCAGACTTGGCCAATTTGTTAAACGAGGGAGCTATTTTAGCGGCACGAGCAGGTAAGAAGGATATTTCCACAGGCGATTTGCGCGAGGCTATAGAAAAAGTAATGTTAGGACCTAAAAGGTCTAGTCATATTTTGAACACGGAAGAGAAAAAGGTAACCGCTTACCATGAAGGTGGACATGCACTGCTCGGTGCAGTTTTACCAGATGCAGACCCTGTTCATAAAGTAACCATTCTTTCTCGTGGAAGGGCAGCTGGTTACACCATGAAGCTTCCTTTTGAAGAAAAACACATGCAAACCAAAAAGAGTTTTCTAGATGAAATTACCGCACTCTTGGGTGGTTACGCTGCAGAGCAACTGGTGTTTGGTGAGCTAACTACTGGTGCATCTAACGACCTTAAAGTAGCTACTAACATGGCTCGTAAACTTGTTACTGCATACGGTATGAGTGAAAAAATTGGACCCGTGACCTTAGCAGAGCCAACTGAGGCGGTGTTTTTAGGCAAAGAATTGGGGGAGCACAAGAATTATAGCGAGGCCGTAGCTGCCGAGGTAGATGCGGAAATATCGCGGATTATGCGTGAACAACTTACTAAAGCTACTGCAGTATTGCACGAACATAGAAAGTACTTGGATGCTATTGCGGATGAGTTGGTTAAGGTAGAAACTTTAGAGCAAGAACAGTTTTATAAGATTGTGAAGGATATCGTGCCAGTTACAAAGAAACACTCCCCGACTTTAAACACGACTGAAGCAGAGAGTATCCATGTAGAAAGTCCAGAGGTTGAGTCAAAAGAACCAGCAGCTACGGATGCTGAAGTGGTTTAGGTTTAGTTATTGTCATTCTGAACCAGAGGCGTTGCGATGGTGAAGAATCTAAATAATGTAAGTTAGATTCTTCACCCTCAAAGCAGGGTTCAGAATGACGGACTGTATGTTTTTTCTTGTGTAGCGTTTTATAGCTATGGTAGTATAGCTATATGGGCAAGAGGGCGGTTAGCTTCCACCATAGCTTTAGCGACGGTGGACGGGAATTGCATAATCTAACCTTCGTGGTTGTAGGGCTCGCCCTACGAAACTTCAGTGTAGTAGGGGGCGGTTAGCTCAGTTGGTAGAGCGTCACATTGACGTTGTGAATGTCACAGGCCCGCCCCGCACCAACTGTTCGGGCAGTTAGCTCATCGGTAGAGCATTCCCTTGACGTGGGAAGGGTGATAGGTTCAATTCCTATACTGCCCACCAGTTGGTGCGGGGTGAAACTCCTGTACCGCCCACCATGAACCACTCGTAGACTCGGGTTCATGGCACGCCACTAGTCTAATTAATTAATTAAAAATGTAAAAATCAAAATGTAAAATTATAGTATGAGATAGGTTTTGCATAATCTTCATCTGGTTATCTCAACCGAGTTTCCGAGTGGAGGGATCTCTCCATTTCTCCGCCAGCCGGCGGACTCCAGTCGGAATGACAGGAGTCTAGGAATTAGATATAATTTTGATTTTTGATGTTTACATTTGCAACTATTTGCAAAATATCATGATTACAAAAAATGATGCTGAAAGTTTGTTGGGTATTAAAATAAACAATATAGATAACTACATTTCTGCCTGTACGCATCGCTCGTATTTAAACGAACACAGGTCGTTTCCGTTGCCCCACAATGAGCGGTTAGAGTTTTTAGGTGATGCGGTTTTGGAGTTGGCGGCAACAGAATATCTGTATCGCACTTATCCTTACTCAGAGGGCGAACTAACCAATTTTAGAAGTGCGCTGGTTAACTATAAAATTTTGGCGGAAATTTCTTCTCGGATAGGGCTAGAGAAGTATTTGCTTATGTCTCGTGGGGAGGCCAAGGACACGGGTAGGGCCAGGCAAGTGATTTTGGCCAATGCCATTGAAGCGATTATTGGAGCCATTTACGAGGATGTTGGTTATACAGCTGCGGTAGATTTTATTACCAGAGAAATATTAGTAGAATTGCCACGAATTATTCAGTCCGGTCAGTATGTAGACCCTAAAAGCAAGCTCCAAGAAATAGTCCAAGAGCGAAAAGGGGTTACTCCAAGTTATAATGTAATCTCGGAGACTGGTCCAGACCATAATAAAATATTTGTAGTGGCTGCAAACATACAACAAACAGAAGCCGGACGTGGTAGCGGGCCTTCTAAGCAGGAAGCGGAGATAGCTGCAGCAGAGGATGCCTTAAAACAGATGGGAATATAGGAAAGTTCCAAATTTCAAATTACAAATGTCAAATAAATTACAAAATACAATAGCATTAGTTTTATAAATTTCTGCCTTGGTTCTTGGTGTTTGTTTGAAATTTGTAATTTGGTATTTGAAATTTAAGTAGTACACTATAGATTAGATGACTCAGCCTAGAGAGAAACAAAATTATTTTAACTCATGCATCTTAAGCGTCTAGACATACATGGATTTAAATCGTTTGCCCAAAAAACCACTCTGGAGTTTGAGCCAGGGATTGTTGCAATTGTGGGCCCCAATGGCAGTGGCAAAAGCAACGTGGCCGATAGTGTGCGTTGGGTTTTAGGCGAGCAATCGTTAAAGCAATTACGTGGTAAAAAAAGTGACGATGTAGTTTTTGCTGGGAGTGATAAACGTTCACGCGGAGGTTTTGCTGAAGTAGTAGCGACTTTTGATAATAGTGATCATAGAATTCCGCTGGATGCTTCGGAAGTAAGTATAGGCAGGAGAGTAGATAGAACTGGGGAAAGTGAGTATTTAATTAACGGGGCCAGGGTTAGGCTATTAGATGTTATAGATCTTGTATTAAAAAGTAATATTGGTACATCACGTTACACAGTTATTGGTCAGGGAACCATCGATCAGCTTATTTTAGCTGGTCCATCGGAAATAAAAAGTTTATTAGATGAAGCAAGTGGAGTAAAAACATACCAGGGAAGACGAGAAAAGACTTTGCGCAGACTTGAACAAACTGCTCAAAATCTTATGCGCGCAGAAGATGTGGTAGCAGAAATTGAACCACGTCTTAGGAGTTTAAGGCGTCAGGCTAAACGAATGGCAGATAGAGAAGGCTTGGAGACCGAACTAAAGCTTCTACAAAGAGAACGTTTAGGGGGAAGTTATTTTAGCTTAGCTACTCAAATTGGCGCGCTTACAAAGCAGTTAGACGAATTAAAAGTGGTTAAGGTGGGTTTGGAGAACAAGTTTGAACAGGGACAGGTGGGGTTGGAACAGACTATAAAAAACAGCGGTGCGGAATTAGATAGGCTGACTACTCTCAGACGCGAAATGTTGGGATTGCAAGAACAAAAAAATAGACTCTTAGAGCAACGTAGTATATTACAAGGTAAAATAGCGGG
Source organism: uncultured Candidatus Saccharibacteria bacterium (assembly GCA_964501685.1). GTDB lineage: Bacteria > Patescibacteriota > Doudnabacteria > UBA920 > UBA920 > JAEUSE01. The sequence goes on from CAZCTL010000037.1 coordinate 7,964, forward strand.
TAGCCGGACTGCTGGAACCGCTGATCCCGTTGCATTGCAGCTTCAGGTTAGTCAATTAGAGATAAAGCTTACCAATATAAATACGCAATTGGAACAGGCAGGAAGAGAATTTAAAATTAGTAGTTTGGAAGAACAGGAGTTTGAAGCTAAGAGAAAAGATATTGAGCGAAAGTTGCAAGAATTATATAAATTACTAGCCGAACCAAGTTCAGTGGATGTAAGCGCTTATCGGAAAGTGGTAGATTTACTGCAAAGTTCTGTAGAGGGTTTTTTGGACCACTTAGAAACCACAAATAGCCTGAGTGAATTTAAGAATGCGGTACAATCTTTTAAAGCAACTTATAGGGCCTTAAAGGCTGAAGCTACAACATTAATTGGGAAGCAACTGGAGTATAAACCGGCAGGACCAATAGAGCTTCAAGAATTGCATGAATTAAAGTCTGATTTAGAAAAAAAATTATCTATAATTGCTGCTCGTAGAGCAGGCGCAGAAACTAGTGTACGGCTACTGGAAGAACAAATGCAAAGTGTCTCTCAAGAGCACTTAAGCTTGCGTCTTGAATTGCAAAAAGTATCTAGCGTCGGGACTAGTAGTTTTGCTGAACAACTGGCGCAAGAATCTGGTAAGCTAGACCAGCAAATAGTGGAACTGCAAAACAAGCTTCAGAACTTAGAAGCACAATTGACGGGTATAAATGCCAGAGAGGAACAGAGGAGACATGAGCTTGCAGATTTAGAAAAGTCACAGCGATTATTGCAGGAAGAAATTTACAAGATTAAAGACCAGGAATCTTTGTTACTAGTTGAAAAGGCTAAATACGATACGCAGATTGCAAGTATTTGTGAACAAATACAGCAAATATTTGGTGAAGAGGTGAGCAACGAGATTATTCGTACAAGTAAGTTAGCTCAAACCCCGGATTTGGTTGAAAAAATAGATAAACTAAAAGCCAAGCTAGAACTTATTGGTGGTGTAGATGAAATGACCATGCAAGAATTTAGAGAAACTGAAGAGCGGTTTACTAGATTATCTGAACAAATTGCAGACTTAAAGCGTGGCATGGAAGATTTGCGTCAGGTAATGGATGAACTAGATGAGCACATAAAGAGTAAGTTCAATGAGGCGTTTCATAAGATAAACGAACGCTTTGAACACTATTTTAGAATTTTGTTTAACGGTGGTAGAGCACAGCTGTTGCTGGTAAAAGATGAAGACAAACCAGAAACCTTGCCGGACAACTCTTTAGAAGAACTGTCTAACGAAGAAGTGATAGATGCACTGCGGCCAGAAGAGAAATTAGTGAAAAAATATGAATTGGGTGCCAGTCAGGTTGTGGGTGTAGACATTCGTGCTACGCCCCCAGGTAAGAAACTTGCCAACATTCAGGCTTTGTCTGGTGGGGAGCGCGCCCTAACTTCCATAGCATTGCTATGCAGTTTGCTTGCCTGCTTTCCTTCTCCTTTTGTCGTGTTAGACGAGGTAGATGCTGCTCTAGACGAAGCCAACACTATTCGATTTGGACAGATACTAGGCACACTGGCGCATCAGACGCAGTTTGTGACTATTACGCACAACCGCGAGACTATGGCACAAAGTAAAATGCTCTATGGTGTAACCATGGGCGATGATAGCGTTTCTAAAATCTTGAGTTTAAAGTTTGATCAAGCCAAGGAATTTGCAAAATAGTATGGAGACCGGAATTATGAGTTAGGAATTAGGAGTTATGAATACGAGATTGGGAAATTGGGCATACTTTATAATTCTTGACTCATAACTC
>CAZCTL010000038.1:0-9689 GCA_964501685.1 uncultured Candidatus Saccharibacteria bacterium
AGATGGGCATCATCTAGCACTGTGCTAGATGATGCCCATCTAGACGTTTAAAACACAAAAAAAGGAAGCCTTAGCAGATTATCTCTAACCTACTGGGCTCCCTGCTGTTTAGAGTGCTGGGGCACCAGACACTCCAACAGATTATTCCTCCGTCCTTCGCTTTCGTCTAGAAAAACTTGGACGTTAGCGAAAGGTAGCACATATCCACGCGGTTGTTATAATCCTCGAAAATATATGGCTTTGCCATATAAAGCCTTTCAGCCAATTGACCGGTCGTAGTTTGATACCCAACCAATGCCCAACCTGGCTTCATTGCTCCTACCACAAGAGAGCGCAAGATTATAGTGTCCACGCAACCACTATTACCAATTTGAGTATGGTACGGTTCAGGCTGACCAGATAGCCCAGCACAGAATTGTGCATAGACCACCCAGCCGTATAGTTCCCGAAACGTTTTCGGGTACATTCCGGTTATTCGATTAATCCAACTTCGCCATTGCGGATCGGTCGGACCGATTAGCCGGCCAATTTCCGGGTCGTAAATCCGAAAACTATTCAGCAATCTTCCATTAAGTAGTCGATCCCGAATTTGAGCAACGGTAAACAGCTGCACCCGGTCTGGATGATCGGCTATGAGTGCCCGTTGCTGAAAGATGGCCGTTGTGGTTTTCACATAGATGCGTGCCCAAGTGTCAGGCGCATCACCATTGTGCCCTTGGATATGGAGCCCCCATACTCCAGTCTCTGGCACCACAAATTCCAAAGACAAAGTCTCGCTCATAGGTGCAACATCGTTTAGATTCGACCACGCCAGCACATTTCTAGTCAAAACTTCCCCAGAAAACGGATCGGTCACAATGGACGCACCTTGGGTGTTGACCCCATCACCAGCTATCACGTTCAATCCACCTCGGTTATTCCAAAGCGAGACAAGTGTTCTGCCGGTAGAGCCATCTTCGTTCCGTAGTGCCAAACGAAAACCACGTGTTTCCTCATGCAAACTGTCTACTTGGTTACTCACCTGAACCGTGAGTTGCAAATAGACATATGACCCTTGTACGTAGGGCTGAAGCCCATCAGCCACAGACACAACTGGCATCTGTTCGGCCGGTTTGCCAGCCGTAACTTGCAGCCATGCCCTGCCATCAGCGGTGACACCACATGGATGACGACCATACCTGTCGTTGTTTACTCGAAATGTTTCGAGTCCACCTGCCATGGCGTTATTGAATGGTACACTTATTGGTGCGTACCACTCTGGAGCTTGGTAAAGTGTTTGCGCCTGCGCGAAGCACGGCGCATGGATTACGAATATGGTCGCCAAGAGCGCAACCAAAACTAATTTTTTAATGTGCAGCAGTTTCATAAGATTTTTAACGTCGCCTCCACGACGTCTGCTGGAGGTTTAGCCCAGTAGAAAAGTTGTTGTTCCAGTGTGCAAGCCGTAGCTTACATTGGCTTGCACAAAATTGGACAAAGTCCTTTTAGAAACTAGCTGGCATAAGGCTACCCACTAGAGTCTAAGTTGGGGTTTAATTGTCCGTTAAACCCTACTGTGGAATTGCATCTTGTATGTAACTCTACAACAGCGTTTAAAAACAGATCCCTCCATTCGCAGACTTAGTCGGGATGACAAATACTATTAAAACACCCTATTATACCACATTTTTAACTCGTATTCAATAGTAATTGGAAAATATTCTTTTGGCTTAAACTAAACAAAAACCCCAAGTGAATGGGGTTTTGTTTAGTTTTTATATTCATGACTCATAACTCGTGACTCATGATTCTGCATTTCACCTACCGCTTGGCCCACTGTGGGCTTCTGCGAGCACGTTTTAGACCTGGCTTCTTGCGTTCTTTCTTTCGGTCATCTCGGGTAAGCAATCCATTCTTCTTTAAGACACGTCTTACTTCTTCGCCAAGAGTAGAAAGGGCCTGAGAAATTCCATGACGAACAGCCTGCGCCTGAGCACGTATTCCCCCACCATTTACTGTAGCTTTAAAATAGTACTGACCGTTAAGACCTGTAAACCTAAAAGCTTGAAGCGCCTCATCTCGCAAAGTACTGTGAGAGAAGTACACGTCAAATTTTTTCTTATTTACCACATTTTCACCTTTACCAGAAAATAATCTAATATTGGCCACCGCTGTCTTTCTACGTCCAGTAGAAAACAAATATTTACCATTTGGAACGCTAGCAACGGCTTTAGCCGGCTTTGCTTCCACTGGAGTTGCCACTACCACTTCTGCTATAGGAGCTTGGACACTTCTGTCCACTGCAACAGCATCTTTTTTTGCAACTCTAGGTTTACGTGGAGCAGTACTACCAGTTTTGGAGGCAGTTTTGCGAACAGCAGTCTTCTTTTCTTTAAGTTCTTCGGTCATAATAAGTTCACTAATACACTAATTGCACGAACGACACGAATTCCAGATTAGTGGTATTTGTGTGATTCGTGGATTCGCGGATAATTATTTTTTCACTGGGAAGGTGTGTTCTGTACCAACCACAGTCTTCAAACGGGCTAACATGGCGTTCCTAAATCTTACTTCATCTAACATGCTTCTAACAGACTCCCTTAGCACCCACTCCGGCCTACGCACAAGCTCATCCTTTAGAGCTGAAGATTTAAGACCACCCAAATAGCCGGAATGACGATAGAACTTTTTCTGATCTAGTTTTCTACCAGTAAACTTAAGCTTGTCTACATTTGTTACTACCACAAAGTCTCCCCCATCTACATTCGGGGTAAAGGTACGCTTGTGCTTGCCACGAAGCCAGGTAGCAACTTGGGTTGCTATGCGTCCCATGGAATTCTTGGATGCGTCTATCTCTCTCCAAGCCCGTACTTCTTTTTTTACATGTGTTGTCTTCTGAGGTTTCATAAATTTTCCACTAATACACTAATTTCACGAATTGCACGAAAGTCTAAATCATATATTAGTGATATTAGTGCAATTCGTGCATTCGTGGATAATTATTCTACAAGCTCCACTACTACTCTAGATAATCCATCTTTAGGGTTATTCAGCTTGGTTAGTCTTACATAACCACCCGGTCGCTCCATATACTTAGGACCAAGCACTTCCAAGGTTTTCGCGGTAGCGTTCCGAGTTAAGTCCACAAGTAGCTGACGACGAACGTGGAGTGTAGGGGTTTTGGCTTTAGTAATCAGTTTTTCCACATATGGTCTCACCGCTCTTGCATTGGCGTAAGTAGTTTCCATTCGTTCATACAACACCAAAGACGAGGCAAGCGTACGAAGTAACTTCCTGCGATGATCTATATTCTTACCAAATTTCTTCTTTTTCTGATGTCTCATACAATAATTGCAAATTGATAATTTTAGATTGCAGATTTATAAGCCCAAATGCATTTCTTTCAATCTGCAATTTGAAATCTACAATCTGCAATGGTCTTATTCTCTTCCCAGTAATATCATTATTTCTGAAATGGTCTTTTTACCCAAACCTGGTATCGCCAGTATTTCTTCGTTCGTTAAAGCTTTCATCTGCTCTACGGTAGTAACGCCATATTTAATAAGTGCATTTTTAGCCCTATTAGAAAGACTCACGCTGTCTAAATCGCTCTCTTGTGCTAGCTCAGCATCTACCACTTCTGCCTGTTCAGCATTTAATACATTGGCTTCTTCAGTGGCAACAGCTTCTTTATGTGTTGCTACATCTACCGGTGAGCTAAACAGCATGGTAAAGTGATCCACCAATATGTGTGCGGAGATATCTACCGCCTCGCTCCCTGTAAGGGTACCATCAGTTTCAATAGTTAAAGTGAGTTTATCATAGTTGGTCATTTGCCCTACACGCACATTGGAAACGTCAAAGAACACCGATCTTACAGGAGTAAAAATTGCATCTACTGCAAGCACCCCAACCTCCCGGTGTTCCACTTCACGAGCTTCCACTGGAACATATCCACGGCCCTGTTCAACAGTTAACTCCATATCAAACTCGGCGTTCTTATTATCTAAAGTGGCAATATGCAAATTTTTGTTGATTACTTCAACTTGGTCATTACCAGATATATCTGCCGCAGTAACTTTGCGCTCACCCTTTACCTTAAGTGAGAGTTTAACAGGCTCTGCAGAATAAGATTTCAACCGAAGTTGCTTCAAATTTAAAATAATTTGTACCACGTCTTCAGTAACATTTGGCACTGTAGAAAATTCATGGTCTACAAAACGGATTTTTACTGCAGTAACTGCAGCACCGGGCATACTAGAAAGCAGAACACGACGAAGAGCATTGCCAACGGTAACTCCATAACCCGGGTGTAGAGGCTCCAAGGTTACCGAATACTTATTTTCGCCAATTAGTTCAGTCTTGGCCTGATTGGGAAGAGATATTGCTTCCATAAATATTTAACGGTTTAAAAAATTAAGATTAAACTCTGTATGAGCTCTGGTAAATCACTCCAAAGTCTTACAGTTTACTCACCAACAAAATAAATTAGATCCTGCTATAATGTTCTACAATTAACTGAGTGTTTATAGCTTGTTCCATATCTTCGGTGATAGGCTGACTCAAAACCTTAGCCTTATAATCTTGAAGTTGCAAATCTAGCCAATCCAGTGGTACATGAGACTTCATTTTTTCTTTTGCAGTCTGCATATACTTAGTTGTCTGCTTATTTGCAGGAACCGATATTATGTCGCCAACCCTAACTGAATAGGACGGGATTGTAACTCGCTTTCCATTTATTTGGAAAAAACCATGCGAAACTAATTGCCTGGCCTGACTACGTGTAGCCGCAAACCCCAATCTATACACCACATTGTCTAGCCGAAGCTCTAGAAGCTTTAGTAAATTCTGACCAGTCACGCCTGCCTGTTTTTGAGCTTTCTGAAAATAATTAAAGAACTGCCGTTCTAAAATCCCATATGCATATTTAGCCTTTTGCTTTTCCTTAAGTTGCAAACCAAATTCTGAAAGCCTGCCCCGAGACTCTGCGTGCTGTCCTGGAGGAGCACTGCGACGACGAAGAACCTTAGCCTGCTTTTCAGTGAAGGCTTGACCTAGTCTACGTGCTTTTTTCCCTTGTGGCCCTATATATCTCATAATCGTTCACTAATACACTAATTTCACAAATAAGACGAATTCTGGATTGGTGATATTAGTGTTATATTCGTGCATTGGTGGATAATTTAAATTCTTCTCACTTTCTTCTTACGCACTCCACCATGTGGTACAGGAGTGGAATCTTTTATAGTTAAAATGTTCATTCCCGAACTCTGCAAAGCTCTTACAGCAGATTCTCTACCGCTACCTACCCCGGTAATAAACACATCAGCTTCTAAAACACCTCTATCTTTTATCCTCTGAAGCACATCTTCCATTGTCCTTTGGCCAGCATAAGGAGTGGATTTTTTAGAACCTTTAAATCCTGCTCGTCCGGCGCTACCCCAAGCCAACACATTACCTATTTGATCGGTCACACTAATAATTGTGTTGTTGTAAGTAGATGTAATGTAAACTCGACCCTTACTAATCTTGCCCTTTTGCTTCTTCTTTTTAGCGCCCTTAATCTTAGAAGCAACATCTGTTACCGGAGTCTCGTTGGGTACTTCTTCTGTTGTTAGTGTATCTTCAGCCATAAACAAATTGAAAATTGTTAATCGATAATTGATAATTGTAATTCCAAATGCATTTTTCAATTTGCGATTTGCAATCTACAATTTTCAATTCACTAGGTCTTATCCGCCGACTTCTTGCGACCGCTACCTGCCGTTTTACGAACATTTCCGTGTCTGGTTCTGGAATTAGTTTTTGTCCTCTGACCTCTTACCGGTAAACTTTTAGAATGCCTTGTACCTCTGTAAGATCCAATTTCCTTAAGACGCTTTATATTCAGTAACACTTGCTGGCGTAATTGCCCTTCAACTTTAATATTTCTATCTATGTAATCTCTCATCCGACTTAATTCTGCCTCATCTAAATCCTTTACCCTTTTGTTAGGATCTACTTTCGCTGCAACCAAAACCTCTTTGACGTTACTTGGACCAATACCATACACATAAGGCAAAGCAGCCTCTATACGTTTATCATTTGGGAGATTTATTCCTGAAATACGTGCCATAAAAAAATCAGATTTATGAGTTATGAGTCACGAGTTATGAATTATGTTTTGGAGTTTATTCTTGACTCTTAATTCATAATTCATGACTCACTCCTAGCCTTGTCTTTGCTTATGCTTAGGTACTTTGCATATAACGTAAACCCTGCCAAATCTTTTAACGATTTTGCAATCTTTACATCTAGGTTTTACGCTCGCTTTAACTTTCATAAAAAAATAATTCATGACGTTCATAAAGTGGAAAGTTTTTAAAGTATAACTTTATAAACTTTATGGACTTTATAAACTTTTAACTGTTATCTAAGTCGTCTGGTAATTCTTCCCTTATTTAAGTCATAAGGTGTCATTGCAATAATTACTCTATCCCCAGCTAAAACTTTAATCATGTGCATGCGCATCTTACCGGCCAGATGGCCTAGGACCACCTGCCCTGAGTCTAATTGAACACGAAAAATAGCATTGGGCAAGCTTTCTATAACCTTGCCTTCCAGTTCAATTACATCTTTACTTGTCTGGTGCGTCCCAAAATCGGGTTTTCTGCTAGAAATAGTCTTAAATAAGCGAATTAATTTTGTTGCTTTATTCTATCATATAGCTTGAAATACTGTCAACTATATCTCTTAAATAATAGCTAACTGTACCCCGTAACTTTGTCTATAATTTAGTTACTCTGTTCAGACACCTTAATTTTAGAGGAAAAATGTGGCATAGTGTTCTGCCACGCAGGCCAGAGAGTAATTTCTCCACCCTCTACCCCCTGTAAACTATCAAGTTTTTCTAAAGCACTGGTTTTGCTCTTACCAACTAAACTAGGACCAATTGTGGATAAGTCTAAGCTTGTATATAGCTTGGATTCAAAATGGACAATTATTTTTAGTAAACCAGCGTTTATATCAATAGTACGCACTTTATAATTCATAGTATCCTTACCGGACGGTTGAAGAACATTTCCAGATGGTAGAATTTGTGTAACTCTGTTTCTTACCAGCTCCGTTAATGAACTTGCATCAAACGCTATACCCTTTATATGCACTTTAGCCTGAGCAGTCAAAGTAGTAGATTCATCGCCAACTGCCTTACTTGAAGTAAAATCTAACACTTCAGTATTATAGGTTTGCTCGGCTAAAATTTGACCCTGCCCTTTTAATTCTGAGACCACATCTGCAACTGCTTCATTTATTAGAGCTTCTTTTGCTTTAGATAGATCTTCCTCACTTACAACAGAAATAAACCTAGAATTACCACCAATGAGAGGATCTTCCACTACTGCGTAAAGAAGATTTGGTTTATTGCCAAATACTTTATTTGAAATTTCCAGTTTAGAGCCAGCCGGTAAATTAGATGTTTCGCCACCCTGAGTTGCTACTAGTTCTGCTTTCTGGCCAGCATCGGGGGCAGATACAGTTTTTGGACTAATAGGCTTAATATAATTTTGATCGGTTTTAAAGACATATTCCTTACCCGTGCTTGTCAGCACAGTTGTAGAGGCTTTTAAGTTAATTGGCGTGCCAGTTAAGTTTATTATCCGCACTGTCCCGGTTGCCTTGGAACCCAGTTCTCTTTTACCTAACACATTCAATTTGTTTTCTTTAGGAATAGTTTCATCTATTGCAAAACCGGGCAATGAAAGAGTGTTTGAGTCGGATTGTTTGGTCGCAGTAGAAATAGAAATTTCTAAATCTCTATTTATTACTTCTGCCTTTGGAATTATTACCACTGTTGCTCTAGGTAACACATATACACTAGATAAGATAGCTACAATTATAACCAAAACCACCGCACCCACAAACATAGTTCTTCGCCTTTGGAATTTAGACTCCCTAGCCTGTATCACGCTTCCAGCAAAATGATTATCATGACTAATATCCGCAAAAAATGTATCTTTCGTTGCCACTCTCGGAATACTCTTCTTTAGTTGTTTATGCGTTGAACTTGGAATTGGTTTTTCAACTTCAGCGAAAACTTCTTCCACAGGTGCATAAGCCACCTCTTCCCTACTGGTACTCACACGAGCTACATCGGACATATTTCGGCCTGCTTGTCTGAACGGTACACTTACCAAACTAAATCCAGCATCTGTAGCAGCAACCTGACCTCGTTCATCCATGGTCATAACCGATGCATCTTTTTTCAAAATCCCAAGCTGTTTTCTCAGTAACTTCAAATTAACAGCATCCGAAAACAAATAGCACCTTCTTGGGAAAACCAAAATAAAGTCTTTTCCAGGTTCTTGGCGTAATCTTGCAACAATACTCTTTACGTCATCTTCTATATTAAAATAGATGGTCTTTGTAGCCATAATACTATTATTCTAGCAAACATAGGACAAACTTCCAATTTACTATCCACTAAAACACAAATTTCACGAATGGCACAAATTCCGGATTAGTGGTATTGGCGTGATTCGTATATTAGCGAATAATTACAAAAGTCCTTTATAAGCCAAACGTTTGTCAAAACTAATTTGTTTCCCTGTTTCTACTTCTGGCTGGTCAAATGGGTCAACTTCTCTGAGCAAACTACTATACACGGCAAATAATTGCCAAAAAGCCACAAACCGACCCATCTCCAAAGGAGTCACACTACTTACACTCATGTGCACAACTGGTATGTTTCTAAGCCTTGCACTTTCCAGCGTGCCCAAAAGCTCAAAGTCCTGGGACTTCGCTAGTGGAATTTTATTTAAATCAAATAATGCACGGTCTCGCATAACCACGCTGTGAGTACTTGCAGGATAATTGGACATTGGGGAATTACTCAAATAACCGTCAACGCCAATAAACATGCCGGCCATGTTTTTTCTACCACCCAAAAATCTTTGCACAGTATGGTGTTGAACCTCCGAACCTTCGGCAAATAAATAAGTTTGCCCCTTACCTTCTTTACCAAAACTTTCATGACATAATTGCGTTATAAGTGGGGTAACAAAAAACAGGTAATGCGAGTACACTAATCCTAAAATATCCACAAAGCCTTGTTGCTCTAACTGCCAACAAACGTTAGCCATTTTATAGGCAATATTATCTTTTTCGTATTGAGCAAAAATCTCTTGAGCACCTCTATATAAACTTTCAGCGTCTAGCCCACACAGTAGCGCAGGCAGTAAAGCCGTTTCTGTAAATGCCGTAAACCTACCACCAATTGAAGGATGTAAAACTATCTCTGCACCAACTTTTTCAGCCATCTTACATAGTGGAGTGTCTTTCTCGGTAATAGTTAAAAGCGGATAATCTAAAAACTGAGACAACGCTTCTAATTGAGTAATTGTATTTCCAGATTTAGATACGGCCACCACCAAAGTATCTGCCACATTTAACTCTTGCTTTAGTTCGTTAATGTAATCTGGATCCACACTGCTCAAAATATACGCCTTCCGGCTCTTACTCTCCCCCCACTTGTCCGACGAAGCCTTGGCGAAGTTGGATGTGGGAGATGTCCCGACTCCGAGTCGGGACAAAGGGGGTGTATTAGATTTACGCAAAGCATTATAAAAACCATAAAAGCTACTCACGCTCCCGCCATGCCCAATAACTAAAATATTCTTAAGCGATGCGTACTTGGCCACAACTGCTTCCATCGCGCCAAAATCCTGCCGATA
>CAZCTL010000039.1:0-9678 GCA_964501685.1 uncultured Candidatus Saccharibacteria bacterium
GATTTAATCATTAAAGTGCTGAAGAAGAGGAAAATCTTCTAGGCAAGACCCATAATTTATTGGAGTTTTTGCTGCTAAACCAACCAAACCAAGCGTAAAGACAAATTGCTGTTTAGGTTCAATATCTGCAACCACTCGCATGGTTCTTGAGCTAAAACGTCCAATAACAAACGGTGCAACAAATCTTACCACGCCAAAATACATATCCCCATCACGTTCTGACAGCCGTGAAACTGTTCCAAGTAGTGTATTGGCGTCATAAACACGAATATTCTTTAATGCTTTATGTGCTCCTATGCTTGTTGTACCTAAGGTAATGCGGGTCAGTGCAGTATCTCCAAAACTCCCACCAGAAAACACAAGTCGTAAAATTTCAATATTTTCACTACCCGCTACCACCGATTGAGGTGGTACCACACTAGAATCAAGTACTGCATTTATTTGATCTGGTCGGCTTGTGGCTATGTATATACTTCGTCCAAGTGGCACCCCTTCCATGAAAGATGTCCTTGTATCGCTATAATTTATAGATTGTAGTAATACTCCAACTCCTGGTGGTGTTGGATAGCCATATACCGGAGGTTCAGTTACCTTGTCTACTACGTCTGCTGTGACCACAAAACTGGCGAAGGTGTTAGCTGGAATAACTACTGGACCATTAAATGTAAACACACCGTAGTCAAGGCTTTTAATACTGGTTCCGACTTTGGATCCGTCTTTTATTAAAGTAAAATTAGTTAACGCTTTTGGATTATCACTCAAAGAAAAATTATACTGTTGGGTAGTAATTGCTCTATCCGCAGGTGCATATACGTTAAAAGTAATAATTGTAGTCTGCTTAGATCCGGGGACAACAAATGATGGACCATCCTGAAGAAATGAACGTGGATTTTGATAGCCGTAGCCTGGGTCATAACCGGCACTAGAACGCAAAGGGTTTACTTCAAAACTGTTACCGCCCACTCCCACCACCACCGCCAAAGCTAAACTAAAAAACGCGCCAAATCCGGCGACGCCTAAAGCTAGCCCAACTTTTGTATCGGCTAGGAAATTCAAAGCACGCGCTATTTGTCGTGCAATCACCTGCTATAATCTTTCATATTCGTTAATTAATTTTTATTTTTGTTTCTTATTTTGGAAACCTTAGTTATATAATAGCACAATTAAATATTTTTGTAAAGCAAAATTTACTCGCCAGCAACTCTAAACACTTCTTCTATGTCGGTAACTCCAGCTAAGACTTTTAACATACCATCTTGGACCATGGTTATGGTGCCATCTTTCATGGCTTGAGCTTTCATGTCTAGCATAGACGCGCCTTTTAGAATTAAGTCTTTCATGGCATCGTTTACATGTACGACCTCGTATATACCTATTCTGCCTTTATAGCCTAAGTTGTGACACTCACCACAGCCAGGAGCATGGTAAAACTGCTTAGTACTTGGCGTAGCCACTTCTGCTGTAGCTGGAATAGTTTTTAAAATAGCTTCTACCCGAGCAATTAATGTGCTGTCTGGAACATAAACCACCTTGCATTTCTCACATAGCCGGCGTACCAACCTCTGAGCAATTACCGCATTTATAGCCGGGGCAATAATAAAAGGCTTAGCGCCCATAGTAACCAATCTTGGCACCGCGCCAAAAGAGTCGTTAGTGTGAAGAGTAGAAAGTACTATGTGTCCGGTAAGTGCCGCTTGCAAGGCGGTTTCCGCTGTTTCTGTATCACGAATTTCGCCCACCATTACAATGTCCGGGTCTTGCCTAAGTATGGACCGGAGTGCCTTAGCAAAACTAAAATCAACATTGTGGTCTATAGGCGTCTGCGAAATACCCTCAAGCTTATATTCAACAGGATCTTCTATGGTAATAATCTTCACCCCTGGCTCGTTGAGTTCGTTTAAAAAGGCGTAGAGCGTGGTGGTCTTGCCACTGCCAGTAGGTCCAGTGGTAACAATCATGCCGTTCGGTTTCCCGAGCTCCGTTTCTATAATTTTATATGACCGACCAGTTAAACCAAGATCGTTTAACTTTAGCTTAACTGCGCCTACACCAAGCAAACGCAACACCAAACCCTCGCCATAAGCAGTTGGCAAGCTAGACACACGTACATCTATTGGATCGGTGCCCCACATGAAAGTTATGCGCCCATCTTGTGGTAAATTTTCAACGTTCAGTTTAAGTTTGGACAATATCTTTACCCTAGACACGGCCGTGTTTTGGATTGACTTATCCAAATGCAACAAGTCTTGTAATACTCCATCTACCCGATAACGAATTTTTACTATGTGGTCTTCTGGTTCAAAATGTATATCTGAGGCAGATAACCGCATAGCAACCCCAAACAAGCTGCCAATAAGTTCAGTAATATTAAGCGCTCGTTGTTGTTGTACGTCTTTTAGCTGGTTTAAAAAGGCCACATAATCTTTGTTTGGATCTAGTCTAACCTCTTCATCAACATGCGCATGTGGACTAACTACATATTTATAAAAGGTCATAGCATAATCCAAACCAGATTTTGAAACAATATAAAGTTTGGTTTTGTATTTATTTTCTAACTCTTTCAACTTTTCTTTAAGTAAAACATTGTTTGGATTTCGTGTCGCAATACGCAATACTTCTTTATCTTTGGAAAAAACCACGCTTTCAGCGTTTTTTGCATCCACCTCCGAAAAAATAGAAAGGGTGTTTATGTCGGCTGGAAAGGCATGTAGGTTTACGTAAGGCAATCCTACAAGTTTAGCCTGTTCTTCGGTGTTAGCTTCTTCCATTTGTCTGTTCATTCGACCCATGGAGTCAGAAACGGCATTGCCACTTGGTTGTAAAAAATGTTTTAGCATGAATAAATTTAAAAAACTATCCTTTTTTATATTATACATGAGGATAGTCAAAAACTTCTAATGAGCTTAGCGCAAAACAAAGCCACATTCAAAAAAGGTATTAGACGGTACCACCTCTAAAAACAAAGTTTGTCCCGTAATAAACGAAGTGGTTTCAGCCAAACTATATGAAAGCTAGTGTTATTACATCTACAAGTAGACTATGCGACTACAGCCAAAGATACAGCCGATTGCAATTCTTCTTCAATTTGATAAGTTCCAAATTTCTTATGGCCAAGCAGAAAACTCCGACCTGAATCTAAATGTTGTATTTTATAATCTATTATTCCCAATGCTTCTACAAACTTACCTACTATTAACTGTGGGTGCATTAAAGTGGCAATTATATAGTCATTTGCTGTAATTGCCACAACAACAATGTTCTTATATTCGTGAACGTTGGCATCAAACCCAGACAATATATCTATAACTGCGCTTGGTTTTTCCCCAGTCTTTTCAAAATCTACCTGTTGCAAAACCACATAAGCCACCTGCAAGCCTGGGATAGGAGTAAGTTTTGCTAAACTTCTCCCCCATAATTTTAAAAATCCCAAACGTTCGTTTTTGTACAGAGATTTTACAACCAAATTATAATCCCCACCAGCTGCGGTTAAATCTGCAGCAACCGCAAAGGTTTTCGGTGAAGTCCGATTATTGTTTAGGCTCCCGGTAGCCGAAAGTAAACCCGACAAAAGTAGAGTGGCAACACTGGGAACAACCTCTTCTTTTAATGCAACTAGGACATGATAAACCAACTCGCTTATAGAACTTAAAGTTACGTCTACGACATTTGTAGTCCCATGAGGCTGGCTGTCCGGACTAATGTCCAAGTTTAATCTTGGTACAGAGTAAAACAGTTCTGTGTTGTTTGAAAAAGTATCTCCAAGTTCTTCTAAGGTAGCAGCGCCTAGCGTAAGTATCGCCTCAAACTGTAGATTGTCTTCTTTAATAGTTACGTCGCTAACATGGAATTTCCCATTTTTGGCATGTAAATATATGTTTACTTGTCCGGAGAGTTGTTCATAACTTAATTCTCCAAGTTCGGCATGTTGTGTATTGAGTTGCAATGTTAGCCGAGAAGAACCGCTACTAAGTTTATCTACTTTGCTTGTTTCACTAAAAATACTAAGACGTTCAGGAATATGTCCTGAAGTAACCACCTTAACGCTCTTGCCTATTTTTTCTAAGCCAAAGCTAAGCGCCAAAGCACCAACTGTTTTATCTATACTTAAATCGGTTTCGGGGATTACAATTAGAACACGATTATATTTGTTAAGAAAATCTGTAATATTTTTTAAAATCGCTTCATCCATAATTTTTATCACATTTAAATCAAATTCTGCCTGTAGCAAGCCCTAAACTATACCCAATTTTACGAAAGGGGTCAATAACTAGTACAATATTGTATAAATAGTTCTCTTTTATAAGTTTCACACCCGCCGCAATCTAGGCCTTGCCCTTGGGGCCATAGTCAATACCCAGGCCGAAAGTGGGAAAAAGAGACAGAGTATTGCTATACTAAGAATGAATTCTCCAATATGTATATTTAGAATTCTAGGCTTATAGAGAATTTCCGTATGCATTTAATACCTTTAGATAAGCATGAAAAAACACATTTTCTCCACAGTTCAACAAGCACAAAAACTGGCAAAACAATTGGCCAAAAACATTAAGGGAGGCGAGGTGTTTGCTTTGATTGGTCCACTGGGTGCGGGTAAAACCACTTTTGTACAACACTTCGCAAAAGAACTTGGGGTTAAAACCAAAGTCACAAGCCCCACTTTTGTACTAATGCAAACCTATAAAGCAAAAAAACCCAAAAACTTTCAACCTTTAGTTATTCATCACTTAGACTTGTACCGGCTTCAAGACTCTCAAGAAGTATTAAATAGCGGCTTAACCGAATTCTGGGCAAGCCCTGGTAGCATTACCCTTATAGAATGGGCCGACAAAGCTAGAGCGCTACTTCCAAAATCTACCATCACGATTAATTTTTATCCATTATGAAGTTATTAGGAATTTTTAAAACCATTGCTTACATTCTTTTTGCGCTAGTCTGTTTTGACGCGCCTATAACAACATTTGCACGAACAGTACCAGTAGCAGAGATAGTTAGACCAACTAACACAAGCACCGTTCCAAGCGTGATGGTAGACGAGACTTTTTTTGCAGAGATACCAAAAAAGACAGGCTTAAAAACATGGAACATAGCTGAACAACCAATGTTTATGGAACATGGTCCATTTTTTGGTAATTCCAAATCGCAATATAAATTTGCTACAAAATTAGATCCGAGCTCAGTATATGCTTTGCTTCAAAAAATTTCACCAGAAAATAAAATTACTGCTGAAGATCCAAAGTTTGTATTAGAAAACGGCAGAGTAACCGAATTTTCTCCGGGGAAAAATGGCTTTTTTATAGACTACAAACAATCCTCGCTTAAACTACTCAAAAATCCCCCCATACAAACCACCAACTTCCCGTTGGAAGGTCTTAGCACCTCACCCACCCGAACCCTTGGCTCAACCAACGAATATGGTATTAACGAATTTCTAGCAGGTGGAGTATCTGACTATTCTGGTAGCTCCAAAAATCGCTTGGCAAACATAGACGCGGGAATAAACCAATTTAAAGGCGTCCTTATTAAACCTGGAAGTGTTTTTAGTTTTGGAGAATATTTGGGCGATGTTACTGC
Source organism: uncultured Candidatus Saccharibacteria bacterium (assembly GCA_964501685.1). GTDB lineage: Bacteria > Patescibacteriota > Doudnabacteria > UBA920 > UBA920 > JAEUSE01. Next base: position 5,572 of record CAZCTL010000039.1, read on the forward strand.
AGCCAAAGGATTTAAACCAGAAATAGTTATAAAAGCAGACGGGTTAAAGCCTGAGCTTGGAGGAGGAATTTGCCAAGTCTCTTCTACCTTGTTTAGAGCCGTAATGCAATCTGGTATGCCTATTACTCAAAGAAAAAACCATGCGTTTTCGGTCAGCCATTACTTACCAGCTGGCACGGATGCAACCATTTACACTCCCGTAACCGATTTAAAATTTCTCAACGACACTCCAGCTTATGTTCTTGTGTGGCCATATTATAGTAGCAAAGACCACCTAGCTTTCGATTTGTATGGCACTAAAGATGGCCGAGAAGTACAAGTTGATGAACCAATCCAGTGGGATAGAAAATCCGACGGTTCACTTAAAGCCTCTTGGACAAGGCATGTAACCCTAAACAACCAAACACGAGATGATGTAATAAAATCCACCTATCTTCCTCCGGCTTTGTTTAAAAAGGAAGAAAAATTTGTAGTAGCCGAACCCACTCCTACCCCTTCGACAAGCTCAGGGTCTACGACTCCAAGCCCCACGCCCAGCACACAAAGCCAGCAACTAAACAATTAAACAATTTAACACCATATGAGAAATTCTTGTTTAATTGTTAAATTGCTAGAATATTAAATTGATTCAACTATGATTTCTTCGGAGACCACAGAACAACTTAAAAATACAGAAGAAACTTCCTCCGAAGAAGTGCTTTTTGAAACAAACTTACGGCCAACTTCTTTCACGGAATATGTTGGGCAAACTCAAATAAAAACCAATCTATCTACAGCAATTAAGGCAGCTCAGCAAAGAAATGAACCAGTAGAACATATTTTACTATACGGCCCGCCCGGACTCGGCAAGACCACCCTAGCCAATATAGTCGCAAAAGAAACCGGAAAAAACCTGCGTATTACTTCTGGTGCCTCCCTTCAACGAGTCGGAGATCTGGCGGCTATTTTAACCAACTTGGCTGAACACGATGTACTTTTTATTGATGAGATTCATCGACTTCACCCAACAGCTGAAGAAATATTATACCCAGCGATTGAAGATAATATATTAGATATAGTTATTGGAAAAGGACCTGGGGCAAGAAGTGTGCGTATGCAACTTCCCAACTTTACTTTAGTTGGAGCCACCACCAGAGCCGGCCTTATTTCCAGCCCACTGCGAGATAGGTTTGGGCATGTTTATCATTTGGAATACTACTCAGATAAGGAACTAAGTGAAATAATTACTCGTTCTGCAAAAATTTTAAACGTCAATATAGAAGCAGACGCGGCTACAGAAGCCGCCAAACGAAGTCGTGGCACCCCCAGAGTAGCAAATAGGCTACTGCGGAGAATAAGGGATTTTTCGCAACTCCAAATGTCTGATACTATTACCATGAGGCACGTACAAGAAAGTTTAAACGAACTTGGAGTAGACTTACTGGGGTTAGACCGTGGAGACAGGCTAATTTTGGAAACCTTGGTGAACAAATTTAATGGTGGACCAGTGGGACTCCAAACACTCGCAGTGGCCACCGGCGAGTCTGAAGACACTATCACAGACGTGTACGAACCATACCTTATTAGACAAGGACTTATAACCAGAACCCCTAAAGGCAGACTAGCAACTCAAAGATGCTATATTCATCTGAACATGGCCGTTCCTAATAATTTATTTTAGCTTGTTTTGCTCATGACTTTTTTTAGTTTAGAAAATATTTCAAATATCTTTGGATTAATTTATTTGTGTGCCGTTTTGTTAATAGGAACGGTTAGCTTAATTACTCTTAGAGTTTTCTTTAATAACGCCGAAAAACCTTCTATTGCTTCTACTATTGCCTTGGTGTATTTTATTTTATTTGTACTTATAAGTGTAATTGGCTTTGGCGTGCTTACCACTTCTTAAATATTTATGCATAAACTGTTTGCCTCCCAAAGAGACGAAGAAACTATTTATTTGGTTATTCGTGAACACCCCATTCGGATTGCCATACGACTGTTTTTTGTAATATTTTTGTATGGTTTAGGCTTAACCATGCACTTAACCATACCCCATTTATTGCCCGATCTGATATCAGAAGTAGTGGCAAGCATACTAAACCTGATTTTTTTTGTGTACTATTTAGGACTACTTCTGGGAGGGCTATTGACGTTTGTTTATTATTATTTATCGGTTCAAATTATTACCGATATGCGCATGGTGGATGTAGACCAAAGCGGATTATTTGGACGTAAGGTTACGGAAATTCAAATTGAAAACGTTGAAGAAGTAACTAGCACGTCCCACGGCATATTGCCTACTCTGTTTAATTTTGGCAACGTTACTGTACAAACCAGTGGAGCACAAATAGGCTTTGTTTTTGAAAGCGTAGCTCACCCCGAGCAAATAAAAAAACTTATTCTGGACTTGTACGAACAACACCGAAAAAACAACATCAAACCAACTCCGACTATGGCCAAAAATAGTCCTGGTGGTTCTTGAATAAAGCAGTAGCCATACAGAAAACAAGACCAAGAGACTAAAGAGGCTTATTGAGACTAAGATATTGGGAGACTAATTGACTAATTGTATACAACAAGTAGTCACAAATAATCTCTATAGTTTCAATAAGTCTCTAATTACATTTTTGCCAATTTGTTTGATTGATTATTAAACTATTGACACACACAGCTATTTTGTGCTATAATACTTGGTTGTATTAAGCCGTTAATTTTATGGTTCCAGTCATTATTTGCGGTGGTGTTGGCACTAAAATGTGGCCTGAAAGCAGGCAAAAATCCCCAAAACACTTCTTACCACTTTTCAATGGCAAGTCGCTTTTTGAGCTGAATTGGGAAGCCTTACGATTAAAATTTTCTCCGGAACAAATTTACCTTCAGACTAACGAGATTCAGGCTAAACTGGCAAAAAAACTGATACCGGAAATAGTTGAACAAAATATATTTATAGAGCCAGAAACCAGAAACCAAGGTCCAGCCACTGGCTTTACTGCCGCCATGCTTTTTAAAACGCACCCGGACGAGCCGTTTATGCTTGTTCAAGCAGATGTATTGCGTGCGCCCGCTGAGCAGTTTATTAAGATGATAGAAGTCTGCGATAGACTAGCCAAAGAAACTGGCAAATATATAACTGGTGGCTTTAAACCCAGCTACCCAGTTATGGGTGTTGACTATCTAGTTCCCGGAGAAAAAGTGTCTAACGGTGATGAAGTTAGTGTTTTTAAAGTGGATCAATTCTTGTGGCGAGGCACAAGAGAACAAACAGAGGACTACGTGTCCAAAAAAGGCGCGCTCATCCACGCCAACCACTCTTGTATAACTCCTAGGAGTTTACTGAACATCCTAAAAACCGAAAAACCAGAATGGTACGGACCATTGGAGAATATCATTAGTGGAGCAGACGTAGAAACCGAATACGCCAAAATACCCAAAGGGCCAATTGAAGACGTTACACAAAACTTACATAGTAAAGGACTATCCTTAGTTGTAGAATTACCATTTAACTGGACCGATTTTGGCACGTGGGAGTCGCTCATGAACTACACTGTACCAACAGACCACAAAAACCACTTAAATACTATTGAAATAGACGCTACTCAAAACTTTATTCGTGTACCCGAAGGTAAACAAGTCGCTTTGATTGGAGTGAAAGATTTGATTGTTGTAGACACCAACGACGCCCTACTCATTTGCCACAAAGACCACACCGGTAGTGTAGGTAAAATAGTAGACCAACTTAAAGAATCCGGCAAACACGAATTATTATAAAAATATATTTCAATACTATAAAACCGCCACAGATGTGACGGTTTTATAGTATATGCACCCCTAAAACAAAATTTGATGCTGAATTTGGCCAGTGGAGTACTGATGAATTAAGGATGTGAGCATGGTCTGATAGGGCACACCCTTACGTAGTGCTTGGGCTTTTATTTTAAGCAAATCACTTTCGGAAACTCGGATGTTTATGTTCTTGGTCTTACTAAGCATGGTTTTTGCGTAATCTTGATATCTCCCTTTTTCACGCTTAAAATCAGAAATACTTTTAAGCGTCCCTTTGTCAAAGTCTTTTAATATTTGTTGCTCTGTTTTGTCTAAATCTATATCAATGTGTGCCATAAATTTTAC
>CAZCTL010000040.1:0-7716 GCA_964501685.1 uncultured Candidatus Saccharibacteria bacterium
GCCTTGACCGGCAAGGTCTTTTACAAATAAAACTTTCATATAATCTATATCCTTAGAAATGCGTAAATGCTATATCTTTAAATACTTACGTATGGCGAGCATGCTAGAGGTAACGCTTAAGAAAACTGCTATTAGGAGGAGCGCTGGAATGAGATGTGTCCACTGTCCGTATGAAACAAATAAGGATAAACTATCTTGTCCGTTATTGCTTAAATAAATGAAAGAAGAACTTTGGAGCTTTGATACTAGGGTAAGTACTAAAGCAGAAGTAATTATGGTGGCTACAATTGAATAAAGCAAGGACTCTATTATAAAAGGACCACGAATATACCAGTTGGTTGCACCTACTAGGCGCATAATCTCAACCTCTTCTTTACGGTTATAAATAGTAAGGGTAATGGTATTAAAGACAACTAGAATGGCAATTATTGAAAATACTGCTACCAATATAGAGCCTCCCACAATTATGATTCTGGCAACTTTTCCAAACCGTTCAATTAGTAAGCGATTGTCTTCAAAGTTAACTTTGCTAATATGCTCTTTGTATCCGCCCTGCTGGATGCTTTCGGCAATTTGTGGATAATCTTCTATTTTATTCGCTTTTACTTGTACGGTAGCTGGTAAAGGATTATCCGAGAGCTCGTCCAAAGATTCTAGTATAAGCTTGTCATTTGCATGGGTAATTTTGAATGCTTCAAGGGCATCTTCGGCAGAGGTATAGTTAACGGCGGATATTTCTGTTTTCTTTTTTAACTCACTTGCAAACTGTTCAATAACACTTTCGGCAGTTCCAGGTTTAAAGTAGACACTTACGTCTACCCTACTAGTAACTTGGTTTATAGAAAATTGAGTTATGCCAAATACTATAGCTAGTATGCTAAAAATAACCAAGGTTATAGTCATAACCATGGTGGCTGCCGCAGAAAGCCAAATGTTTCGCCAATAATTAACGAATCCTGTTTTGACTATTCTATATATGGTAAGTGAATCAAACATATATCTTGCACGAACACACTAATTACACTAATAGCACGAATTTTGGATCAGTGTAATTCGTGTAATTTGTGTATTAGTGAATAATTAAAGTTTATATCTTCCTCTCTCTTGCTCTAGTACTACCCTACCACCTTCTATGGTAATAACGCGTTTCTTGATTTTGTTTACTAAGTCCGAGGCATGAGTTGCCAGTATGACTGTGGTGCCAAGCTTGTTTATCTTTAGTAGCAAGTCTAGCACCTCGGCTGCATTTACTTCGTCTAAGTTGCCAGTAGGCTCGTCGGCCATGAGTAGTGCTGGTCTGTGGGCAAGGCTTCTGGCTATGGCTATACGTTGCCTTTCACCTCCAGACATTTCGTTAGGGAAATTATGTTTTTTATGAAGTAAGCCAACCAGCTCTAAAATTTTTGGTACTTCTTTTTCAATTTTGTCACGTCTGTGCCCACTCACTTCCATGGCAAAGGCAACGTTTTCAAAAGCAGTGCGTTTTGGTAAAAGCTTTATGTCCTGAAAGACCATGCCAATTTTGCGACGTAAATAAGGCAGGTCGCTTACTTTTACTTTGGCAATGTCTATATCATCAATTAAGACCCTGCCTTCGTCTGCTCGTTCTTCGCCAGTAACTAGTTTGAGTAGTGTAGACTTTCCTGCTCCAGATAGGCCCACAATGGACACAAATTCGCCATGCTTAATTTCTAAGTCTATAGCAGATAGTGCCTTGGTGTTACCAAAATATTTAATTACATTTTCAAATCTTATCATATTAAGTTAAAGCATCTAACCACCATTAAAGCATAGTATTAAGCAACAGTTCTCTTTAGATAGTATAACATGTTATCAGGTTAGCAATTAAGCATGTAAACAATTTAACATATATAGGACTTACGCCTTTCGTGTCAATCACGCCCCCAATCAAGTTGAGGGTAAACTGCGGCGAGAATACAGTTAATATACATAGCTTATATATATGCCAAATGCTGGATCCACGGGTCTCGCAGACTCGCCCGAGGATGACAGAAGTGAGGTAAATGCGTAAGTCCTAATATATTCTGTTTTATGTTTAATTGCTATATTGTTAAGTTGTTAAATTGATATTCCATTCCAAATACTTCTCAATAAACTCATCTAGTTTGCCATCTAAAACTGCATCTGGGTCGGTAGATTCAAAGTTTGTACGATGGTCTTTTACTAGCTTGTATGGATGTAAGACATAACTACGAATTTGATTGCTCCATTCTGCTGACTTAAATTCTCCTCTAAGCTCCTTTTTTTCTTCAAGTTTCCTCTCGTCTTCTAGGGCTTGCACTTTTGCAGCTAAGATCTTAAGAGCTAAGGCTTTGTTTTGGTGCTGACTTCGTTCGTTTTGGATGCTAACTTTAAGCCCTGTGGGAATGTGGGTAACGCGTATGGCCGAGTAGGTAGTGTTTACACTTTGGCCACCATGGCCAGAAGCTGTTTTGGCTTCTATATCTAAATCTTTAGGGTCAAGCACAATGGTTTCTGATTCTGCTAGTTCTGGCAATACTTCTACTAGGGCAAAGCTTGTTTCGCGAGTATGGGCTGGATTGTATGGACTTAGCCTTACTAGCCTATGAACTCCAGCCTCACTCTTAAGGTGGCCAAAAGCAAAAGGTGCGGAAACTTCTAACAACACAGATTTAATGCCGGCTTCGCTACCGTTATGCCTTTCAATAATGTCTACCTTAAAACCCTTTTTATCGGCATAGCGTAAGTACATACGCAGGAGCATTTCCGCCCAGTCCTGCGCATCTGTGCCACCTGCGCCAGCGTGAATAGCTAAAACTGCAGAGTGGTTATCGTATTCGCCTGAGAATAAGGCAACAGTTTTATGCTCTGTAAAATCTTGTTCAAGCTTTTCCAGTTGCGAGCTTAAAAAGCCAAGCGTTTCTGAGCTCTCGTCGGTATTAGATTCTACCAGTTTTTCTAGCTCTGTTAACTCTGAGTTAAATTTTTCCCAGAAAGTAACAATACTTGAAACTAGTGCGTGATGTTGCGAAACAGATTGGGCTGTATTGCTATCTTGCCAAAAGTTCGGCTCCTGCATGCGAGCCTCTAAGGCTTGCAATTCTTGTTTTTTATCTGCTGTTTTTATGAGTGGTAAAATACTACTCAGCTGATTTTTTAGTTCTAGTAATTTTTGTTGGATGTTTGCAGTTTCCATAGTAATAGCCAAATTATTTCTTTAGGGCAATACGTCTTACCAAGTTCCATATCTCATTATGCACATCTGTATCTGGTTTAAGCAAGCCAGCTCGTTCGCAGCTAATAATTTTGGTATTGGGCAAGAGTTTTCCAGCTTCTAAGTAAGATTTTCTTAGAAACTCAATTTCTGGACCTGGTCTGTCTTCCCAGCCAGCAGGTGGAATTACAGCATCGGCTAAATCTATGTGTTTGGGATCGTGGTCTAGGAGTATTGTTAGGTCTATTCTTTTTTGTACAAATACTTTGTGTTCTAGCTCGTCTAGCCATTTATATAGTGTAATTCGTTCTGTGTGATCGGACACCAGTGTAGCCAACCAGGCAGCCGTAGCTAGTTGGCTCCCCGTTAGCAAAATAACTTCGGATTCTAGCTGGGTCTTAGTAGCGTTTACTAGGCTGACTGTTCTATCTAAGCAGGAAGTAATAGCAATCGCTTCTGGACTTTCTAATAGCTCTGCTGTTTCAAATACGGCTGGGATATGGAGTTTAGCCCGTGGGCTTGGAAACTCCATGCGTTTTACGGTTAGTCCAGTTGCAACTAGTTCCGCTTCTAGTTCTTGGAGTTGGGTATTAAGCACGTCTCCAGAAATGCTTTCAAGTGCTATATGTACTCCCCCTTTGTTACTTGAGTTATTTGTAGTTTTAAACCAGGACATATGTTTTCTTAACTTACGAGTTTCAAAGGTCACCTTTGCACTGTTCTATCGTATAGATACAGAATGACTATTTAATTATTTAGAAATATCCGCAAAAGATTAAATTATTTATGCAAGGGTGACCCTGGAAATAGCATTGTAAGTCTTTTATTTATTTAATCAAGCTCTCCATTACGCGGTCTATTTCTGTATAGAGACTCTGCAGGTCGGAATCATTAACTATTTTAAACTCCGCTTCTTCCCCTATTGCTACTATATCTTTTTCTGTTGGTGATTCTGTATCTTGGCGCAGAAAAGCTTCAAAATCTAATACGCCATCATCTTTTTTTTCTTGTCTAAACTTATAACGTTCGTATCTTGTTTCTGCTGGGGCAGAAATGTAGATAGTTCGTACGTACTCTTGCTTGCACTGGATAAATTCCTCTGGCCGTCTGACGCCGTTTATTAGCCCAATTTTTGCTTCCGATTTTTGTAATCTATTAAGTATCGCAGAATTTAAAACATCTTCACCAAATGCATTCCTCAAACTAACTGCCAAATTGGTTTCGTTTTCTCTACTTTTTTCCTTTCCTAGTACAGCCAGTACTTCATTTAAAATGTGTCCACCAGCAAAAGATACTGCCCCATATCTATTAATTAGATAGTTGGCAACTGTGTCTTTACCGCTTAGTTTTTGTCCTATTAATCCTATAATTAAGCTCATAAATAAGAGAATATTATATCTAATGCTAACATATTTAGCCCACTCTGTCATTGCGATTCGCCAGCTGGCGGATGCGACGTGGCAATCTAAATGGGATTATTACATGGCTTCATGGTTCCATTGTTTCATTGTTGGACGTTAATCTTTCTTTAAAAGGTATCTATTCTCTTGCATTGTCATCCCGGCCCCCGAGCCGGGATCCAGGTTTTCCGGATGGATTCCGGATAGCCCTCGCATAGCCTCGTGGCTTCCGGAATGACAGGAGAGATGTCTCTTTAGACTTTTTAAAATAGTCTAATAAAAATCCCCCAGGCTTTGAGCAAGGAGGATTTTAAATATAAACTTAAATTTTTACTCTAATGCCTGGGCCCATGGAAGAATTTATGGTTATGGAGGCCAGGTATGTGCCTTTAAAGGCAGCAGGTTTAGCGGCCTGTACTGCCGACATGAATATTTTTGCATTTTCTAGTAACTGAGTGGGTTCAAAACTGGTTTTGCCAAATATTTGATGAATAATACCAGAGTCATCGTTTTTAAATGTTACACGACCACCAGAAATTTCTTTAATCATGCTAGCGATGTTTTCCGACACAGTGCCTGTTTTTGGATTGGGCATGAGGCCCCTTGTACCCAAGATTTTAGCAATCTGAGCAAGTTTGGGCATGAGTGCTGGTTCTGCTACAGCAATATCAAAGTCGGTTTTCTCGGTTTCTTTAATTTGTTTAATAAGCTCTTCACCACCTACTAGGTTTGCGCCGGCTTCCTTGGCTTCTGTTACTTTTGCTTCTGTTACAAAAGCAACTATGCGCTTCTTTTTACCGGTCCCATGTGGTAAGGTGGCAGAACCACGAATGGCCTGGTCAGTTTTCTTGGCATCTATGTTGGTACGAATGTGCATTTCTACTGAACCCACAAACTTTGTGTTGGCTGTAGTCTTGGCTAGAGCAATTGCCTCTTCTATGGTGTAAGTCTTATTCTTGTCTACTTGTGCATTGTTTGCGCTGACTCTCTTGGACTGTTTCATCTAAAGTTTTCCTTATGTGGTATGGCGAAACGTGAATCGTCAAAAGTTATCAGGTCGTAAGGTCTAAGGTCAGAAGAGTCTCTGGCTTTTGACTTTATAGACTTTACGACTTTTGACTATCTATGTCTCTCCCACAAATTAATTAGCTGTATTTTACCACGTAACAACCACTTTCGTCAATCGTAATTTGCTTATAAATAAGACTAAAACCTGTAAAATATTGATTCTCATTCCTAACCCTACATCTGTCATCCCGGAATTTTTAGCCTTGTAAAAATATCCGGGATCCAGGTTGATAAACCTAGATTCCGGCTCGTAGGCCGGAATGACAAGCCCGTAGATCCTGGTAATCTAATATCTTTATTGCAGAAAAAAACAGTATCGTTTGCCCAAGGGTAACTGCCACAGATGTGGACTTATGTTATCTAGGCAAACGGTACTTACGCGACTACTGGCGAAAGAAGTGAACGATGCTTTCCCAGTTCATAACTATTACAAACACAGCCACAATCAGGACGGTACCAAGCCCAATCTTGATGTAAGTGGCGCGCGCCTCAGCTTTTGCGTTGCGAGCATCAAGCTCGGCAAGAACTTGCTCAGCAGTCTCGCCATTGAAAGCGGGATCAGCGTTGCTAGTATTAATCGAAAGCAAAGGTTTAGTTCCCATGGTTTCTTCCAATGTGGTTAGGTAAGACTTGAGGTCAAGCCGATGAAATTAGTGTTGGACACCCCAACACTGCCCATGGTATACACCTATTTCCCGGCTTTGTCTATAGGCTGGATGGGGCTCCTGTAGAACTTGAAAAATACTTTTTATCTTTTAATTGGTCGGGAAGGAAGCTTTCTTTTGAGTACATTTCGTAGCCGGCGCCATAGCCTTCTGTTTTCATGAGTTTAGTTGGTGCGTTACGGATGTGTAAAGGGATTGGAAGGTTACCATATTCGCGCACATCTGCTTGGGCGGCTCGTAGCGCGTTGTAGGAAGAGCGGTCTTTTTTGCAGTTGGAAAGATATGCTACACCGTGAGCTAGGTTAATGGCACATTCAGGATAGCCGATTGATTGGCAGGCCTGGAACACTGCATTCGCAACTACTAGCGCTGTAGGCTGGGCTAGACCTATATCTTCACTAGCAAATATGACCATTCTTCTTGCAATAAACAATGGGTCCTCCCCTGCTTCTACCATGCGGGCTAGGTAATAAATGGCTGCGTCGGGCTGACCCGCACGCATGCTTTTAATGAATGCACTAATTGTATTATAGTGCTCCTCCCCTGCTTTATCGTAACGGAGAGTTTTGGATTGCAAAGTTTCCTTTAAGGTTTCTATGGTAATTTTACCGTAAAGTTTAAAAGTATTGTCTAACATGGTGATTGTCTGGCGGGCGTCGCCGTTGGCCATGCGGGTGAGCCAGTCTATTACATTATCTGCAACTACTCGTCCGTCATCCTGAGCCGGCTTTGGGGCGAAGGATCTGTTATTAGATTCCTCGACTTCGCCCGCTGCGGGCTCCGCTCGGAATGACAGAGTGGTAACCGCTCGCATAATAACCTCACGCATCTGCTCATCGTCTAACTCCTTAAGTGTAAACACGCGGCAACGACTAAGGAGTGCCGGTATAACTTCAAAACTTGGGTTCTCGGTGGTGGCACCTATGAGAGTGAGTTGTCCGCTTTCTACATAGGGCAATAGAAAGTCTTGCTGGGCTTTGTTGAAGCGATGAATTTCATCCAAAAATAAGATTTTTGGAGACGTGAGTAATGAGCCTTGAGCCGTGAGTTCAATTTTAGATGTCATACCGGACTTGGATCCGGTATTCAGGCTAATTAATCTAGATTCCGGCTCGTGGGCCGGAATGACACTTCGGTTTATAATCTTCTTAATATCTTCCTTGCCAGCACTTACAGCAGAGAGCTCATAAAAGTCCGCACCTAAAGCCTGTGCATAAATTCTTGCAAGCGTCGTCTTCCCTACTCCGGGTTGTCCCCACAGAATAAAACTGAACAAATGTTTTTGTTCTATGGCAGTGCGTATGGGCTTGCCCGGACCAACCAAGTGTTCCTGGCCAATATATTCTTCTAAACTCTTAGGTCTAAGTTTTGCTGCTAGTGGCTCCAT
>CAZCTL010000040.1:7816-9596 GCA_964501685.1 uncultured Candidatus Saccharibacteria bacterium
CGGATTTTGGAGACAAAGTCGGGAATGTGGGAGACCATCAGGATAGCGCCTTCGTATTTATCTAGCGCTTCGGCAATAACCGGTAAGTGGCGGAAGTTAATGTGGTTGGTGGGTTCGTCTAAGATTAACAATCCCGGTTTCATGATCACTAATCTACAAAAAGCAAGGAGACCTTTTTGGCCTTCGGAGAGGGCCCCAATCTCTGTACTTAAAGCTTTGCCATCTAGCAAGAAGCCAGCGGCAATAGAGCGCATGAGTGGCTCGTCTTTTAGTTGCATTGCACCTATGAGCGTATCAAATGCAGTTTCCTTAAAGTTAAGCATGGAAAAGTCTTGCTTGTAGTAGCCTACTTTTACGTCAGGAGAGACCGTAACTCCTTTGGCTGTGCCATTTATAATGCTTTCTAGAAATGTGCTCTTGCCTATGCCGTTTGGTCCAGCTATAAGTACATGGCTACCACGTCTTACAGTTATTTCTCTCTCTGTAGTAACTGGCTTACCATCTTTAATAGCGGTGATGGAGTCTATCTTTAAAATCTGCCCGTTAAAAAAGGCAGGAAACTCTTGCACGGGTATAGTGAATTCACGGATGGTTTTATCTTCCCTGCGTACTTCCACCTTAGACTCTTCGGCTTCTTCTGCGGTATCCCGCATGCGCTTGGCTACAGCACGAAGCTTTCCACCTTTGTGAGCAAACTGCTCGGCTTGGGCTTTCAGCTTTTTTATCTCTTGTTCTGCGCGTGCGTTTTGCAAGTTCTCCCGCTCTATGCGTGCAGTAATTTCTTCTACCACATCAAAATAATTTCCTGTATACTGCTCCACCTTTTTGGTAAATGAATCTAAGTAAAGCACGCCATCGGTAAAGGCGTTTAAGAACTCTGCATCGTGGGAAATGACTAGACAAGTTTTCTCGTACATCATGAGGAATCCTGTAAGGTGCTCTATGCCGGCTTGGTCTAGGTTATTGGTAGGCTCATCAAGCAGTAAAATATCTGGTTCTTGGATAATAGCGTAAGCAAGCAAGAGCCGAGCTTGTTGCCCACCCGAGAATTCTCTAACTTTTTTGTCTAGTGGTAGGTTCACATTTACCACCTCGAACACATTTGCTATTAGTTTATCTAGATTGTACTTTTTCTCGGTAAAGGCAGTAGCAAAATAATCTCTCACTGTTAGTTCTAAGTGCTCTGCTGGAATGACCTGACGGGCTATACCGATAGTAGCAGTATTTGGTGTAAGCGAAATAGAGCCTTCAGTTGGTTTTAGTTCTCGGGTAATCAGCTTAAACAGTGTAGACTTCCCTGCACCATTTTGGCCCATAAGTGCAATTCTGGTACCTTGGCGAAGCGAAAAAGACGCCTCGTCTAAAAGGTGCTTGTGTATAGAGTATTCAAAAGTTACGTCGCTAAAACGTAATATAACTTCGTTGGCCATGAAAGATGTTTAACTGTTATATAAGCCACTGTATGTCATCCCGGAATTTTTGGCTTTGCGAAAATATCCGGGATCCAGGCTTTTTAATCTGGATTCCGGGTCAAGCCCGGAATGACAAGACTAAGTAAATTATTAAAACTAATTTAATACAAAGAAAAGACCCTTTCGGGTAATTTATTTGTTTAAGTATAAAGAAAAACTCAACTTTTTTCAAGTACAACTCGTCCACGTATAAATATAGAGATGGGCATCATCTAAAGATTGTAATTTTAGATGATGCCCATCTATACTATCCATATAAAAACAAACACCTGTAAACCTCTCCATAACCCTCCCCATAGCTTGGGGAG
>CAZCTL010000041.1:0-4194 GCA_964501685.1 uncultured Candidatus Saccharibacteria bacterium
CATGAATAAAGACAAAAGAAAAAGGCGCGCAGGGTGAGTGGCTGAGGCGCGCCGTTGAGTGTGGGTATGGTAATTATTTTTTACAAGCGCTTACTATGTAGGCTGTTAGGCCTGCTACGGTAGCGGGCCATAGGAATCCCTTCATGCCGTGTTCATGGAACCAGAGACCATAGTATGCTTGGTCGGTGATAAAAGCGGTTAAGACACTGAGTGCAAAAACAATTGCACCGGTTAGTATGGGTTTTTTGGGGACCAGCAAGCCTCCAAGAAGACCAGTGATAAGTCCAACAACAATCATTCCTATCATTTTAGTATCCTTTCCGTTTTGTGAACGTTTGGTTTAGGGTAAGTTGCTAATGATTATCATTAGAACTAACCCTAGTAATGTTGCGTAGATGAAGGCTCTTAGCTTGTGTCGCTTAGGAGCCAGAATTGTACCCACCACGCCGTAGGCGAGTACTATCAGCAAACCTTGTAAAACTGGGTCCATAGAGCCTCCTTTGCTCGTGTTTGCGTAATTATAGGACAAGCTATCAATTATGAAAAGTACTATAAAACTCAAAGAAAAAAAGCGGGGCTTAGTAATTTGCCACATTGGAGCGGGGAAGGGTAAAACTACGGCTGCTATGGGCACATGTATACGTGCGGCTGGAGCTGGGATGAATGTGTACATAATGCAGTTTGTAAAGGCTAAGGCTCGGCATGGTGTTCACAAGGGTGCTCCTTGTCACAACAAGGAGCACCCTTGTGATTGTGATTTGCGGAGTGAAGGTGAGTGGCCACTGTCGTGTGAGATAGATTATTTGAATGAGGTTAGCCGGATGCAAGACTCTATTAGGCAGAACAAATTCACCTCACCTAACCTCTCCTTAGTAAAGGAGAGGAACCGGAAAGAGGGGATGAAAATAGGTGTTATTAAAAATGAGCAGGTGGGGTTGGGGTTTGTGGGGATTTTGGGCGACAAAAAGGCAAAAGCTTTGCATATAAAAGCTGCTAAAGCAGGATTGGCTAAAGCCATGAAAGTATTGAAATCCGCAAAATGGGATGTGGTGTTTCTAGACGAACTTATATCGGCCGTAGAAGTGGGTGTGCTTACAGAAAGCGATGTGGTCAAGCTAATAAAAGCTAAACCCAAAAAAGTGCATCTTATCTTGACCGGGCATAATAAATATGAGAAAGTACTTGAGCTATGTGACCTTGTAACAAAGATGGAAATGGTTAAACACCCTTACTATAAAGGCGTGTTGGCACAGAGGGGAATAGATTATTAGCGAAGCAAGGAATTAGGAATCAAGAATTATGAATTATGAATTAGGAGTTATGAGTTATGAATAAATGCAAGAAGAAAATTTCAGAGATTAGCTTGAGTTCGTTTTTATTGGTTATATCTATAACGTTGCTGGCGGTGGGGTGCAATAAGACGAGTCAGGAGATAGGAGTTAGGAGCCAGGAAGTAAATCTTCAGCTTGGTAGTACACCTACGCCGATTCAGGCAGAAGAAGTAAAAAGTGACTACATAAAATACCAAGGACAAGAAGGAAAAAACGCATTGGATTTACTTAAGCAGACGCAGAAAGTTACATTGAAAACCTATGCCGGGGTGGGTGAGTTTGTGAATGGCATTAATGGTCTAGAGAGTGATAGCAAACATTTTTGGTCGTTCTATGTAAACGGCGCACAAGCCACGGTGGGGGCAAGTACGTATACGACTAAATCTACAGATGTAATTGAGTGGAAGTTTGAAGGAATTAAGTAATTAGTTGTCAGTAGTCAGAATATAGTTATGAATTCTTACTGACTACAGACTACTGTGTACATACAACAGTGCTATGATTTATCTAATAATAATTTTAGCTGCGTTAACTAGAGTACTACCGCATATGCCAAATGTAGCAGTGGTCACGGCTATAGCTATATTTGCTGGAAGTATCTTTTCTACTCGGAAGGCTTTAGGTATTACTTTGTTGGTGAGATTGCTATCCGATATTGCCATTGGGTTTTTTGCCTGGCAGTTAATGGTAGCAGTTTACTTTGCCCACTTGCTTGGGGTGTTTTTTGGAAGGTGGATAGGGAATGGGCAAATAAGCTTAAGTAGGCTTACCAAAGTTGGATTATCTGGCTTTGTGACTGCTGGGTTATTTTTTCTAATTACTAACTTTGCTCTACTCTATGCTGAATATCCTCACACTTTGGTAGGGATAATGCAGGCCTATGTAAACGGTTTGCCTTTTTTGCGCGGTACACTTTTGAGTGATGTAGGTTTTTCTTTGGGATTGTTTGCAGTTTACGATTTATCACGAATACTATACGCAAAACTGAAACTTAAGTCCTTAAATGCGGTATAAGATTTGCGAAATTTTTTTTGTGTAGTATAATAAATGTGTATATGATTTAATGAAATAAAAATATGCCTAAAGCAGTTGCAAAAAAAACAGTCAGCAAAAACGACGTCAGTTATTTTAATGACGTAGCCATTTGGACTATGATAGGGGCGTACTTTGTGGGTATGTTTGTGGCAATGGAACTGAGTAAGATCTCGCTGGTTGGAGTTGTATAGTAGTGGGTACTATTAGATTTTGTACATAATCCTGTCACAAGTTATTTTGCATGGTTAATAAAACAGATATCTAATGGGCTTCTTTCAGAAGACGCCCATTTTGTGTTAATATCAAGAAAAGAAAGTATGTTATGCCCAGTAGAGCTTCTTTGCCGGCTTAAAGAGCTGACAAAGTAAGAGACGTAGAGCCTGGGTATCTAATTTTAGTGAACTAAGAAGCTATATAACTAGCCGTTTTAGGGTAGTTACAAAGAAGTCTTACTGGGTATGAGTAAAATTGAACCAAGAAATTTAAAAGGTTTTCGGGATTATGCCCCTCCAGAACAACTAGCTAGACAAGCTATGTTTAGTAAAATCCAAAGTGTGTTTGAACGCTTTGGCTTTTTGCCTTTGTCTACTCCTGTGTTGGAGTATGCAGAAGTGCTTATGGGTAAATCTGGAGAAGAAGCAGACAAATTGTCTTATAGGTTTAAAGACAATGGTGATAGGGATGTTGCTATGCGTTATGACTTAACAGTTCCTTTGGCACGGTTTGTCGCACAAAATCAAGGACGGCTTACATACCCATTTAAGCGTTACCAAATTGCTCCAGTTTGGAGAGGTGAAAATACTCAAAGGGGTAGGCTAAGAGAGTTTTATCAGTGTGACATAGATATAGTTGGAACAAATTCGTTAATTGCCGATGCAGAAATAATTGCTTGTATTTGTTCAGTGTTCGATGCTTTAGATATAAAGAATTATTTAGTTCGACTAAATAATCGTCAGAATTTTGAAGGCTTTAAATTTAAGCAAATAGAAACTATACGCACGATTGATAAAACGGACAAAATTGGTATTGACGGTGTTATAGCTGAACTTAATAATCTAGAGTTGCCCGCAGAGCAAATCGAACAAGTTCGAAGTCTACTACAACAGGGAGACGAAGCTAAACCAGATCAAAGAAGTAAGGCTATTATAGATACGTCTATTGGCTTAGGTGTAAATCCAAACCAAATTATATTTGATCCAACTATTGCTCGCGGCTTAGATTATTACACTAGTACAGTTTTTGAAGTTATCTTAAAAAACAATCCAGAATTTGGCAGTATTTTAGGTGGGGGCAGGTATGATAAATTAGTGGATACATTTTCGGATAAACCCCTACCTGCTGTTGGAGGAAGTATTGGTATAGATAGGCTTTTTGAGGCTTTAGAGAGTATGGGTAACCTTCCTACTGCTCTTGGGGTAGAGGTGGTGGTGCTAAACTTAGGTGAGTCAATGCGGGCAGAGACACTTAGGGTTGTATCTGAAATGCGGGAGGAGGGTATAAACGTGGATTTATATTACGAAGAAGCCAAATTAGATAAGCAGTTTAAGTACGCAGAAAATAAAGGGGCGAGGTTGGCAGTTATCATCGGCGAGGAAGAAAAAGCTAAGGGCACGGTAAAAGTAAAAAATCTCCAGACCCGCGAGCAAATAGAAGTGCTAGAAACAGAACTCCTTGCCGCCGTAAAATCTATTTGAACGGAACACTCTAATACTACGTTGTATTAGAGTGTTTTATATGTAAGGTGTTGTGGTTAGATGGGCATCTTCTAACACACTAAACATTAGAAGATGCCCATCTAACTCTATGACAAAGAGTCAAATATTAATGT
>CAZCTL010000041.1:4294-9541 GCA_964501685.1 uncultured Candidatus Saccharibacteria bacterium
CTAAACATTAGAAGATGCCCATCTAACTCTATGACAAAGAGTCAAATATTAATGTCTGTGTGTGCCGGGCTGCTACTGGGCGTAGGTGTGGGTTCGGTTTTTAGTACGGGATTACTTTTTGCTTATGTGTGTATGGCGGTGGCACTTACATGTTTAACAGTATATATTTTTAGACCTAGCGTGCTTGTAGGTTATACTTCTTTAGAAAGTTTTCCCGCGTTCGGGAAACTTTTTTATTTTTTAGCTCTTGTTTGGTTTGTGTTGGGGTTTGGTTTTGGGCTTTTTAGGATTGGAACTCAAATGTTGGTTCAGAGCGAGTTTTCCAGTTGGGTAGGTACAAAACAAGACTTTGAGGGACTAGTGGTAGTAGAGCCGGATGTGCGAACAAGCAACCAACTAATCACCGTACAGCCCAAAGGTTTTTCACAGCGTGTGTTAGTGACTACTACTCTTAGTGGATACTATCAATACGGCGATGTGGTTTGGGTGCGGGGGAAGGTCGTAGAGCCAAAAGAATTTAATGACTTTGATTATCCTGGGTTTCTAGCAAGGCATAATACTTACGCACTAATTAGGTATCCAAAAATGATAGTACTGAAGAATCATCAAGGCAACTTTGTTGTGGATAGGTTATTACAATTAAAGTCATTTCTAGTTAGGAGAATATTACAGTTATATAGCACAGATACCGGGAATTTTTTGTTAGGGATCCTTATAGGCGCAAAGAGGGGCTTGTCGGCAGATATATTGGAAAACTTTAAACGAACCGGTACTACTCATGTACTGGCAGTATCTGGGTTTAATATT
Source organism: uncultured Candidatus Saccharibacteria bacterium (assembly GCA_964501685.1). Classification (GTDB taxonomy): domain Bacteria; phylum Patescibacteriota; class Doudnabacteria; order UBA920; family UBA920; genus JAEUSE01. The sequence continues at coordinate 5,102 of CAZCTL010000041.1, forward strand.
AGTATTTTTATTGGTGGATTGGGCGTACTGGCTTACTGGATTGGCAGGCGAGCACAATTGGTTGTATCCGTACTGTGCGTGATAAGTTTTATTATAATGGCGGGACCGTCGGCTTCGGTGCTACGTGCGGGAGTGATGGGTTTTTTACTGGGTCTGGGGATGGTAGTAGGTAGACTGTATAATCCTCTACCGGCACTACTTTTGGTGGCAGGACTTATGGTGGGGGTAAATCCGAGAATTCTTTTTTGGGATATTGGGTTTCAACTCAGTGCACTGGCAACTGCGGGCATAGTATTGGGGGTCCCTATGATGGAGTATGTATTTCCGTTATTGTCTCGTAGGAAACTATTTCAGTTGTTGGCGGTTACTATGTCTGCTATAGTTGCAACATTGCCAATTTCTCTTTGGCATTTTGGCAGTTTGAGTTTAGTAGCGCCTTTGGCAAACATGCTTATTGTGCCACCTGTGCCGTTCGTAATGGCATTTGGTGCTTTGTCTTACTTGCCTATAGTGGGAGCGGGTTTTGCTTACGTGAATAATTACGTGTTAAGCCTCCTGCTCTGGGTGGAGCATTTACTTGCTAAACCTACTTGGATAAGTGTGGATGTACAAATATCTGCTTGGGTGGTTTTGGCGTGTTACGGAGTTTTAGGACTTTTGTATTTAATGTATAAAAAATATTAACGAATAGATTCTTCTTTGTCATCCTGCCTGTCCGACAAAGTTTTAACGACGGAGGAAGGAGTCTTAAACGAAGGATCTAGTATTCATGCATGAGAGATTCTTCACCCTCACAAAGCTTCGGGCTCAGAATGACGGAAATGACACGCTGCACCGAACACGATGATTCCTATTTTATTTACCAAATTTTACTATCGTGTTACAATTACCAAAGTAGTACTGTAAAAATGTTAAAAAACTAGAAACAAGGAGAATATTATGCAAAAAAACGCTGTTATTTGGATAGTTATTGCCATTTTAATTGTCGCCGGAATTATGTTTGCTGTAACGAAAAGTAGCCAAGAGAAACCACCAATTAAATCTGAGACTTCTACCACTTCTGTTACAGAGGTTACTACCACACCTACTCCAACGCCTACAGAGCAAGTAGTGGTGGCAGAAACTAAAAATAATTGTACTAGGAACTATAACCCAAACTTTTTTACAGGAAAAACTGTGGACTATAAAAATAAGCAAGTCACTCTTACGGTACGTGGTTTTGGAGATATTGTAATAGAACCTAACGATGTATCCGCGCCCAAGACCTCCGAAAACTTTGTAAAATTGGTAGAGAGTGGGTTCTACAACTGTCTTATTTTTCACCGCCTTTCTAACCTCACAGGAGACCCCAAAAACCCAGGGCGAATTATCCAAGGGGGTGACCCAGAAGGTACAGGTAGAGGTGGGCCAGGTTACACTGTGCCAGCAGAAATTGGTCTTAAGCATGTGAAAGGTGCGATTGCTATGGCTAGAACGGGAGATGCGGTAAACCCAAAACGCGAGTCTTCTGGCAGTCAGTTCTACATTGCCGTAGATGCCGTACCTTTTTTGGATGATCAGTACACGGTATTTGGGATAGTAACAAAGGGCCTAGACATAGCAGAAAAAATAAGTAACGCACCTATCTTGGGTGGATCCGATGGTCCTCCCAAAGACCCAATAGTTATAGAGAAGGCAGTAGTGAGTAATAGATAGAGTCATGAGTTATGAATTATGAGTCATGGGTTATGGATTCAGACCCTGAATTTTTAATTTATTTTTTTGATGATTAATCTAAACTAGAAAATTATGCAACATATTAAAGAAGAGAAAACCCTTGTTTTAGTGAAACCAGATGGCGTAAAACGCGGGTTGGTTGGGGAAGTAGTGGCTAGGATAGAACGACGAGGTCTTAAAGTTATTGCCATGAAGATGGTGCAAGTTGGTCGTGAGCATTTGGAAAACCACTTTCCTAAGAGCGATGAATGGATAGAGCGTTTAGGACAAAAGACCATGAAGACTTTTACCGAGTACAACATTGATCCAGTCAAGGCTCAGGGTACAGATGATACTAAGCAACTTGGTGCTATGGTAAAAGAATCTTTGTTTGCTTACATGCAGTCTGGGCCAATAATCGCCTTAGTGGTGCAAGGAATACACGCCATAGACATGGTGCGAAAGCTGGCTGGTCATACTTTGCCTGTGTTTGCAGAAATGGGAACTATTCGGGGTGATTACTCTGTAGACAGTCCAGCTGTGGCTAACGTAGAGGGTAGAGCCATTCATAACATCATGCATGCTTCAGAAACTCCGGCAGAAGCCGCAAATGAAATAGCGCTGTGGTTTAAACCAGAAGAGATTCATGTCTATAAACGGGCAGAAGAAGATATAATGTTTTAAGAATTGTTATAATTTTCCATTTTACTAAAAAGCTCGCACGTGTGAGTTTTTTAGTAGTATAATCTATATTTTAGGACTTACGCACTTAATGGGCATCATCTAGCACCAGGTAAATATTATTAACAAATGTTCATATCTACATTTGATTTATTAGTATACAGCATGCTAGATGATGCCCATTTAAAGACTGAATGCGTAAGTCCTAATTTTATATAATTTTATTTTGTCCTTTTAAATACTGACGAATGTGTGATCGGGCGTTGCTGGTGTGTGCGGAGGCTAGCCAGTCCGGAGACATTTTAACTGGATTTTTGCTTTTAAGAATTTCTACAATGTCACCTTGCTTGAGCTCGCTATAAATGGAGGCGATGTTTCCGTTGACCTTGCTGCCGGTCATGTAATAGCCAAGTTCAGTGTGCACGCCAAAAGCAAAGTCTATGGGTGTGGCGCCGACCGGCAAGTTTAAACAGTCGCCTTTAGGGGTAAGCACAAAAATACGATCGGAAAAAAGGTCCAGTTTTAAGTTCTCCAACAATTCTTCTGGACTACCTTCGTGCTCTTGCCATGCACGTAGTTCGTGTGCCCAACTGTCGTCGGTATTAATTTTTTTGGATTGTTTGCCAGATTGGGTGTAGAACCAATGAGCAGCTACGCCACGTTCGGCTTGCTCGTGCATGAGGTCGGTGCGGATTTGAATTTCAAATTGTCCACCAGTTTCATCTAATACTGTGGTGTGCAAACTTTGGTAGCCACTGGGCTTAGGTAGCCTTATGTAGTCATCAAACGTACCTGGGACGGGCTGAAAACTTTGATGAACTGCGCCTAGTGCAGCATAGCACTCACTGACTGAGCTAGTAATAATTCGAAAAGCAATAGCATCGGCCACTTTGTGTTCTGCATCTTTGTAGCTTGGCTTTTGGAGTTTTTTATGAAGAGAATAAACTCGTTTGGTCCTACCCGAGATAGCTATATAACCAACAGCCATAGCTTGGAGGGCTTTGGTGATGCGTTCTTTTATACTCTCAAACTTTTGTTGGTGAGCACTTAATAGTTTTTCGTGGATTTGTTTAGTATGAATAAATTCTTCTGGATGCACTATGGCAAAAGCTAAGTCTTCAAGTTCGCCTTGCCAGGTACCAATGCCTAAACGCGCAGCTATGGGGGCATATACTTCTAAAGTCTCTTGGGCTATGCGTCCTTGCTTGTCTTTTGGTAGATGCTGGATGGTACGCATGTTATGAAGTCTATCTGCTAGTTTAAGTAACATAACCCGCACATCGCGACTGGTGGCCACAAACAGCTTACGTAAATTTTCTAAATATTGTGGTTGATGGCTGTAGCCTAGACGGACTTGCCCAAGCTTGGTTACTCCATCTACTAAGTTTGCTACTTCCTCGCCAAATGTGGACTTTAACTCCTCCATGCTAACACCAGTGTCTTCCGGGACATCGTGGAGTAACATGGCAGAAAGTGAAGTAACGTCTGGGAATATTTTGCCCAAAATAATTGCCGCATTTATGAGGTGGATCATGTAATTTTCCCCACTCTTACGTGTTTGCCCTGCATGGGACTTTTCTGCAAACATAAAAGCCTTCTCCAGAAGCTGTTCTTCTTCTGGGCTAAATGTGTGGGGGATAGCTTGTAGGAGCTGGGGGAAAGACATGAAGGAAGTATAAAGTGACAAGTGACAAGTGACAAGTAATACCCAAAACAAAACAGCAGTAAATGGGAACTGGGGCTTTTTACTGCTGTATACTATTCTACTCTTGCCTGACTAGAGCTTTATGGCTTTTCTTGTCATCATACTCCAAGTGTGTTGATCCATAGCACCTTGTGTGATGGCATTTACACTTACTTGGATACTTCCCTTGTGAATTGCCAATGATGTCTTTGAATTAATCTTGCCCTCTTCATCTATTAAGACAACTTCTTTGTCCAGATATTTGGCTACAATATTTGGGTTTATCCCTAATTCGTGTTTCAAAAAGCTCGGATCATTCTTGATGTTAAATGACCTATTACTTATCTGTTTATTGTCAAGGACAAATACTGCTACGCCAG
>CAZCTL010000042.1:0-9490 GCA_964501685.1 uncultured Candidatus Saccharibacteria bacterium
CAACTAGTTATATTAATATTTTCGGCGATAGTGCATGAAGTGATGCATGGGGTGGTGGCAGAGAAGCTGGGGGACGATACCGCCCGCCTTGAGGGGCGCATCACACTGAATCCTATATCGCACATAGACCCATTTGGCACCATTTTCTTGCCACTGTTTTTGCTTGTGGTGGGGAGTCCGGTAATCCTTGGCGCGGCTAAGCCTGTGCCGGTAAACTTTGCTAATCTAGATAACCCAAAAAGGGGAATGGCCTTAGTTTCTTTGGCGGGACCGCTCTCTAACTTTGCTCTGGCTATTGCTTTTGTGTTGCCACTGAAGTTTGGACTGGTAAGTGGCTTGGGTGCAGAAATTTTAGTGCAGGCAGTGCTAATCAATCTTGTACTAGGGACTTTTAACCTCATACCCATCCCGCCCCTTGATGGCAGTAAAGTGCTGGCTAGTTTTGCTCCAGACTCTTGGATGTACCAAATTCTTTCCTATGAACGTTTTGGGTTTATCCTCGTATTTATTTTCCTGTACCTAGGCCTGCTTGACCACATCCTCTGGCCCGTTGTTGTGTGGTTCTTCCGGGTGTTTGGATTGAGTCTGGGGTAGCTTTACTATTTATATTTGCTCGTAATATATTAAATGTGGAAGGAGATTTCTTTTATGAATCAGCATGATGGTGAAGGATATAATTTACCGGCTCAAGAAACGGAAGTTAAGAAGCCAATATTTTTTTTAGTTTCTTATAAAGGTAACATATCCCCAAAAGTAGAAGAGTTTGCGTCTACTATAAGACATGGTGCAGAGGTTATTGCAGTTGATTGTAATAATCTACCACTAACACCACCTGTTGGGCTTAACGAGGTTTTTATCTATAGTGGCGGAGATCCAAAATTTTTAAACCAAAAGCAACAACAGGCTTGGTCTGGGATTGCTTTCAGATACTTAAAGGATGAAGTTGGCGGTAACTACGACAGGGTTACTTTTAGTTCCGAGATGCCTGATAAAACCGCCAAAGATTTTAAGGTTATGGGTGAGTAGTTATCTATTTTGAATGAGAAGAGCCTGATGAGGACGACTTATAATCGTCCACCACCAGGCTCTGATAGTTTGGGCTAAGATTTTTTGTACCAGAGACTGAGTACTTGTCCGTCTGGTTCAATTTTTAGCCTTACATGTTGCGGGTTATCGTCGCCGTTGTTGGCGATTGCACCATGGGCCATCAACTCCAGTGTTGTCGATCCAACTATTTTTATTGTACTGGTTGGAGACGTAGACTCTATTCCTGTTCCCTCGTTGGTTTCGAGGTCAAAGGATAGAATTGAATTCTTAACGGTTACCACTGTAACTCGATAACCTCCAGCCATTGGGATTCGCCATTTTCTGAGTGGATTGTCAGGGATGTTTTTGTTGTACTCCCCTCCATCCACTCTAATCCATTGGCTTGTTGGCGAGTGGTGTTTGACTTCACGAATCTCCATCCAGAATTTTGAGCGAGTCTCCATGCCGTTACTGACGAGTCCATTTGGAAGATTGATCTCATTAGCTGGGGTGTGGTAGTGATCAAACAACACCAACCCTATCAGCATCGTAGTAAGCATTATTGGTAATAATGCTTTTGAAATTAGTTTTTCCATAGTTTCCTCCTAAATATGCTTATCTAATCTCTTGTGGTCGTTGATAGGTGTTTCAGACAAATACCTCTGGTGAGGTGTCCGAAGAAAAGAGATTACAATAGGCAGAACAATAGTTACCTACGAAAATAGAGATAAATACAATCTGACTAAATGACGAAGCATTATATCATAAAAACGTATAATTGTAAATGTTGACGGTATTGGGCTTAATTAGGTATAATTTGGGCAACAAGTGAATAGGAAGCTATTTTATTGTCATTCCGAGTGAGTCTGCGAAGCGAAGAATCTAAAACTAAAGGATTGAGATCCTTCGCCTCAAAGCCGGCTCAGGATGACGGATAGAATAATTGCATCATTTGGTCGTGTGTTTTGGGAAGTTAGTCGTAGTAACCCTCTCTGTCCCGATGCAACATCGGGACATCTCCCCATCCTCCGTCGCTAAAGCTATGGCGGACGTGGAAGGGGGAGAGAAGGATACGACGTACCCGCAGAGCTTCGCGGGATCCGACTACGCATAAAGCTACGTCGGACGGTTACTATTAAGTTATGGTAGATAACCGTTACCAGAATAGCGAAAACAAGAGAACCCCTATGGGGACCCTTTGGGTTCCGCTCTTGTGGGTTTTTTATTATTAAACACGGACATTAGCAGACCTAACACGGACAAAAACAGACAGTCCGGCATGGTCAGTGTTAAGTCCGTAATAGTCGGTTATTATAAGATGCCAACAATAAATCAGTTAGTAAGGAAGGGGAGAAAATCTCTCAAGGTGAAACCTGCTTCGCCGGCGCTTCGCCGCCGAATTAATTTAATTAAGAATAAGACGATTGTCGTAAAGGGCACACCATTTATTCGAGGTGTGTGTTTAAAGGTGTACACTACTACTCCTCGTAAGCCAAACTCCGCTTTACGTAAAGTTGCCAAGGTAAAACTAACCAACGGCATGGAAGTGCTGGCTTACATTCCAGGCGTGGGTCATAACTTGCAAGAACACAGTGTGGTACTACTTAGGGGTGGAAGAGTAAAAGATTTGGCTGGTGTACGTTATCACATAGTTAGAGGGAAGTTAGATACTCTCGGAGTCGACGGGAGAAAGCGCGGACGTTCTAAGTACGGTGCGAAGAACAAGAAAGCTTAATAAGACGCGGACAAGAACGGACTTATCACGGACATCGCTGACACTAGGCAGTCCGTCACGGTCTGTGTTGAGTCTGTATAGTCAGGAGATATAAAGATGCCAAGAAGAGCAAGAAGTTACGAGCGCCGTATTCCAACGGCCGATCCAAAATTCAATAGCGTAAAGTACGCCAAGTTTATTAACTACCTCATGGAACGGGGTAAGAAAACTGTGGCACAAAAGATTTTTTATACTGCCATAGACACTGTAACCGAGAAGATGGCAGCTGCAAAAGATGTTAATAATGATGAAAAGCCCCTAGATGGTCGACAGGTGTTTGAAATTGCCTTAAAGAATGTTTCTCCGCTGGTAGAAGTAAAAGGCAGGCGCATTGGTGGGTCTAACTATCAGGTGCCTATGGAAGTACAGGAGCCTCGCAAGACTACCTTAGGTATGAAGTGGTTAATTATGGCTAGCCGCAAGCGTAAAGGTGCGCCTATGGGCGAAAAGCTTGCTGCAGAAATAGTAGATGCCTTTAACAAACTTGGAACAGCTTTTAAAAAGCGCGAAGATGTGCACCGTATGGCAGAAAGTAACAAAGCCTTTGCCCATTTTGCCCGGTTTGGAAACAAACGTAAATAAATATCGCGATGCTAATCTACAAATGCATGCGAATCTACAAATAACTACGAATGCAGAATTTGGAACCAAAGGTTAAAAAGTAATTTGCGACAAAAACCAACGTAATTAATTGAAAGCTAACGGCTAACAGCTTGAAGCTAGAAGCTATTATATGCCCAGAGAATATCCTATTGAAGCGACCCGTAACATTGGTATTATTGCCCACATAGATGCGGGTAAGACTACTACAACTGAAGGTGTTTTGTATAACACCGGTATGATTCATAAAATTGGCGCTGTCCACGAAGGTGAAACTGTAACCGACTGGATGGAACAAGAACGCGAGCGCGGTATTACCATTACTAGTGCTGCTGTAACTTGCTACTGGAGCCCGCAACACGTAAAACTGGCTCCAGACCAAAAGTACAAGATAAATATTATAGATACACCAGGACACGTTGACTTTACTGTGGAAGTAGAGCGTAGTTTGCGTGTACTAGATGGCGCGGTAACTGTGTTTGACGGCAAGATGGGGGTGGAGCCTCAAAGTGAAACCGTTTGGCGCCAGGCAGACAAATATGGCGTGCCTCGGGTGTGTAGCATTAACAAAATAAACCAAACCGGTGGCGACTTTTTTAAGAGTTTAGAGTCCATTCACAAACGCTTAAACCCCAACGCCATGCCTGTACAAATTCCAATTGGTTTTGAAAAGGATATTTGTGGGGTGGTGGATTTGGTGCAAATGAAAGCTTACACTTACAAGGACTACACAGATAAAGAGTTTACAGTGAGCGAGATTCCAGCAGATATGCTGGAGCTGGCTCGTGATTGGCGTCATAAACTTATTGAAAAAGTTGTAGAATATGACGATGCCATGATGGAAAAATATTTGGAGGGTGTGGAGCTTACCGAACTTGAACTACTTGCAACTATTCGCAAGGCGACTCAATCCGGAAAGTTTTTCCCAGTCATTGGTGGGGATAACCGTGGAATTATTGTGCAAATGATGTTGGACGCAGTGGTAAACTTTTTGCCTAGTCCGGTAGACAAAGGTTTCGTGAAAGGTCACGATCTTAAAACTGAAGAAGAAGTCTTAAGGAATCCAAGTGATGACGAGCCATTTACGGCGCTTGCTTTTAAAATTGCAACCGATCCTTTTGTGGGACGCTTGTGTTTCTTCCGCGTGTATTCGGGTAAGTTAGAAGCTGGAAGTTACGTGCTCAATGCCCGAACGGGTGATAAAGAACGTGTGGGGCGTATCGTGCGCATGAAGGCAGATGATAGAGAAGAAGTAAAAGAAGTATTTGCTGGAGATATTTGCGCGCTTGTGGGACCAAAGAACACCTTTACTGGAGATACGCTTTGCGATGTAGACAAGCCGGTTAGACTAGAGTCTATTAAGTTTGCAGAGCCAGTTATTTCTATGGCAATAGAGCCAAAGACTAAGGCTGACCAAGAAAAGATGGGTATTGCCATGCAGAAGCTGGCAGAAGAAGATCCAACATTCCGCATCTTTACAGATGAAGAAACTCAGCAAACCATTATTGCTGGTATGGGTGAGTTGCACTTGGAAATTATTGTAGATCGCATGAAGCGCGAGTTTAAAGTAGAAGCTAATGTGGGTAAGCCAGAAGTAGCTTACAGGGAAACTATTAAAGCAAAGGCTGAAGCTGAAAGTAAGTACATCCGTCAAACTGGCGGTAAGGGTCAGTACGGCCATGTGTATTTGCGCGTAGAACCTTTAGAGCGTGGTAAGGGCTACGAGTTTATAGATGAAATTGTAGGTGGGGTTATTCCAAAGGAATACATTAAACCCATTGATAAAGGTATTCAGGAAAGTGCAGCTAACGGGGTTATTGCTGGTTACCCTCTGGTAGACTTTAGTGTGGCGGTTTATGACGGTAGTTACCACGAAGTAGATAGTTCGGAAATGGCCTTTAAGATTGCAGCTTCCAAGGGTTTGCAAGATGCAGTTAAGAAAGCTAGCCCAATTATTTTAGAGCCAGTTATGAAAGTGGAAGTTACTACCCCAGAGTCCAACATGGGTGATGTGATTGGCGACCTAAATAGCAAGCGTGCCCAAATTAACGAAATGAACGATAGGCTGCACTTGAAGATTATTGACGCTATGGTACCGCTATCTGAAATGTTTGGCTACGCCACAGCTCTTCGCAGTATGACTCAGGGACAGGCCAGTTACTCAATGGAGTTTGACCACTACGCAGAAGTGCCAAACAACATTGCCCAAAAGATTATAGAAAGCCGTGCAGGGGTGAATGCTCGGAAAGGACAGTAACGCAGAATTGCTCCGACGTTTCAGTCGGAGCTCCGACCAAAGCGTCGGAGCAAATTGTAGATTGTAGATTGCCAGCCAGAGGCTGGTCCGCCTCTGGCGGAAAAATTGAAATACGGAAAAGACCATCCTGCTCTTGTGGCTGGGTGGTCTTTTGGGTATAGTATAGTCAACATTAAATAGAACTCTGGAATAACCTCCTATCTGTCATCCCGGCATATTCCGCTTTGGGAAAATATTCGGGATCCATCTTAAAAAACCTGGATTCCGGCTCGGGGGCCGGAATGACAATACAAAATACATGGGTTTTGCAAGAAGTCTAATCTGCATTAATTTGTAAATCTGTAACAATATGGCGAATTTAAAAGATGTAATTAAATTGTGTAAAAATGAGTCTGGTAAGGTGTTTATCGTGAATGAGGCGGGGGACTTGGAACTGGTGATTATGCCAGCTCGGGACTACGCCGAGTTAAAGGGTTTACAAACTGAGTCTATGGTAGCAACTCCAGACCCTGAGCTGGTTAATAAGGAAATTACTAAGGTGCAAATGCAAGAACGAGTCATGCGACCCAAGACTGGACCAAGTCTTTCCACTATCCCAAGTAATGAGAACGACTTGCGGGAAGAGGTGATAGACCCGAGTTTTAATTTTGATGGTCCGGATGAGCTGTAGGGATGAGTCGTGAGTTAGGAGTTATGAATTATGAAGTAGAACTGAATAATTTCCGATTGCAGATTTTAGATTGCAAATTGCAAATTGAAACTCAGTCAAGATTAGGATGCCAATACAAAAGCGGAGGTTTTCTCCGCTTTTGGCGTTTACAAGTATGGTTGCAAAGGTGTTTCGCGCAATAGTTCTTTCCACATTTATTGCACGTTTCGTGCATTACTTTGCCACATCGGATACGTTTGTTCCGATGCGTGCAGATATCACCTAGGTGCTGTCTGTTCATCTTTTCTCTTTTTATTCCGAATGTGGTCTATCGTCTTTCAGGATGAAAGGCGCTACTTTAGCCATGGTATGGGGCATGCGAGGTAAAGTCAAGCTTTTGACAGGTATAGGGGCTATTATGTATAATGCCTCTAGCGTACACAGCAATGTAACGCGCTTGGTTTTGTTTATTAATAATTAATTTCGCTCTGGATTCCTGATGCGTCCTCCTTTACTGAAGCTATGGAGGAACTTCGAGAAAAAAAGAGGTACCCTTGGCATTGATGCCAGAATGATTGGCCACAGTGGCAAGGGAAACTCGAGTGAATACTATCCGTCATCCTGACTGGCTTAGCGGTGAAGGATCTGTCTGGTCTAAAATTCAGATTCTTCGTTTCGTAACACCTCATTCAGAATGACAGGAAAAAGAAAGGTTACAAAAAATGGCAGAAGTATTTGATCGCTCAAAGCCACACGTGAATGTGGGAACCATTGGTCACGTAGACCACGGTAAGACTACTCTTACTGCTGCAATTACCACTGTGCTTGCAAAGACTGGAAAGTCTAAGGCTCGCGCCTATGACCAGATTGATAATGCTCCGGAAGAAAAAGCCCGTGGTATTACCATAAATACCGCTCACGTAGAATACGAGAGCGATAAGCGTCACTATGCACACGTGGACTGTCCGGGGCATGCTGACTACATTAAGAACATGATCACTGGTGCCGCTCAAATGGACGGTGCTATCTTGGTGGTAAGTGCTGCTGATGGTCCTATGCCTCAGACTCGAGAACACATTTTGCTTGCACGCCAAGTGGGTGTGCCTTACATAGTAGTGTTCATGAACAAGGTAGACATGGTTCAAGATGCAGAACTTTTGGACCTAGTAGAAGAGGAAATTCGCGATCTTCTTAAAAAGTACGAATTCCCTGGCGATACTACGCCAATTATTCGCGGAAGTGCGCTTAAGGCTCTAGAAGGCGACCAAAGTGAAATTGGTGAGCCAGCTATTTTGAAGCTGGTAGAAGCTTTGGACTCCTACATTCCACAACCAGAGCGTGCTACTGACCAGCCTTTCCTTATGCCAATAGAAGACATCTTCACTATTGAAGGTCGTGGTACTGTGGTAACTGGTAGGATTGAACGTGGTACTTTGAACATAAACGACGAACTAGAAATAGTGGGTCTAAAGCCAACTTCTAAGACTGTGGCCACTGGGATTGAAATGTTCAATAAACAGTTGGACAAAGGTATGGCGGGCGACAATGCCGGTGTACTACTCCGTGGTATAAAGAAAGAAGAAGTAGAGCGCGGACAAGTATTGGCTAAGCCGGGCTCCATAACTCCACATACAGAATTTACTGCTGAAGTGTATATCTTGACCAAAGAAGAAGGTGGCAGACATACGCCATTCTTTAAAGGGTATAAGCCTCAGTTCTACGTTCGTACAACTGACGTAACTGGTGAGGTAACTCTTCCAGAAGGCACTGAAATGGTTATGCCTGGTGATACCATTACCGTAACCGTCACTCTTATTACTCCTGTAGCACTGGAAGAAAAGGGTAAGTTTGCTATCCGTGAAGGTGGTAGGACTGTAGGTGCTGGAGTTGTTACTAAGATCCTAAAATAGCTTTCCAGATTCCGGTTACAAATTTTTAGCCGGATACCTTGTAGCTTATAGTAAAAGGACTGTCACTCTGACAGTCCTTTTAAATTACTTAGAAACAAATTCTTCTTCATGCATAATATTTCGTACATATGTATGAAATATTATGCATGAAAGGTGGTGTGGCTGTATTTGACGAATTACACAGTCTAGCGCAAAATAGATGCACTTTGTTGTTTGCTTAATTACAGCAAGCGCTGTACGTAGCATCGGTCACTTTCACTATCGCCAAAGGAGGTAAACTATGCAAAAACAAGTGTCATCGATTGCTGTATTTGCGTCACCAAGTGACATGGTAAAGTCTGTGGTTCTTACACTTATGGTGCGAACCCCTCACTCCATATTTTGGTACTGCCAAAATATAAATGACGCCGAGGAGATCATGGAGTTCTCAGACCATACTAGAAAAATACATAGGTGTTCTGCGTTTTCTAGTGTGTGCAATCCCCGATATACTGATCGCCTTGCAAAAGTTGTTACCAGTGATATCAGAGGCACTAAGCTTGTACACACTATAATGTTCCAAGATTCATTGACTTCAGATTTTTTTGATGGTATGCGGAATCTGGGGTCGCAAGCAGTATTCCAACGTGTACCATTTTTACTCGTAACTCCGGATGCAGTATCAATACAATTGGGTGGGGAGTTACGAAAGTTCCAGCATTGGCAATACTCAAAGTTCGGAAACCCAGAAACTATTGCATCAGATATCCTAACTAAAGTGTTCAATGTGACGAAAGTTCCGTAATTGGACTAGGCGTACCGTGAATCTTCAGTGGGTAGTAGCGTTTAATCCTCCGTTTGAAAATTCGGGGGATTAATTTTATCCATTCATGCAGAATATTTCATACATATGTATGAAGTATTCTGCATGGAGGTGTGGGTGGTGGATTGGGGGTGTAGAAAACTTGTTAGCTATGTCAGAGGTATATTTTAATAGGACGGATAGGTCAGATAAGACAAAGCAAATATAAGACGTTCCACTAAGGCTTATGACACTGGAAATATTGGAAAATAAAAAAGACACGGGACTTTTGAACGCTGGCAAGACTTGCCGTTGTCCAAAAGCTCCGTGGCGTGATGTTGGATGTTGTTCCTCTTGTTAGTTTGCCGGCTTCTTTGAACCGGCTTTTAGTTTGGGTGACTTGGTCGAAGCTCTGCCATCTGATGCTATTTGGCGGCCATATGAATGATGGCCTGCGTAACTTTGATGATGCCAAGCCCAACTAGGGTGGCCA
>CAZCTL010000043.1:0-9264 GCA_964501685.1 uncultured Candidatus Saccharibacteria bacterium
CAACACCTACACCAACACCAACACCAACACCTACACCAACACCTACACCAACACCTACACCCACGATCACTCCGACCCCAACTCCAACACCAACTCCATCGCCCACTCCAACCATAGTACCAACACCCACACCTACACCAGTTCCAAGTACGGATGTCAGTGTGACTAAGAGTGTTTCACCTTCTTTGGTTGTGGTGGGGCAGACTGCTACTTTTGTAGTGACTGTCAAAAACGAAGGACCATTGTCTGCAACCGGGGTACAACTAACGGATAGTTTACCCACCGGCTTAACACTTATTAGTAGTAGTCCTACGGTGGGTACATATTCTGAAAGTACAAAGATATGGAATGTTGGCGCTTTGGCAGTTGGTGAACAGCAACAGATAAGATTTTTGGTGCGGGCGGAGACTGTAGGGAGCAAGCAGAATGTTGCTACTGTTACCGGAGTACAACCTAACGATTCCAATTCACAAAACAATAGAGCGGAAGCTACTCTTACTGTTACGGCTCCAGAAATACCGGAATTAGTCTGCGTGCCGGCAACGCAAACTATCTTTTTGAGTCAGTCAGCTATCTTGGCGGCGGTTGGGGGGACTGGTGTCTATGTTTGGTCGGTACCAGACGGTACGCCTACTACCGGCACTGGCGGGACATTTAGTACGCAGTTTGTTACTACCGGTACCAAAACCGTTACAGTTACTTCTGGTCTAAAACAGGCCACATGCAGTGTGTTAGTAAATAGTGTGCCTTTGATTGTGCCACAGTTGGATTTGGCGGTGACCAAACAAGTTAGTCCAAGTTTAATTTTAGTTGGACAGTCCGCTAGTTTTACTATTGGGGTTACAAATAGAACTCAGGTGAATGCGCATATGGTTCGGCTCAAAGATGTCTTACCAGATGGTCTTGGTTATATATCTCATTCTGTGTCGCAAGGGAGTTTTGTATCTACTTCCGGAGTATGGGAAGTGGGCTCGCTAGCATCTGGAGCTACGGCTGTACTGACTTTGCAAGTGACTAGTAACAGAACCGGCAGTTTTCTAAATAGAGTAGATCTCTTTGGTTCTACGCCAACGGATGTAGATAGTAGCAACAACTCGGCTTTTGCTACACTTGTGGTACAGACGCCGACTACTGTAAATCCTTTAATATGTCTTGCTTCTACCAATGCCGTGCCAGTTAGCCAAACGTTAACGATTTGGGCTAGTGGTGGTAATGGCACATATGCATGGTCTGCGCCAACCGGTATACCCTCGAGTGGAAGTGGTACATCGTTTGCTACTGGCTTTACTACTGCAGGTTCAAAAACTATCACAGTGACTTCTGGCAACAACAGTGCACAGTGTTCAGTAAACGTGTATACACCTGTAGCGTATATGGGTGTAGCGGATTTATCTCTAACCAAGAGTGTGAGTCCGCATACAGTAACTAGTGCTGGACGAGCTATTTTTGCCGTTACCATTTTAAATAATGGACCGGGAACACCGAGTATGGTGACAGTAAAAGATGTATTGCCCAAGGGCGTGGAGTATGTGGATTCGGCGTCTAGTCGGGGGAGTTACAATCGTGATACTGGGGTATGGACTGTAGGTCAAATAGAGGTAGGCGAGCAACTGACTTTATTGCTTACAGTCAAAGGAATGACTGTAGGTACACATACGAATAAAGCGGAAATTTGGGGAAGTAACTTACCCGATCCAGATTCTAGTCCTGCCAATGGAGTATCTACTGAAGATGATCAAGCCTCTGCTACTTTAACTGTACAAGGTGGTCTAGTGAGTGCTGGGTTGCCTTTGACTCCACTTTCTATGTTGGGTGTTTTGTGTGCCATATTTGCACTTATAACTATGAGATTTAAGTCCGGATGGAGAGTGCGTGTGAGAACTGTCGCCGGAGAAACAATAATGGACTGGGAGTAGACTTGTAAGAGATTATGAATTACTAAACTTCGGGATCCTCCATATTTTCCCATCTGACTTAGCAGCAGCGCCTGTGCGCATCTGTGAAAATATGCGGGATTCCTAGTGCATCAATTAAAATGTATGAGAGGTTTTGTAATTCAAGGTAAGAGAAAGTATCTGGGCTATGCAAACTCATTTTTCTGCTTATGGAATTGTGATTAATAGGGTACTGGCTACTGTAGTGGTTTGTTTTGGTATGTACTTGGCTTTAGCTCCGATGGTGCCGGAGCTGGTGTTTCAGTTTAGACATAGTACATCCGGGGGGTGGCTGTTGCGTCAGGTTGGTTGGTCACAAAAACAGGATCAGCCTGTGCCACTAGTTGTTCGGAGCGAGACTATGGATGAACAGCAATTGGCTGTGTTGCCTCAAGATAGGGTGGTAGAACAAAATACGTTAATTATTCCCAGCATAAATGTTTCCACACCAATTTTAGAAAGTCAGACTAGTAAAGTGTTAGAGCAGGGTATTTGGCACAGACCTAAAACCAGTACGCCGGATGCTGGGAGTAACACAGTGCTGGTGGGACACAGATTTTTATATACCTCGGGTGCTCATACGTTTTATCATTTGGATAAACTGAAGGTGGGGGATGAAATTATGGTGTTTTGGTTAAAGCAAAAATATACCTATATTGTAGATAGTGTGACAATTACCGGTCCTGCATCTACGGAAATTGAGTTGCCTACGAGTCAGCCGGTACTAACCTTGTATACTTGCACGCCACTGTTTAGTGTGAATAAAAGACTGGTGGTGCGTGCGTTTTTAAAAAGTTCCTAACTGTGTATCACGAAACTCCGGAATTCCTAATATTTCCCCATCTGACTTAGCAGCAGCACCTGTGCCCATCTGTGAAAATATGCGGGATTCCTAGTGCATCAATCAAAGCCTATGAGAAGTTTTGCAATTCACAGTACTAAAGACTATGCGACTTAGACAAAAGACTAAAATGTATATCTTGTGTTTTTTACTTTTACTAGAAGTATTATTTTGGTGGTGGGTAAAGTTCCAGAATGATGCCTTTTTACAAATGTTTACCTAATTCGATGCCTATGGCGGAAAAGTTGTGGGTGTGGTATAGTAGCTTGCGGGCAAAGTGTTGTGTCTTTAGAAAATTCGTCGAGCTTCGGACGCAATGTTGGTTCGCATTTAACTTTTAATATTCAACTCTAATGAAAACTGGTGTAATAGCTAAGAAAATGGAAAAGGGTTTCGGTTTTATTACCGTTCCTGGCCAAGAGAAAGATACTTTCTTTCATAGCAGAGCTTTAGTCGGAGTTACTTTCGACGAGATCAAAGAAGGCGACAATGTTTCCTTTGATGAAGAGCAAACTGACAGAGGTGTAAGCGCTATAAACGTACAACGCGTTTAATCGTTTTTCCTAAAACAGTCTCCCGATGTTGAATCGGGGGCTGTTTTTTTATTTGGTGTTAGGTCAACCCGATCCTCATCACAGAAGCCTGGTTACAGAAGCCTGGTATCTGCAGTTGCTGCAGATACCAGGCTTCTGTTGATACCAGGCTTCTGTTCATGACTCCTGACTCATAACTCCTAATTCCGGGCTTTGATTAATACCCTGAAAATTCTTCAGTGCGGAGGTTTTCATCTAAAGTGCCCAGATCTTCTGCAACTTTGCGCATAGCAGTAACCATGCTAGCAGGACCACAGAGATACACTATGGCGTTGTTCGTGTTCGCAACGTTTTCTTTAACCATGCTAGCGGTAATGTATTTGTTTTGGCCAGACCATGTACTATCTTCGTTTGTCATGGTTGGGATAAAATGAATATTGGGATTGTTTCTTGCTAGGTTTTTTAACTCCTCAAAAAACGGGGCGTCTTGCTTACTGCGATTGGAGTAAAATAAATAGAGTGGATTAATTCTTTGTTCTCTGCTTGCAAGTTTAAGCATGGAGTAAACTGGGGTAATGCCTATTCCACCAATTAAAAATATGCAGGCGCGGTCGCCATTGCTTGGAAGTGTAAATGAGCCAAAAGGTCCGTCTAGCTGGAGTTCTGCACCTACGGGCAAGTTTTTTAGTGTTCGTTTAAAAGCGGTTTCGCGCATACGAGTGGCTATGGCTAGAGTATCTTCATGTGGTTCTGAGGTGAGCGAGTATGCACGAGTATTGCCTTCTGCGTCTGTTTCTGGCGGATCTACTAGTGTTAGTTCCACAAACTGTCCAGCTTTGTACTGGAAGTCTAGAGGCTTTTCAAACTCAAAAGCGTAGGTGTCTTTGGCAATTTCGGTTTTGGATAGGAGTTTTATGGTTATCATGGTGAGTTAAACGCCTACGCTGAAGCTTCGGCGAGGCGAGGGAATCAAGTATTAAGAATTATGAATAAGGCCAAGAATCTTAAATCTAATAATTCATGACTCCTGACTCATAACTCATACTTCATCATTACAGCTTGGAAGGCGAATGTCAAAAATACGGAGCACAGAGCATAAAAGACGATATATTTGGCGGTTGTGAGGATTCGGGGGTATAGTTAGTAGGTCATTAGCTTGCACTTATGGAACAAAAAAACATACCGACTATTTTTATTATTTTAGGGATTACTGGGGACTTGGCGGCTAAGAAGATTATTCCAGCCCTGTTTAACTTATTTACCAAACAGGAACTGCCCAAGCTGTTCCATGTGGTGGGATTTGGCAGACGAGACTGGAAAGACGGGGACTTGCAGGCATATGTTTTGGAAGTTATGTCTAAGCATGGACAGGTTCATCATCCTGCCTTGCAGGACTTTGCCAGCATGTTTGCCTATCAGTCCGGGTTGTTTGAAACTGTAGAAGGTTATGAAGCCTTGTCCAAAAGATTGGGTACGCAAGACGAAACTTGGAAGGCTTGTAGTAACAAACTCTTTTACTTATCTGTACCCCCAGAAAAGTACGAAGTAATACTAGAGCACATAAAGTCTACTGGTCTTAGTCTTCCGTGTAGCGACGAGACTGGCTGGACTCGGGTCTTGGTAGAAAAACCTTTTGGTAAAAATGCACAAAGCGCAGAGGCTTTGGACATTAAACTTGGGACACAGTTTGCCGAGGAGCAAATATACCGCATAGACCATTACTTAGCCAAAGAAGCTTTGCAAAACATTTTAACTTTTAGATTTGCGAACGACATTTTTGAAAACGTCTGGAGTAACCAATATATAGAACGAATAGATATCCGTGGGTTTGAGGCACTGGGTGTGGAGAGCCGTGGTGCATTTTATGACGGGGTGGGTGCTTTGCGTGATTGCGGA
Organism: uncultured Candidatus Saccharibacteria bacterium; assembly: GCA_964501685.1. Lineage (GTDB taxonomy): Bacteria > Patescibacteriota > Doudnabacteria > UBA920 > UBA920 > JAEUSE01. Next base: position 5,205 of record CAZCTL010000043.1, read on the forward strand.
CAAAATCATTTACTACAGATGCTAGCTCTAGTAACTATGGAAGTACCAAAAGATTTCTCGGCCATGGCTATTAGAACTGCTCGTCAGGAGTTGCTTAAGCAGTTAGTCATACCTACTCTGACTGACATTAAAACTCAGACCTTTCGCGCCCAATACGAAGGTTATAAAAATATCCCAGGCGTGGATCCTGACTCTAATGTAGAAACTTATTTTAAAGCTAGAGTAAGGCTTGCCAATGCTAAGTGGAAAGGTGTGCCAGTGTATATGGAGTGGGGCAAGCGAATGGGTGAAGTTAAAAAAGACCTAGTGATTACTTTTAGACACAATACTCCTTGTTTTTGTCCTGCTGGAGAGCACCGGCAGAATAAAATTATCTTTTCACACGAGCCAGAGGAAAAGATTATTATAGACTTTTGGGCCAAGCAACCGGGCTTAAACTACAACATTGTCCCTAGAAACTTGGAGTTTTCTCTAAGACAGACGGGTACTAGGACTCAGTATGTAGAAGAGTATGAGAAACTGCTCTTAGATGCAGTTTTGGGTGACCAAACTTTATTTGTGTCTACAGAAGAAGTGCGGGCTATGTGGAAGGCTATTGACCCCATTGTGGAAGCTTGGGAGAAAAACTTGGTTCCGCTCCAAAGCTATGTGCCAGATACTAGTACCGTGGCAGAAGAAGCAAACAAAGCTCTCTTGCAAACTACACATAAGCAAATTGGCATAATTGGGCTTGGTAAAATGGGTGCTGGGTTAGCTAGACGCTTAATGGTAGATAGAGGCTGGAAAGTGGTGGGCTATAACCGTACAATGAGTGTGGCAGAGGAGATGAAGGCAGAAGGACTTGTGCCTGCACAAACCATTCCAAATTTGGTGCATCAGTTGCAAGTGCCCAGAGTGGTTTGGCTCATGGTACCGGCGGGAAGTGCGGTGGACGCGCAAATAGACGAACTTATACCATTGCTTGCTCCGGGTGATACTGTTATAGACGGAGGTAACTCAAACTATAAAGACGCGAAAGCAAGGGCGGAGCGTTTGAGTGTACACGGTATAGCCTATATGGACGTGGGGACAAGTGGTGGACCGGGTGGTGCTCGCAAGGGGGCTAGTCTTATGATTGGTGGCAAACAGGAAGATTTTGATCGATTAGAATATTTGTTTATGGATTTAGCTGGGCCGGGAAGTTATCAATTTTTTCCCGGCTTCGGCGCAGGCCACTTTGTTAAGATGGTTCACAACGGGATTGAGTACGGTATGATGCAGGCACTGGCCGAAGGTGTAGCGGTGCTTAAATCGGTAGACTTTAAATTAGATTTATCTAAAGTAGCAGATATATATAACCACGGAAGTGTAATTGAGTCACGGTTAGTTGGTTGGCTTGAGGGTGCGCTCAAGTTACATGGGCCCAATTTAGATGGTGTAACCGGTAGTGTAGCGCATACTGGCGAGGGGCAGTGGACGGTGGACGCTGCGGATTTATTGGGTGTGAAAGCGGATATTATCCGCAGGTCGCTGGAGTTTAGGAAAGAATCGGCTACTAATCCATCGTACACAGGGCAGGTATTGTCTGCTTTACGTGAGCAGTTTGGAGGGCATGCAATACGGTAGTTGAAAGTTAATAAGGTTCTTAAAGTTTATAAAGTAAAAACTCATAATGTTAACAGTCGCATGACTTCTTACTATGCTACCATCTGTCATCCCAGAATTTTTGGTTTTGGAAAAATGTCTGGGATCCATCCTGAAATACTGGATTCCGGCTTCCCCAATCAAATTGAGGATAAACTTAGGTCGGAATGATAAGACATGAATATTGAGTTATGCAAGACGCCTATTATGTGAGTTTGTCGGAGGTAATAAGGCCGTCGCGGAGCTCAATGATGCGTTTGGCTTTGTGAGCGTACTCCATTTCGTGAGTAACCATAATAATGGTTTGGCCTGCTCGGTTCAGATCCCTAAATGCTTCTACTACTAAGTCAGAGTTTTCGGAATCAAGGTTGGCTGTGGGCTCATCGGCAAATAAAATTTTGGGGTTGTGAGCAATAGCCCGGGCAATGGAAACACGTTGTTGTTGCCCTCCAGAAAGTTTGTTTGGGATGGAATCTGCTTTGTCGTGCATACCTAGTCGTTCTAGGGCTTCTAGGCTTTTTTTGTTTGCATTTTTTTTGGACATTCCTTGCATGAGCAGAGGTAGAGATATATTTTCTATGGCCGTAAGTTCTGGTAAGAGAGCATAGTCCTGAAACACATAACCCAATTCCATAAGCCTAAGCTTGGTTTTTTCGTTAAGATTTAATTTGTTTGTGAGTCTATTATCTAAATAAATTTCTCCAGAGGTGGGTTCGTCTAGTAGGCTTATTTGATACATAAGAGTTGACTTGCCGGCTCCAGAGGGGCCAATAATGGAAACAAACTCGCCAGAGTCAATAGAAAAAGACAAATCTTTTAAAACTCGCTGTAAGAGTTCGCCTGTGCCATATTCTTTAATGAGGTGATTTACCCGGATCATAAGTAGTAATTAGTAATTAGTAAGTAGTAATAAGTAATTTGCTGTACACGTAGCTACCCTCGGGAAGATAAATCATTTTACAAATACTTAGGCTGGCGTACCAGATGCGTATTTGTAAAATGATTTATCTTCCCTGTCTCAGATTCTTTAGCTTGGTATATATTTAACGACCGAGTATAGAGTCTAACGTGTTCCTACGGACAATAAGAGTGGCTGGTATAAAACCGGCCAATAGAGTCACTACTAGTAGTATAGCTACTCGTACGGCAGAGCCAGTGACCGTAGCTGCCAAAATACCATCGGAAAACGGGAAGTCAATAGGGTTTGCGTCGAAGTAAGGCTTTAAAAATGCAAAGGTGATAATAAGACCAATTATTGAACCAGTTATTCCGTAGAACAGTGCTTGGAACACATAGGCAAATTGAATGGCTCTAGGCTCTATGCCAATGCCTTTCATAATGCCAATAAATTTTCGACGGGTAACTGCATTTATAAATATCACGATAAAAATTGTAATAGAGGCAACTACCAAAGCTATGCTAGATAAGGCGTTGCCCAATATTTGTAGGGTTTGCTCTACCTGCCTAAGGAATGTAGGAACCGCTTCTGCTGAAGTTTGTACGCGATTTAAGTGACTTCCATTGAAATTTCTAAGGTTTGAAACAGTGGCAATGCTTTTACCAGGTTCTGTATTTATGGCAATTTCTTGGACTTCCCATTTGTTGACCGGTAAGAGTCTTCTGAGACCTGAGTCTACTACAAACATACGTTGCGATATTTGATCAACTTTACTTTTAACTATTCCTTTAACTATATATTCCTTACTTACAACTTCACCTTTGACATTAAACGTAGCTTTTACTTTGTCTCCAATTTCCACCCTTTTTAGCAAATCCAAACCAGGGATATCTATATCGGCGAATGAAGAATATTCTTTTATGAGGTTTCCACCAATAAGTATAAAGTTATCGTCTTCGGGTGTTAGATTTTCCCCTTTAATAACAAATTTTGAAAAATGGGTAAGCCGTTCTTCCGCTGCTGGATCTATGCCAACAATTGCCCCGCTAGTTTGATTGGCTTTTTCTTTGGCAGGAGCATTCTCACTAAGTGACCCACGAACAGTTGCTATAGATGAGTATCTAGCTGAGAAGCTGGATACAAACGGTTGGTTTTGTATGTAACCAATTATTTGTTGGGAATCTTCTATGTACTCTCGTCCAGGTTTTGGAGTAATAAGTATATCTCCGGAATAACTCTTGCGGTATTGCTCAAACGAACCTGTCATGAGACCAACCAGTAGACCCGATACAACCACTAAGTTTAAGAAAGTTAGCACCATAATAAACACAATTAAACCCGTGGTCCACTTACTGGATCTTCTAACTTGGCGTATGGCCAAAAACCATCCTACTTGTATAGGCCTAAGTAATCTATGTATAAATGCTTGGTGCAATGCGTTCATAGCTGGATATTATATCATTAAGGGAGATGATACGTACAGGTCTCGGTCTCTTCCACATCAAATGCGACAAACGGATTTAGGAGTGGCTAGATTAA
>CAZCTL010000044.1:0-9082 GCA_964501685.1 uncultured Candidatus Saccharibacteria bacterium
AGCACCGGCGAGCACACAAATCACAACTGTGACTGCGTGCCCCCGGGCTCTGAATCTGTCCGATGGGAATCTTCTAGAAGATTCCCTCCATTATCCCCCTTCTTCACTGTCATTGCGATCCGCCAGCTGGCGGATGCGACGCGGCAATCCCGCTTTAGATTGCTTCGTCATAAAGCTTCCTCGCAATGACCAAATGATTATTCCTTTTTTGCCGGCATACGCTGTGCCGGCTTGGCAACTGGTTTGATGGCTGGATTGCAAGCCATCGCTCCATCCATGGCTGATGGAGCATCAAACATTGCCCGAGTTTGCTGGTCCACGTACAAAGCGTTTAGCTTTGCGCGCGTCTCAACATCAGTTTTACCCGATGACGAGAGGCCATTCTCAGCCTGCCAAAGCTTGAGACTGGCCTCGGCATTTGGACCAAACCGAATGCACCAACCAGCTTGCCACATCAACTTCTGGCTATTTACCAGAAAGTACAACAGCAACCTGACCTCTCGCCCTGTAACATCCGGTTTGGTGTTGTCCCAAGCCAAGAGTGTTACAAATGGACCAGCCATAGGCTGCAAAGCCTGCGGCTGGCAGTTGATGCAACCAGTTGCCGGTTTTGGCACCGGCGTTGGTGTGGGTTGAGGTGGCAGATCCATAGTGATCTGAGGCTGTTTAGCTTTCAGCCGTTCAACCTCAGCCTCAAGCTTGGCAAGTTGTTCTTCCAACTGCCGAACTTGAGCACTATCCTCAGCCGGCCGTGGACGCCTGTTGACTAGTGGTTCAGACTCAGCAACCGCTTGAGGTGGTGGGTGAAGCAGTCCCCGCAAAGTTTCCAGTTCAGTCCGGCCGACCATCCTCGGCCAGGTAGCGTTAGCATCGTTTAGCAACAGTTCTAAGAGAGCCTGTTGCATGAAGTCATGCTGACTGGATTGATTACCCTCGCCGAGGTAGAGGCTAGGCTGAAGAATTTGCAGTTTCTTTCGGTCGTTGCCGGCCGAGAGGACTGCAAAGCGTGCCCACTGCGTACTCTGGTCCATGTCTATCTGGACCCGGAAGTACGCTGTGGATTTACCAATGTCGCACTGTGGTCCCAAACAAAGCTGGTATTGCAACTGCACAATGCCAGTTTTGCTGGTCCCGTAGCGAATTTCGTTCTGGGCTTGTTGAGCCGCGGTTTGAGCGGCAGTTTGGGCAGCAGTCCCTGCCACGGAACCCGCTACCGGACCACCGAGGTCATAGGCAGCGCGAGCCGCAAACTGACCCAAAGCCTGCAGAGCAACGTTTGCTGTGGTTGCACCGGTCTCGCGACCGATGCTGGTTCTGACAGGCTTTATCTGGGTATCAAACCCAGTAAAGCTCAACCGCACCACGTAGCGAGCCATCACTTCCGGGCTCGCCACAACCGCAACACCAAGCCACTGTGCCAAACGCGCTGCCGGAAGATTCGGGTCGCCTTGGCGCCCCTGCACCTCAAGCCGGACCGTGTTACCCTGCACCCTCGGTCGACCTTGGGCATGGGCTTTGGTCTCAACTATAAGCCATAAAAACAACAATGCGATCACTATGGCTAAGAGCCAAGACAACAAGTTATCTTTATTGATTTTCATAATGCCCTCCCAGGCTTGCGACACTTAAGTCGCAAAAAAAATGTGTCATCGCGAGCAACGCTTGTAGCGCCGCACACCCTCTCTGTCCCGACATGGAGTCGGGACATCTCCCCCCATGGTGGGATAAAAAAAGATGCTTCGCGCACTAGGGGAAGAAAAAGAGTGGCTCACCACTAAGCCCCCTCGGAATGACACAGGTTGTTGTTAAAGAACAATCGTGCTTGGCAGAATGTGATCCAACTTGCGCATGCAAGTTGTGCTTTTGACCGCTATTCCTCTGCCAAGCACGATAGCAGACGTGTAAATAATTACCTATCCGCTACCGTGCCAAGCAACGTATCAACCTAACAATTAATCAACTTAACAACTCCGACGCTTTGGTCGGAGCTCCGACCAAAGCGTCGGAGTTTATCATTTAGTAATTCTTGCGCAATTGCGCAAGAATTACTAAATGTGATTTTTCTAATTACCCGCCTCTCTAGCGGGTCTGCCTGCGAGGCAACTAATTGCTAGCTATTACTTCATAACTCCTAACTCATAACTCATGCTTCCGCGCTTAACGCTCCACTCTATCCAACTTTGCAAAAGCCACTAAACGCTTTTGGTTGGTGTTAATTGGCCAGCAGGTAGAAAGTGCAACCCGAGACTCTGCAGTGTTTATAAACTGCGCCTGATCTGTTGCAGAAAATATCTGCTTACTTTCTACTACATAGTAAAGTCTTACATCTTTACCTGTAACATCGACTACAGTTACCTTAAAGGTTGCGCCCACTGGTAAGTCGTTCAGCTTGGCAAAGATTTGATTGTAACTAGCTTTTATCCAAGCATAGTTGCTAGAGTGACCAGAAATGTAAGAAGTCCCTATGTCTCCCGGTAGCGGTGTGCAAGGGTAGTGCACCACGCCGGTCTTTAAGTCGGTATCAAAGTTTTTTGCGTCTTTGGTCCAAATAATTGGTACATTCACCCCTATGAGTGGCACTTCTAAACGACCTGCCACAGCGGTGTTAATACGCAAACTATTTTCTGCACAATCGTTTACTAGAGGAGCAGTCCTTACCACGGTTTCACCTGCCACAGATAAACTTGGCCTAGGTGTAGGTGTGGGAGTTGGAGCAATCGCTACTGTAGGAACTGGAGTAATAGTGGGAATAAGCGGTGCTACAGTTGGAATAGGACTCTCTAGGGATGCAGTATTTAAGCTTAAGTTAACATTAGTAGCCACGCGATAATTATCAGCCGGCACACCACGCGGCATAATTGTAGTATTTATACCAGCAACCGTACCCGGAATACGAGCGCTAATAACACTGGGGTCAAAATACTTTGCTACCAAATCCTTTTGCCAATCCTCTAAACTAACCCCTGTAACCGGATCTATTCCTGCCAGCACTAACTCTGCATCACTACGACCTGTATGTCGAACATCATTCATTTTGGGGTTTAACTTAAGTAAATAGTTCTCAAAGTTTGTAAGACCATTTACAGCAACCAAATCTTCATTTAATACACTCGCGTCGGTAATAGCAAAATAATACTGTTTCATCCAAATATCAAAATTTGCTTTCTCATTTTTTTTGAGAGCGGCAAATTCAGTTGTTTTGTAAGAATCAACTTTTACGGTTTTTCTTTGTAAACTCTGAAAAATCTGTGGCCGAGTGGTTGGATCTGCAAACCAAGTGTAATACACAAGTACACCCACCACAAAAATCACTACATAGGGAGCAATACCCATTAGCACACGTCCAGTCATTACCAACACGCCTTTGCTTTTTCCAATTAACTCAGATGCGCTTGGAGTGAGTACAGTTGTTTCTTTTATAGCTTTAACATCACGCGCAATTTGGTCTTCTATAGAGGTATTCAAGGTACTTTCAGCATGTGTATTGGTGCTACTTATCTCGTTAGACACGACTAAATTCTCAGTACCATTGTGGCCCAAAATTTTAGCAATTTCATCACTTGCGGTAGGATAATTTTTGATCAAATCTGACATAGGAAAAAGTTTATGATTAATCCTTTAATTAGTATTAGATAATAGCATAAAATTAGCTATTTGTCAATAAAAACACCCAAGTCACAGGTGTTTTTATTATTTTAGCTTTATTTAAGAGTAAATCTGTCTAGAACCTAATTTGGCGTAATTTTTATTTCTAAACTTTTTCCATTTCTGTTAACAACAAAGGTTAGTTCGGCTTTTAATTTCGCTGTACTTAATAATAGCTCCGGCATTGTTACTTCTGCCACAGCCTCACCACCAATATGGGTTATCGTATCACCGGTTAGTAAACCCGCCAGACTAGCTGGAGATCCAGCAATTAGACTGTTCTTCTCTCCCTGAGGGACTACTAATTTAAAACCGGGAACACTTCCATATTGGTTCGCTTCCTGCTTGGAAACAAACCTATAATAAAAACCAAACTTTGGCCTGCTAATTGATCCATTACTTAAAAAGCTAGCTAGCGTCTCTTCAGCAATACTAGCTGGTACAAGCTTCGTACCATCCCATATTCCTACAAGTGTACCAAAGAGGTCTATTACCGCTTGGCCCGGCATTGCCCCAAAAACCGCCTGCATTGGTAAATTTCTAGAAGGTACATCGCTAAAAATAGTTCCCGGTGACATATGCTCAGTTCCGGAAAGTATACTGGATAGTACATAGGCGTCTCCGTTACTTTGTGCGCCTAACATTATTACTTTTTCTCCGGCTACTAACTCTTTATTGCTACTAAGTGCAGCCACCGATAGCCCAGAACCACTTGTTTTAAATAGTACCAAAGTAGTAACTGGATCTATAAAAATATCTTTTACTTTTAGTTCCTTGCCATCAGTTTGAATTGACACAATGCTCTCTGCTGGAATATCCCCTACTACATTCTTGGCCGTTAAAAAAACTCCATCAGATGTAAGTGCCACCGCTGAACCAATTAAAGTCCGAGATCCATTGGAGATACTTACCAGCGCCACAATTTTATTTTTATGACTACTAACCGCCGATACCAAATCTTTTACATCGTTTGGACGTATTTCCTCCCGGGTATTTATTACAAGCGGAACCCTTGGATTTATAAGATGATACTTTTGTACCCAGTGCCATGTTGCAATTTTTGCTTGAAGTAAATCACCAAAAAATAGGTTTACTATAAGCACTAGAATAACTAGGAGTAGAGTCTGAACAATATTCTTTGAGATTTTGTAGTTCATAAATAGGTTAGTTTAAATCAATTGCCATGGAGTTGCGAGAAGTAATCCAATTGTGAACAATATGGAAATAAATAAATAGAATTTAACACGAGCAAAAGTTAATACCCCAAATTGCCAATAATAGGTAAAGAGCCAGATTAGATAGAATGATGTAAATGTTAGAAAACCCACCACAGTGTAGTGAAACGGTAGATATAGAATTGCAATATATACTTCTACCGCGCAAAGTGCCACCAACAGAGAAGTAACGGAGCGAACCACGCTAGATTGAGGCACAAATACATACGTTGCCCGAGCAAGCAAAAAATAAACTATAAATAAGATTGTACTCATTACTAAACCGCTGGCATGGAAATAATACTCACTGGCTACAATGCCCATAATTATTCCAAAGCTTGCAAGAATTGTATGAGTAATAAGTACTGTCTCTCCAGTGTATGCTACCAACTGCTGACCGATATACAATATTGGTATGGAAATAACAATATACAACCCTTGAAAAAATGTATTGGGGATAAGAAAAAAAATTAACACCCAAGATAAATAAAATAAGCTGCTTCGCACAATGGCCCAAACTCTTGCTTCACCGAAACTGCGTAGAGTACGCCATGTTAAGAGTTCAATTGTCCCTACAAGCAAAACAAAGACAGGTACCATAAAACGAAAAATGGGTTGTGGTATTGCCATGTTGTACAAGACCACAGGTAAGACCAGTGCAGAAACAATACTTACCACCCTATGACTAGTCCAATCAATTTTTCTTAAAACTGAAAACATAATTTGCTGTAAAATAACCCAAAAGTCCCACTAGGCACAAAAGTCCACTTACAAGCACATTTAAGCGAAATACTTCAAAAATAAAAGTACTATCTACACGTAAGTGTTCAAGGGTAAACCTAAGTGCATTATACAGAAAAAGGTACATAAAAAATAGGGCTCCGAGTTTTAGCCTGTAGCCATTTGAGCTAGGGCTTTCTGCGTTTGATAAACGTAGCAAAATGCACAAAATAATAGCATTACCCAAAGCTTCGTACAAAAACAGTGGATGATAATACTGACTTGCAAAATATCCCATTGGTCTAAAACCTTCCGGCACAAACATCTTCCAAGGTAGGCTTGTTGGGTAGCCAAAAGCTTCATAGTTAAAAAAGTTGCCAAACCTGCCAACAATTTGCCCTAGGACTAGACTTGGAGTAAGCCAATCCAACACCCCCCGCACACCGTCATCCCGGACTTGACCCGGGATCCAGGTATTAACACTCTTCTGGATTCCGGCCCCTCCGTCGCCAAAGCTATGGCGGACAGGTCGGAGGCCGGAATGACAAAAAACAATTGTCAAGCCTCCAAGCAGTGCTCCATAGATTGACAATCCGCCATGCCAAACTTTTAAAGCATCCAATGGGTACTGCCAGTAATACTCCCAACTACTTGCGACATGATAAGCCCGCGCGCCAACGAATCCTCCAAAGATTAACCATGTTAAAAATGAATCTATTTTCTCTGCATCTAAACCATATTGGGATGCTCGCCTTACAGCCAGCCACCAACCAGCTCCCACCGCTGAAGCCATAGTAATGCCGTAGTAATGGATAGTTAACGGACCAAGCCTAAAATACTGAGGCAAAATCCAGGCACCGGCAAATACTTTAGCAAATGGTATAATTAGTATTGCAATGAGTACTAATGGAACAACTATTTTTTTCATTGTTAATTTTTCATCATTAGAATAGAGTACAATTTATGAACCACCATAATATTCCCACCATTGAACGTCCAGAGATTACTACAGCCAGAATCGCAAACCAGATCAATGAAACCATCATAAATACCGGTCTCCACCCCAAAACCATTACCTATGAATATCTACGTGGTAATAATAAACTATCCACATGCGAACAGCTGAACGAACAAGACTGTACCACACTAGCGAAACTTCTCATCTCTCACAAAGTAAATAAAGTCCATATTGCATTAGAAATTCCCAACACTGGTGGCAAAACTAAAGTAATTACTTTCGCCTATAATAACCTAGACTTAGTAATTAACAAAGAATAGCAATTGTAGGTACGCTCAAGATTGTTAGGTTAAAACAAACTAGCCTGGTGCAGAACCTGCCCCCGCGCTTTTGCTTCTGTAAAAGTGACGGGGCATTCTTTTGTTTTAAAGTAGTCCGAGTACAGCACTTTACCGTTTTTTAAACCATACTCATAGACCTGCTTAGTTACCCGCACGTCGTCTAAACAGTATTTCTTGAGCTCGTCTAGCCGACCGTTGCGCCAATACAGAATAGCCTGCAAGCCAGTACCCGATTTGCCAGTACCCAGTGTGGCCTGTGCCACCGACTCCAGTTTTACGCGGTGACCAATGGCTTTTTCTATGTCCACAAGCAAGTCTAAGTAAGGTACTTCAAAAATATTAAAATTTAAATATGGTTGCAATACTTCAAAATCAAAGTCTTTTATATTGTAGCCAATTATTTGGTCTGCGGTTTGGAGTAAGGGCGCAAGTTTACCAATTTCTGATTCTTCGTAAGTCACATATTTATCTGTCTCGTAAAAATACACCCCGCACACAGAAATTTTTAATAAATGATTCTTCCCTCTACCACCCACATCCTGAAACGAATTCTGAGTCTCCAAATCTAATACAATTTTCTTTAGCGCCATATGTCTTATATTGTCCTATTGGTACTATAAGTCTAATATGACTTATACGACGTAGAGTCTAACAAGTCCTATTATATCATGAGAAAGGGTTGGCAGATGCAGGGCAATCTGCCAACCCTAAAGTTTTCATCTTGGACGCCATCCCTTGTGCCGGCTTGGGCTGCAAGCGTTATACACCAACAACGCCGCGAATCCAAGAAAAAAACAAAAAATCCGCGCCGTTTGGGTAAGTGTGGCATCAAGTACCGCCACCGCACAGCCCACAACGAACACACATGTTAGAATTTTGAAAAGAGTCATAAGCCCTCCTTGGCTTGTTGTAGCGGTATTTCAACCGCAGTTATGGGTTAAGTTTAGCAAAAATAAGTCCACCCTGCACCACTGCCCCACCATCCGATGCTTGTAATAATTCACCTTTTCTTAAAACGCAATAAAATCGCTGTCATTCCGGCCTCCGAGCCGGAATCTAGTTTACCAGAATACTGATGAAATCTGGATCCCGTGTTCCTGAATCAAGTTCAGGACAGGCTCAAGCACGGGATGACATAGGAAAAAGGAAAATAGCTACCCACCACTCTTGACCGGTAGTATTTTTTTTGCGACAATAGCCTATTCGCTATCCTGCGGATGTGGAACCACAACATCGAAACCGGCTCCCGCGGGAGCCAAACGGAGGACAACAATGAACTTCTACGAAAAACTTGGCGACCCCATCACCGTTATAATAAGGGTAAATAAGGAACAGGAAATAAACGCAACTTACACGGGGTTACAGGAAAAAAACCGCTATCCCGCGGCGGTTATTGCCTACACATGGGAAAGTTATATGGGAGAAACCTGTGACGACGCAGAAATTGAGCGAAAATTTTCGCTCTATGAAGTTAGTGATGGTTTAGTGCGAGCAAGCACAATATGACTATCTCTCACAAAACCCGTAAAAAGGGAAGCAACGCTATCAGCCAAGCGGTGCTTCCCTCTTTTTTTTGGTACTGGTATACTTATGACTATGAATAGAACACTAACTATAAACACCATAAATCAAGTAGGCAAGGAAGTAACTGTGGCTGGATGGGCGAACTCCACGCGTGACCACGGCGGGCTTATTTTTATAGACCTGCGCGACCATACGGGAATTGTACAACTTTCAATTCATCCAGATAGCGGCGAGGCTTTTAAACTGGCGGAAACTGTTCGCGATGAATTTGTTATTCAAGTTACGGGAACAGTAGTACAACGTACACCGGAAACAGTGAACGCCAATATTCCAACTGGCACTGTGGAAATTCTCACTTCTCAATTTTCAATTCTCAATTCTTCAAAACCCCTGCCTTTTCCAATTTTTAACAAAGACGTGCAAATAAACGAGGACCTGCGCCTGAAGTACCGATTTTTGGATTTGCGTCGTGAAAAAATGCAGACTATGTTGGTGCGTCGGCATAAAATGATTAAATTCATTCGCGACTGGATGGACAGCCAAGGGTTTATAGAAATAACCACGCCAATTTTAACTTCAAGTAGCCCCGAAGGCGCGCGAGACTTCCTTGTGCCGAGCCGCTTGCACCCCGGAAAATTCTACGCCCTCCCCCAAGCCCCACAACAGTTTAAGCAACTACT